>JBGCCY010000141.1:0-39393 GCA_045104975.1 Saprospiraceae bacterium
GCTGAAGTACAAGGTGTCTTGGATTGTAATAATTCTGTCGTCACTTTGATAGGGAATTCTAATACTTCTGCCATTACTTTTCTTTGGACTGGATCGGGTGTCAATGCCAACACTTCAACTACAACAACTAATCAAGCTGGAGAATACACGTTAACCGTTACGGCTACAAATGGATGTACGAGTAGTCAAACCGTCACCGTCAATCAAAATACAGATGTGCCTAACATCTCTGCTGAAGCACAAGGTGTTTTAGATTGTAATAATCCTTCTGTGACTTTAACAGGAAATACTACTACTCCGAATGTCACCTATCTTTGGGAAGGCCAAGGAATTTCTGAGTCAACTCCAATTATTGAAGTTACTCAAGCAGGAACATATACTTTTTCTATCACGACTAATAATGGGTGCACAGCAGATACAACTCTAATTATAGCAGAAAATAATGATTTTCCAAATATTGAAATTTTGTCAGTTGACACCTTGACTTGCAACACTCTTTTAGTAACTATTGATGCCTCCAATTCAAATGGCAATGGCATTTTAAATTACGAATGGCAAGATAGCAATGGAATTATTTTGGGGACAAATGCGATTTTAAATACCAGTCTTCCAGGCAGTTATTCATTAATAGTTTCAGATCAAAATAATGGTTGCTCCGAAATAACTATAGTTACGGTTGAGCAAAATATCGAAACACCAATTGCTAATGCAGGAAATAATGGAATCCTAACTTGCGACGTCAACGAAGTAACTTTAGATGGAAGTGGCTCTCTAGGGAATAATCTTTTTTTCCAATGGGTAAATGCTGCACAAATCTTAATTGCAGAACAAGCCATCACTCAAGTTACTGAATCAGGACTTTATACTTTAATTGTAACTGATACCGAAAGTGGTTGTAGCGCACAGTCAAGCGTAGAAATTATTCCAGATGATAATCTTCCTTCGGCCATTGCTACAATTAATGGAACATTAACATGTACTACGAATTCAGTTGAACTTGATGGAAGTAGTTCTTCCACCATCAGCGGAAATATTAATTATGAATGGACCAATAATTTGGGTAATATAATATCTGTATTGGAAAATACAACTGTTGCCACACCAGGAATTTATACACTCGAAATAACCGACGGAAGTAATGGATGTAGTACTACATCAACAATAGAAGTCGAAGAAAATATCACTCAACCAATAGCAGAGGCAGGTCAAAATCAAACATTAATTTGTGGGCAATCTGAATTAATTCTGGATGGAACTTCTAGTGGTGATAATTTAAGTTATGAATGGCAAAATGAAAACGGAATTACTATTGGTACTTCTGCCATTACTTTTATTACTTCTGGTGGCATTTATTTTCTGATGGTGACTGACACCATTAATGGATGTAGCGCAACAGATGAGGTAGAAATTATTCCCGATACTAATTTACCAATTGTTGATGCTGGAAACGATGAAACACTCACTTGTGATATCAACCAAATCATTCTTAATGGAAGTGGATCCAGTAGTGGAAATAATATTCAATATCAATGGCAAAATAGTGCTGGGAATATTATTGCTACCACTCCAACTACTACAGTAAATATCCCAGATACTTATACCTTATATGTTTTGGATAGCAGTAATAATTGCCAAACCCAAGATCAAGTCGTCATCAATGAAAACATTAATGAACCAACTATATTTATTGATTTCATTTCTGAACAAATCCTGACTTGTAATAATTCCTCTCTTATTCTAGATGCGTCTGGTTCGCTTCCTATCGGAAATATCAATTACCAATGGGCGACCAACAATGGAAATATTCTCTCTGGTATCAATAGTCCAAATCCTGAAATTGGACAATCAGGAATTTATACTTTAATCATCACTAACACCATCAATGGATGTACAAATTCGGAATCAATTGAGATTCTAGAAAATATAACACCACCAATCGTAGCGATTAATTCCCTTGAAAATTTGACTTGTACGATTGAGGCGATTCAAATTAATGCTCTAGGTTCTTCCTCCAATGGTGATTATCTTTATAGTTGGTCTTCCAATCCTTCAGGTGGAATTTTGTCTGGAGCAAACACACTCCAACCAATCGTGAATCAAGCAGGCACCTACACTCTTACGATTATCAACAATGATAATGGTTGCCAAAACGAAGCACAAATTTTAGTTAATGAAAATACAATTCCTCCTTTAGCAGTAGCATCAAGTATGGAGCAATTTGATTGTTTGACCGAAAGCATCACCCTAAGTGGACAAGGATCTTCGGTAGGGATTCCTTTTACTTATGAATGGTTTGGGAATACTTTAATTGACAATGCAACTACTTTATCTCCAACTATTTATACTCCGGGGAATTACACTATTGTCGTGACCGATAATGAAAATGGATGTACCAATACTGCTGAAATTTTTATAGCAGAAAATGAAAATATTCCTACATCTGCAATCATTGAAATTGTCGATCCGCTATGCTATGGCGACCAAGGAAGTCTAACAATTATTTCTGTCGAAGGGGGAGAAGCACCCTATTTATATTCGATAGATGGAGGCCAAAATTTTAGTACCTCAAATTATTTCCCCAATCTTGTTGGAGGAAACTATACAGTTTTGATTCAGGATGTAGCTGGTTGCCAATGGGAAGACGAAGTCTTAATTGAACCAATACTCTCCGAACTTTATGTTCAGTTAGCTCCTGACGAATATTTGGAATTAGGTGATAACTATCAACTTTTGGCATTTACCAATATTGATACCTCTCAGATTGCTCAAATCAACTGGTCTCCTTCAGATGGATTAAGTTGTACTAATTGTCTCAATCCTATTATAGAAAACATTGTAAACGAAATAGAATATACGATCACAGTTGTCAGCGATGACGGTTGTAAAGCAAGTGACCAAATCGTTTTACAGGTCAACCCCACTAAAGAAATTTATATTCCAAATGCCTTTAGTCCAAATGACGATGGGATCAACGATCTATTTATGATTTACGCTAACCATGCAAAAGTCAAACAAATCAATACCTTTCAAATTTATGATCGTTGGGGCGAACAGATTTTTTCAGCTCAAAACTTTATACCTAATGATCCAGCCTTTAGCTGGGATGGAAGATTTAAAACAAAACAACTTAACCCAGCAGTATTTATCTATTTTGCGGAGATAGAATTTATTGATGGCAAAACTGAATTATTTAAAGGTGACGTGACTTTGATTAGGGATTAGAAAATACCATTGCTTAGTTGAATTTATATCTTGTGACTAATTTGATATCGAACTTAATTTATTCAATCAAATGATCTTCGATTGACATTTCATAATTAGAATGATATAATACTTGTTCGAATGTAGATACTTTTTTAATCATTTGAATAGCAAGGACTAATGCTAGAAATGAAGTAATATCACTAAAAATAGAAAGTTGTGTTCCTATCAATAAATCATCAATTGTATCCATCGGGAATCTTGCAGAAATATTACTCGCCACATTATTTATAATCCAGGCAATCCACCAAAGTCGAACTAATGAATGTGAAACTATGTTCTCAATATCACTTTTAGTTTGGGTATAAATCCAAATCTCTTTCATGATTTGATATGGATACCACAAATTTATAAAGGGAATAAACCAGCTCCAAGCAGCATACGATTCTTGATGTTTTAAATCTCCTTTTAATTGATGTAAGTTATAATATGCTCTTCTCATCCAATTGATAAAAACATAAGCACAGGCAACTAAAAATATTAAATAAATTCCACCAATCAGCATTTGTCGAGAATCATTACTGTTTGCTTCTTCTGCTGTGTAGAACTCTTGAATTAACAAATTGTATTGCATAATATCAGAAATTATCATACCTAGAATGACGACTCCCATTACATAAAAAATGTTGGTGGCCATCTTGGCTCTTTCAGTATTATCTCTGATATCCATAATATTGATTTTAATTATTTAGAGAAAAAAAATATGCCATTCTATTCCACAGGCACCACAAACGGAATTTCCCATTTTTTATCCATTACGATTTGCTTTGGTCTATACAATCTTAAGGTCAAATAAAATGATCCATCCGAAGGAATCGGCAACCAATTTTGCAGGCGATCTTCACCAGGTTTTTCTGATTGAATAAAAATATCCAACGAACCATCGTCATTGAATTTCAAATCATCTCGATCTCCCAAAGCAAAACGATTCAATTCATTTTTCACCAAAAATTCATCTTCATTATATGCCGTCAAAGACCAAAAGGCATCGACTGGCGGAATCTGATTAGCATCAAAATGCATCGTATATTTTTTACTCGCATTCAGTCGGTTTCCATTTTTATCAAATGAACAATTGGGATAAACTGCATCATCCGCAGTCAAGGCTCCTAATCCGATAAAGTCAATATATGCTCTTCGCAAATAGTCAGTTCCGTAAGTTCCAATATCTTCGGTGACCATCATCCAACCATTATTTAAAAGTGTTAGATCAGGTTCGGCCCGTCGAGCTTCAAATTTTTTATGGATAAAATCAGGGAGTTTACTAAGCTTAGTTTTTAAGATAAAATTATCCGTACTTATCTCAAATGGTTCGCCTGGAACAAAACCAATCTTTGCCATTTTTTCTAACATTGGAGCATCGGCAGCAGCAGGTGGATTTTTTACCATCAATTCAGATAGTTGATTCAGGTAAGTTTTGACATCCAAATTTCGAATAGTTTTGACAGGAATGACCGCTTTATTTTCTGCTTTTACATTGCCCGTTGGCGGCGTGTAATTTTCATTTCCAAATTCACTTAAAGGTACCAAGCGCATCGCATCCTGAATTTCTTTTACCGTCGTCGCTCCATCGTCTGCACTGTTCACTTGAATTCTTCCGAGTAACCAAACCATCTGTGTAGGAGACTGAATTAAAGTCATTCCTGAAGGCGTTTCCCCTTTCCAAGTTGGTCCAGCAATTAATAAATTTAGGGAATCAATTCCCGTTGTTCGAGTTCCTGGTGAAGCAAAAATATTGGAATAGGCATCGTAAAATGGTAACAAATAATATCGGTCTGTCGCAGGCATGAATAATACTTGTGGTTCTTTTTCCAAATCAAACCACGCAATAGAATAATAGGTGTCAACATTCGGTTTGACAATCGCAGTCAAAGTATGATCTGGAAAACTTCGGAAATGCCCTAACTGATTGATCGGTGCAATCGGTCGGGTAGGGTGCGGGGATTTTATATTTGTAGAAACCTTTTTGGTCAAATCCATCAAAACTAAAGGGTAGCCAAAGACATAACTTTCACCAATTGTCTTAAGAAATTCATCCGTAGAAATTTCTTTTTTGCCTTCAGAGGTGGAGACCGTTGTGGTCTCGCTTTGGCAAGAAAAGAAAAAAAAGAAGATGGAAAGTAAAAGAAGTTGGGGGAGTTTGAAGTCTTGCATTTTTATTTTGTTTGGAGCAAACTTAGTTAGATTCAACAATAAAAAAATATTTAAATCGAAGATACAAAAATAGGTTTTCTAAGCCTATTGTATGGCTATGATGTAACAAATTATATGGTGATTTTTGCTATGATGTAGTAGTGTAGTGGTAACAATTTGCTTAAATGTATCCTTTTTTTTTACTTTTGCTTTAGCTATAGAGGCAATTAAAAATCTTTTATTCTTACTTGATTTTAATTTATTACATCGATAAAATCACCATATCGACTATTGATTTTTTCCGCAAAAAAATCAATTATTCAAAGATGTTGAAATATCCATTTAATCTCCTCTGACAACAAGTAGCCTTTTAGTTTTCAAAAATCTATACTTTCATCAAAACAAAACTATACTTATGAAAAGGATAAAAATAATTTTAGTAAACTTATGCTTACTATTATTTAGTCTATCAAGTTATAGCCAAACCAAAACCATAACTGGAAATGTTCAGGACGGTAAAGAACCTTTAATTGGAGTAAATATCATGATCAAGGGTTCTGACATTGGAGATGCTTCTGATGTTGATGGCAACTTCACTATTACTGGTGTTTCCAATAATGATATTCTTGTTTTTAGTTATACAGGGTATCAATCTCAAGAAGTACCTGTAGGAGATCAGACTGTATTAAATATCACCTTATTAGAAGCTGCTTCAGCTTTGTCAGAAATAACCGTAGTTGGTTATGGAACAAAAAAGAAAAGTAACGTAGTTGGATCTGTCACTAGTGTGGATATCGAAGAAGCAACAGCCTTGCCTACGACCAATGTATCCGAAATGTTAAGAGGAAGAGCAGCAGGAGTACAAGTCAATTTATCTGATGCTAGACCAGGAGGAAACTCTAATATTGTAATTAGAGGAAATGTGTCAGTTGCACCGAATGGAAATGATCCTTTAATTATTGTTGATGGATTGCCATTTGATAATCTTAATGATGTTGTTCCAGATGACATCGCTAGTATTGAGATTCTAAAAGATGCCTCTTCAACTGCCATTATGGTTCTAGAGCTTCCAACGGAGTTATTCTTGTTACCACTAAGTCAGGTAAGGAAGGTCGAATTAGTGTAAATTATCATGGATTTACAACTACCCAATCGATTACAAGAAACTTTAATCAATATGACGGTCAACAGTTCATTGACCTTAGAAGAGAGGCCAATCGAAATCGTTTTACAGGAGCCTATCTGAATGATCAAAATGTTTTTACTCCTTTTGAATTAGATGCGATAAGTAGTCAAACATTTGTGGATTGGGAAGATCTCATTATAGATAATGCCCTACTTCAAAGTCATGCTTTGAGTCTTTCAGCAGGTACAGAAAAAACCAAGATTTTCTCAAGTGTCAGTTATTTTGACCAGAGCGGAATTATTCCTAATTCAGGTTATCGTAGAGCAACTTTTAAGCTGAATGTTGATCAAAAAATTACAGACAAATTAAGTTTAAAAGGTATTGTAAATTATCAAAATGCTCAACAAGATAGAGAAACAGGTGATCTAAACTTTACCAATATTACCCCTTTGGCAAAACCGTTTGATGAAAATGGAGATTTAGTAAAGTTTTACTTAGGGTCAACCCTTACCGCTGTTAACCCATTGTGGGACCAAAGAGAATCAGTCGATGAGACCTCCATTAATTTGACTGATATTAACCTTACATTGAATTATCAAATCCTTCCTGGTCTTTCTTATTCCTTGAGAACATTTTTAAGAAATAGAAACACTAACAGAGGCTTATATCGTACTTCTCTGCATTCTGCTGGAGATGAAGGAGTCAATGGATTTGGATTACTTTCCAACACTTTATTCAGACAATCATTAGTTGAAAATATTGTTACCTATGCTCCTGAGACTGGGGAGGATCACAATATTGACTTTACTGCAGTACAAGCATTTGATGAGCAAAGAAATGAGTTTACTCAAATCGAAAAATCAGGTTTCACTAATGATGCATTAAGTTATAATGGAGATGCCACAACATTATTAGGTAATCCAAGAAATGTTTCCAAGCGAAGATTGCTTTCTTACTTAGGTAGAGTACGTTATGATTATTTAGATCGCTATTTGTTGGAAGTTACTGCTCGGGCAGATGGTGCTTCAGTATTTTCAGAAGATAACAAATGGGGATTTTTCCCTGCCGCATCAGCTGCTTGGAAAGTTCATTTAGAACCTTTTATGGCAGATATAACTGAAGTCGATGAATTAAAATTTCGCCTCAGTTATGGTGCCACTGGTAACCAAGGAATTAACTCTTTGGAAACACTTGGAAAAGCTGACGATATACCTTATGTTTTTGGTGATCAAACAGTTAGTGGAGCTACAGCTTCTTCCAGATTACCGAATCCTGACCTTCGTTGGGAAACCACTAGAACCTTTAATGCTGGAGTAGATTTTAGATTATTTGGAAACTTCTTTGAAGGAACGTTGGAATATTATTATGCTAAAACCTCAGACTTATTATTGGATAGAGCGATTGCAGGAACGACCGGTTTTAATGTAATTCGTTTTAATGTAGGAGAGTTAGAAAATAAAGGAGTAGAAGCAAGTTTGATTACGAATTTGATTAGACGAGATGAATTTAATCTGTCCGTCGGAATGGTTTTCTCGAGAAACAGAAACAAAGTTCTTTCCCTGACTGGAGAGGTTGATGATGAAGGAAATCCTATTGATATTCCTGGTGCTAACGGAAGACGATTGTCTGTAGGGCAATCCATTAATAATATATGGTTACCGAAATACGATGGAATTTATCAAGAAGGAGATAATATTGCCGAAAGTGGAAATCCATTAGCACAACCTGGTGACATCCGAGTAGTTGACCAAGATGGAAATGGGCAGATTGATAATAGAGATAATGTTTTCACCAATACTGATCCTGATTGGTATGGCTCTTTAAATACAACGATGAGTTACAAAGGATTTCAATTATTTGTAGATGTATTTATTGTTCAAGGAGCTACTAGATTGAATTCAGTACTAGCCAACGGAGAGTTGTGGAAAGGATCAATTAATGGGATTAGATCGAAATATTATACCCCTGAATTTCCATCAACCGATTATCCTCGACCCAAACCAGATACTCACTTACACTTGTTTCCTTTCGCAGTAAGAGACGCCTCTTATATTCGATTGAGAACAGTAACCTTTGGTTATACGTTCCCTGAAGAGATGTTAAGTAATGTAGGACTAAGTAAAGTCAATTTATATTTTACTGGTACTAATTTATTTACTGGAACTGACTTTCGTTCTTATAGTCCTGAACAAGATTTGGTTAGTGACAACACAACCGCTTTCCCTGAAACGCGGAATTTTACCTTTGGTCTTAAATTGGGATTTTAATCAAAAAGCATAAAGAAAAAGACATGAAATTATATACTCAATTAAATTTTAAGAAAAGCATTTCAATGCTAATGATCGCTTTAATGTTCACTGCATGTGGCGATGATTTTTTAAAGGATGAATTACTTTCTGACACCTCTGTAGATTTTTTATACTCTACTCCTGAAGGGTTGGAATCTGCAGTAGTTGGTCTATATACTTTAAATCGACAACTCTATCAAGACAATAGTTTGAATGGAGCTTACCCATTAATTCTTCAAGCAAAAAGTGATCTTGGAGTTGGGATTACCGGGGAAATTTCTCTTTATAGTCGATTGCTATGGGGAGCAAGTCTTGGCGACTTTGGAACAGAGTCAGGTATCAATAAGTACTGGGTACATTTTTATAAAATTGTAGATCGCTCCAATGCAATCATCAAGGCAGCGGAAAGTTTAGCGGAGATAGAAGAAGATCGACGTAATCAAATACTTTCGGAAGCTCGGTGTATGAGAGCAAATTCTCTTTTTGTATTGTACCGTTGTTTTAACAACATCTTTGTAAGTACGGAACCAACCACTCCAGAAAATGCTTTTGATGTCCCTCGTGATCGATCTTCAGAGGAAGAAATTTTTTCTTTATTGAAAAGTGATTTAGATTTTGCTATCAATAATTTGGATTATTTCACTACTCAATTTGGACGATGGAACCAAGGAGCTGCTCGACATTTACGAGCTAAGGTCGCTATGTGGGAAGAAGATTGGGATGAAGCTGCGGCACAAACAGATTCCGTTATCACAAGTGGGAACCATAGTTTAGTTCCGACGACCAAAGAAGTATTTGCAGAAGACTTAGATAACTCTGAAACCTTATTTGCTGTAAACTTCGAGAATGAAACGATTGGTGGTGGTAGTTACCACATCATGAATTGGAATATTGTTTCTAGCTATGCTGAAGCACCAGGTATGATTCAGTCTGTAGAAAATGGAGGGGCAGGTGTTGGGTTTTTATCGTTGAATGATTATACCATCAATTTACTAAACGAAGACCCTAACGATGATCGAAAAGATGGAAACTATTATATTTTCGAATACCTCTACAATAATGAAGAGACACTTCCTGCTGGTAAAAATATCGGTGATCCTTTAGACCTTTATGAAAATTCTCCTACTGATCAAAATGAGTTTATGCTTTATTACCGAAGACAAAATCCAGGAGTAATAAAGTTCTTTGACAATGAGGTAGAAGCAACTGATCGAAATCATTTTAAAAATGTAATGGTTTATCGATTAGCTGAAACTTACCTTATTGCGGCTGAGGCGAACTTAATGCTTAATAATCCAACTAAAGCTATCGACTATTTAAATGCAGTAAGAACTCGTGCCAATGCTGACCCAATAGGATCAATAGATTTACAAGCAATTTTAGACGAAAGAGCACGTGAGTTGGCATTTGAAGGACAACGATGGTTTACGCTTAAAAGAACGGGTAAGTTATTTGAGTTTCTTACAGACCATATGAATAATGACAATATGAATGAATCTTATCCTGAAGGAAATCCAAAAGATATACTCCAAGATTATATGAAACATTGGCCTATTCCTCCTCAGCAACTAGATTTGTTGGGACCTAGCTATCCACAAAATGATGGCTACAATTAAAAAGATACTTTAGTGCTACTCTAAGATTCTTGAAGTGATTTAGTTTTTTGATAAAAACTTGTTAACAAAAAACTCAATAACCTGTTAGAATCTTAAAGTGGAGTTAGAGACTGTTTTAAAATTAATTGCAAATTTTTTTATAAAAAAATGTAAAATGAAAAAGAGTAATATATATTTTATAAAAAGAAACAGCTTATCTGTTTTTGTTATGCTGGTACTTTTCAGCACTATATCTATATTCTCATCTTCCTGTAAAAAAGAAGATGATCTTCCTCCTCCGTCTGCTTATGTGCCTCCTGTGATAGATACATCAAGCTGTGTATTTTTAATCATCAATCCAGAACTGAGTGGAGATGAAGCATTAGAGTTTGAATGTGAAGGGCCAGAGTATACAATTTTTGGAGAAATAGATCCAGCTACACTTACCATAAGTCATATTGACAATCCTGTGGTAGGAGGTATCAATACTTCTGAAAAAGTAGTTGAGGTAATTCAGAATGCAGGAGTGGAACCCTGGGCTGGTTTTTTCTTTGACTTGTCAACAAAAATAGATTTTTCAACTTTCCAAGATATCAAGGTCAAAGTGTATTCGCCCGCAGCTGGTCAGATGGTTAATTTAAAAATAGAAGATAGTGCTGATGGTTCTCTTAGTACAGAAACTTCAGTAATGACTACCGTTGCCAATGAATGGGAAGAACTTTGTTTCTCCTTCTCTTCAGGGGACTCTGATAAGTATGATCGATTCGTTTTGTTTTTCGATTTTCAGGGACCTAAAGATACAGAGACTACTCATTATTTTGATGATATTATTCTTGGAGAAGGATGCATGTCAGTAGGAGGACCTAATGCAGTGCCTACGGTAGCTGCACCAACTCCTTCGGTTACGCAAGACAAAGTTATTTCTTTATTCAGTAATGCCTACATGGATGTACCTGTAGATACATGGTTGACTGTTTGGTCATCTGCAACCTTGTTGGACACCATGATTCAAGGAGATGATGTTAAAAAATATAGTGATTTAAGTTTGGTAGGAATTGAAACAGTTGTCAACCAAATTGATATTACCTCAATGACTCATTTCCATACTGATCTATGGACTGCTAATTCCACAGAAATTAAAGTCAAAATAGTTGACTTTGGACCTGATGGAATGTTTGATGGAGGTGACGATACCGAACATGAAATAACCGTTGAAAACCTAGCCAATGAAGAGTGGGTCAGCTTGGATATTCCTTTAAGTGAATTTACTGGTTTGACCACTAAAGAAAATATTGCTCAATTTATTTATTCTGCTACTCCTTCAGGACAAGCGACTGTTTTCATGGACAACATCTTTTTCTATGATATTGATGGTCTTTTTTCTGCACCATCAGTAGCTGCTCCAATGCCTACATTCGATCAAGCGAATGTAATTTCATTGTTTAGTGATGCCTATACGAATGTACCTGTTGATACTTGGCAAACGGTTTGGTCACAAGCAGACTATGAAGAAGTAGATATCATGGGAAGTGCTACTTTAAAATATAGTAACTTAGATTTTGTGGGAGCTGAAACGGTCATGAATCAAATCGATGCAACCAACATGACGAATATTCACCTTGATATTTGGACACCTGATGCGACACAGTTTAGATTTAAAATAGTAGATTTTGGACCAGATGGAATGTTCGATGGAGGTGACGATACCGAACACGAATTAACTTTTGAAAATCCTGCACAGGGAGAATGGATTAGTTTGGATTTACCTTTAGCTGATTTCGTAGATTTAACAACAAAGGCAAATATTGCTCAATTTATATTTGCTGGAGCTCCTGCTGGGGAACCGACTTTCTATATTGATAATATATATTTTCATAATAATATGGCTCCTTTAACTGAGCCTGCTGCTGCTGCTCCAACGCCTACGTTCGATCAAGCGAATGTAATTTCATTGTTTAGTGATGCTTATACGAATGTACCTGTTGATACTTGGCAAACAGTATGGTCGCAAGCAGGTTATGAACAAGTAGATATTATGGGAAGTGCTACCTTAAAATATACAGAGCTTGATTTCGTGGGTGCAGAAACGGTAGCCAATCAAATTGATATTACTTCCATGACTCATTTTCATTTGGATATCTGGACACCTGATGCAGCACAATTTAGAGTCAAGATAGTAGATTTTGGGCCAGATGGTGCTTTCGATGGGGGAGATGATACGGAGCATGAATTGGCTTTTGAAAATCCTGCACAAGGAGAATGGATTAGTTTGGATTTACCTTTAGCTGATTTCGTAAATTTAACTACACAATCAAATATTGCTCAATTTATATTTGCTGGAGGCCCGGCTGGTGAACCGACTGTATTTATTGATAATGTATTTTTTCATAACTAATTCAGAAGTCAAAATCTAATGAATCGAATTCAATTTATTATTGTTCTAATGTTTTTTAGTGGGTTGGAAATCATCAATGCTCAATGCCCTCAGGTAGTATGGCAAGATGAATTTGAACAGACATCATTGGATGACAAAAAATGGTCGTTCCAAATAGGTGATGGATGTGATATCAATCTATGTGGTTGGGGCAATAATGAATTGCAATGGTATCAATCTGATAATGTTGAAGTATCAAATGGAGTTCTAAAATTAATAGCAAAAGAAGAAAAAGTAGGAGGCAAACCATATACCTCTGCCAGAATAAGGACGCTTGGAAAAGGTGATTGGACCTATGGTCGATTTGAAGCTTCTATCAAGTTACCTTCTGGCAAAGGAATATGGCCCGCCTTCTGGATGTTACCTACTCAACAAAAATATGGCGGTTGGCCTCAAAGTGGGGAAATTGACATTGTGGAATTAATAGGCAGTGAATCGGACAAAGCACATGGCACGATTCATTATGGAAAACCTTGGCCTAAAAATGCTTCTTCTCCCAAAACCTACAGTCTTCATGAAGGCTCGTTTAATGAACAATTTCATACGTTTGCGGTAGAATGGGAAGCAGGCGAAATACGATGGCTACTGGATGATTATCTGTATTCTACCAAACGAGTAGAAGATATTGCTCCCAATGCTTGGCCATTTGATGAGGACTTTCATTTTATCTTAAATCTTGCCGTCGGCGGATATTGGCCAGGTGCTCCAGATGCTACGACATCCTTTCCTCAAACCATGGAAGTAGAATACGTCCGAGCCTATGATGGCTTTTTTCCAAGTATGTCTGGAAATAGAAAAATAGAAAAAAATTCAAAGGCAATAAAATATACAATCAACAATGCTCCTGATGGGAGTTCTTTCAATTGGACTCTCCCCAATGAAGCAACCATAACTCATGGAAAAGGTACTGCTGAAATTACAGTAGATTGGGGGAGTAGCGATGGAGAAGTAAAGGTGTTGATCAGTAATGATTGTTCTTCTCAAGAAATTACGCTACAAGTTTTGGCAGAAAATCCAGTCGCTAAATTATTTTCCATTGAAGATTTCGATACACAAGGCAAGCAATTAAACCATACTTTTTCTACTGGTAGTCTTTCTTCTAAAATAGCTAACCCTGCTTCGAATGATATTAATTCTTCCAAACTGGTAGGAAAATATTTAAGACAAAAAGGTAGTCGTTACGATGTAATGGTTTTTGATATTTCTGATTTAAACCCTGCAGATTTTGTAAAAGGAACCCATCAATTTTTTATAGACATTTACACAAAAGCTCCTCCTGGAACAGAAATTCTAATTCAATTAGAGGATAAAAATTCAGCTTCAGGAACCAATTATCCAAAGGGAAGACACAGTCGATTTCATACCTTTACAACAAAACAAAATGAATGGCATCGGTTGGAATTAAAATTTCAAAATCAACCAGACAGTTCTATCAAAGGTGCTAATGTCAATCAGTTTGTTTTCCTCTTTGCTCCGAATTCAAATAATGGAGACATCTTTTACTTTGATAATTTTGACGTTTACTCTAAGCAAAAATAAAGGTTGATCATTCATTTTACTTAGGTTGATTTTCTTAAAATAAAATTACTCCAAAAACAGAAACTATCTACTTGGAGTGTTTTTCTTCTCTCCAAGTGAATCCCTTTTCAACTATAACTTTGACCAAAAAGAAATCATCTATTTTGCCAAAAATATAATTTGAAATAGCTTATAAGCTGTTTATAACAATCAGTAAAAAGTAAATTTAAGTTCTTGTTCAGATTTAATCATAAGTTATATCGAGATTATTTTTTTATTCTTCTAGACAAAAAACGTAGGCGAACCCTTTGGTTCGGCGAGGCTTTTTAACGAAGGAGAATGATAAAAAAAGCCGAAATAACTGTGATTAAATCTGAACAAGAACTTACCATCCAAATATTAATATGATTTTTTAATTTTATATGTATATTTAACCCAACCTGTAAAGAAGAACCAAAATGAATTTAGAGTTTTTATCCAAAACTCTTCTTGCCAAAAGAATCAGGCTTATCTTCTTTTAAAAATAACAATACCATTTAATATTTAACTTAAACAGCATCAACCTGTTTATTCTTAAACCTACTTTCTAATAGAAAAAAACTAAACGTAAAATACGTGGGCGAAATAATTCAACATTTCTCAGATTCACCAGTCATTGCATCATTTGTAATTGGAGTGTTATTATTGATTGGTGCTATTACCAAAGGAGGTATTTCTTTGGGTGCTTTTGAGATTCCAGAAATAGAGGCAGAACGAGCAAAGTACTTAGGAATTTTAGGAATTGCCCTGATCATCTTAGCATTCTTTTTAGCTTGGAGACCTTGGGAGAGGAATTCCCCTCCTGAAGCAATGAACGATATCAAAAGCATGATGAATGGTGAAAGCATTACGATTGATGTCTTGGCCAATGATCATGATAATGATACTTCCGATCTATTAAAAGTCGCAGTAGTCTCTTCTTCAGATTTAGAAGGAACTGATCTTGTCAGCAATAAAATTAAATATACAGCTAGTCAAGCAGGAGTTGTTAATATCAAATACCAAGTCTCCGATGGAGCTGGCGGAAAGGATACTGCCGACATTACAATTACAGTCCAAAATCTAGATCCAAAACTGGTAGACAAAAAAGGAAAATTCATTAATATTTATGGTAATCCTAAAAAGGGTGATTATGAAATTGATTTGGAAAATAAAATTCGATCAATTCCTGTAAAATTAATTACAGCCAACGATGAAGGAAAATTTGACCTAAGAACAATAGAGGAAAACAAGAGGTGTAAAATATTTGTCGATGAAAAGGCAACTGATTTCTATTTAGATTATACGGAAGATATTAAAACTGTAGAATATAATCCGTTGGATTCTATTGTGATCACTTTTTGTCGAGATTATAAAAAAACGAAAAACATAAGGCAACCAATTGATCCTTTTGATGACGAATTTAATATTCCATTTGATGAACTCACCAAAGATAGTGTAGCTACTTTTGAATATGGAATACTACATTTAGGAGTCAAGTATTTTGGTTCCAATAAAAACGAGGAGAGAGGTAAATTAAACTTTAATTTTATCCAGACGAATCGAGATAAAACAACTTACGATCCTATAAAAATAACTTCTGGTTCAAGAGCAGCAAAAAAATATGGATGGAATTCTAATTTGAAAAAAAGACTCTTGCGAGGTGAATATGAATTAGAAATAAAATCGCAAAATGGGACTTTGCTAAAAGCCATTGAGTTTGAAATAAAATAAATCAGTTCGTTTTTTATTTTTTAAAACCTACATTTGGAAACTCTAAATTTCGAATGTAGGTTTTAAAATTTCAACTAATGAGTTTCTCAAAAAAACTAAGAAAATTTTCTTCCAACTTTATTCCTTCTCCCATCAAAATTGATTTCCAAAAAGGTGGAGGAAGTATTATTCAAGAAGTTGCTCCCTATCCCAAAGAAGCATTTTGGGACAGCTCCGTTCCGATACATAAAACCAATTCAGGTTTGGAATATGTTCGAACTCCAGCAGAACAATTCAAAAATTTACCAGGATATTCTTTTGCTGAAAACTATGTAAAAATTGACGGATTACAAATGCATTATGTTGATGAAGGGCCAAGAGATGGGCAAGTAGTCTTGATGTTGCATGGACAACCAACTTGGTCTTATTTGTATCGAAAAATGATCAAAGGATTAGTTGAAAAAGGCTACCGATGTATCGCTCCCGATTTGATTGGAATGGGTAAATCAGATAAACCCATTCATGAGAAATATCATACTTACAATCAACATTGCAACAACATTTTGGCTTTTATTCAAAAACTAGAATTCAAAAGTATTACTGCGTTTGTGCAAGATTGGGGAAGTCTAATTGGGTTGAGAATAATTGGAGAAAATCCAGACTTGTTTGCTCGGGTCATTATAGCTAATGGAGATTTACCTCTTTTTACCGAAGACTCTAATCCATTTTATGTTCCCAATCCGGTGGTCGTAAATCCAAATGTAAATGGTTTAAAATCAGCAGTTGCGAAACATGCACTTAAAGGATTAAAACATTGGTTCCAAGCATGGATTTTATTTTGTCTCACTAGCAAAAATTTGTTCGTGGGCGAAGTTATGAAACTATCCACAGAGAATGCGTCCGAGACAGAAATTGCGGCTTATGATGCACCCTTCCCATCCTTTATTTTTATGGCTGCACCCAGAACTTTTCCTTCCATGAATGCAGGTCTCCGAGGACAGACTTTAACTGCTTGGAAAAATTTACAACAATTTGAAAAACCACTTTTATCCTTAATTGGATTGAAAGATAGATTACTTGGGCGAAGATCTATTCAGAAAAAATGGGTCACAAAAGTCCCTGGAGCAAAAGGTCAAAATCATGAACAATTTGAAGATGCCAACCATTTTATTCAAGATGATATTGGAGAAATTATGGCAGACCGTACGCATCAGTTTATTCAGAATAATCCAATTTAATGTCATGTAAGGTATCAGATACCTTAATCTATTTTAATTTTTTAGTCTAATGAACTCAACTCACTTCGATACATTAATTATCGGCGCAGGAATTTCAGGAATCAGCGCTGCTCATTACATGCAAACAGATTGCCCCAATAAAACTTACGCCATCCTAGAAGGACGAAAAAACATCGGCGGAACTTGGGATTTATTCCGCTATCCAGGCATTCGATCAGATTCGGATATGTATACTTTTGGCTTTGCTTTTCGCCCTTGGACCAATGCTAAAACTATTGCTCCCCGGGAAGAGATCATAAAATATTTGGAAGATACGGTAAAGGATGAAGGGATTGATCAGCATATTTTATTTGAACATCGAGTCAATAAAGCAACTTGGTCTTCTGAAAAATCCTTGTGGACGATTGCTGTAAACTCGCCTGATTCTGATCAACCTAAAATTTTCACTTGCTCCTTTTTATCGCTTTGCACAGGATATTATAATTATGAAAATGGGTATACGCCTACTTTCAAAGGAAGCGAAAATTTCAAAGGACAAATCGTTCATCCTCAAAAATGGACCGAAGATATTGACTACACCAATAAAAAAATTATTGTCATCGGAAGTGGTGCAACGGCGATCACTTTAATTCCATCATTGGCCGAAAAAGCAAATCATGTCACGATGCTTCAACGGAGTCCAACTTATATTGCAGCCCAACCTGCCATCGATTCTCTTGGACAATTATTTTATAAAATACTTCCAACCAAAACAGCTTTTAAAATTAATCGCTGGCGCAAAATTCGGTGGCAACAATTCTCTTATTACTTGGCAAGAAGATATCCTGACTTTATGAAAAAGACCTTGCTAAAAAAAGCTAAAGAAGCTTTGGGATCTGAGTTCGACATCAATCCGCATTTCACTCCAAACTATGCACCTTGGGATGAACGATTATGTTTAGCACCTGATGGAGATTTTTTTACGACCATCAAAAATAAGAATGCTTCTGTCGTAACCGATCACATCGAAACGTTTACAGAAAATGGAATCCAACTAAAATCTGGACAAAAACTTGAAGCAGATATGATCGTCACCGCAACTGGTTTGAATGCAACGATCGTTAGTAATTTTGATATTAAAGTGGATGGAAAGTTAGTTGATTTTTCCAAAACCGTTGCTTACAAAGGTTGCATGTTTAGCGATATTCCAAATATGAATTTAGCCTTTGGCTACACCAATGCGTCATGGACTTTGAAGTGTGATATGGTGAGTCAGTATGTTTGTAGGTTAATTAATTATATGGATAAAAATGGCTATACACAATGTTGTCCAAGGCAAAATGATCCTAATTTAGAATTAAAACCTTATATGGATTTTACGCCAGGATATATTAATAGAGTGTTAGACCAACTTCCAAAAACAGGTTCGAAGTCACCATGGCGCGTGGAGCAAAGTTATTATTACGATAAAAATATTTTTGAAAAAAGTGCTTTAAATGATGGTGTGATTGAATTTAGGTAGCTACCTAACTTTGCAAAACTAGCTGAAGGGCGAAAGTTGAGCAAGGTTTCGTAAAATAAAATTCGCTTTACGAAACCTTGCTCTCCCTCTGATTCTTCCCGCTGGTTTCGCAAAGCTAAGTAGATATGAATTTTGAAAAAAACAAACCAATGTCTCCCCAACTATCAATTTGGAAAAACTCAGGCGAATTTATTTCCTACGGTTCATTTCAACATCAACTTTTTGTTAAGCAACTCGGCAATCCAACTGCCTCAGCTAACCAAACTTTACTGTTGATTCATGGTTTCCCAGAGTCTTCTTACTCATTTCATAAAGTTGTAAATAGATTGTTAGAAAAATTTGATCGCATCATTTTATTTGACCTTTTGGGTTATGGTCTGAGTGATAAACCGACGGAAAATTATACCTACTCCCTTTTCGAACAAGCAGATACCGTCTTTAAAGTTTGGAAACATTTTGACATCAAAGGTGGGCATTTGCTTGCTCACGACATGGGGGATAGTGTGGCAACAGAAATTGTTGCTCGACATGAAAATGGATTAATGCCAGCTTGGTTTTCTGAAGGATTGCAAAGTTTGACATTTACCAATGGAAGCATGGTTTTAGAATTAGCTAGTTTAAGAATTACGCAAAAAATATTACTCTCTAACTACGGTCATCTTTTAAAAAACTTGACTACGTTTAAATTATTCAATCAACAAGTTCGCAGCGCACATGGCAATAAAAATTTATCCGCAGAAGACATTCAATTGCTTTGGGAAGGAAACACTTTGCAAGATGGACATAAAAAAACTTACCTCACGATTAAATATTTGAATGACCGAAAACGATTTGAGAAAACTCGTTGGTTACCAGCTTTGGCTCAGACAAAATTACCCGTTCATATTTGTTGGGGAGATGACGATGCAGTAGCGAGAATCGAAATGGCACATTATCTAAAAGAGAACATTTGCCAAAATGCGACGCTGACGATCATGAAAGGCTTGGGGCATTTTTGTCAACTAGGAAGTCCTCAAAAGTGGGTGAAGTATGTCGGACGTTTTTTTGAAAAAAGTTGAAATTATTATTAGACCATTTACCACCTTCTTAATACTTTCACTTAAATATTAAAATCTAATTTCTTCACCAACCAAAAGAACTAATGATAGTGGAGTATTTCCGAAAAGGCATTATTGAAAAAGAAATCAACGATAGGGAATATATCGTAAGAGATTTAATCGACAACTCTAAAAAGCATATGCGGATTTCAGGAAAATAATTGATGTGAAAAAAAGAAATAGAAATCCAAAAAGGTGATTCTGTTTATATCATCAATGATAAATATAACATGAGAGAAACATGGAGAATGTTAACTTCAACCGATTTTAAAATGAGCCAAAGTTGGGATAAATTAAAGTTAACTTTAGACACATTCTTGGAGGAGAAGGCTTAGAAGAAATGATCCAAAATTTATAACACAAAATGAAAGACCAGCCAAAACAGATAAAATTTCAAAATAAGCAAAATGCAAATGCTCAATTTGATTTGCTAAAATTAGAGGAGCTTTTTCTAAAAAAATTAAACCATGATATAACTAAAAATCACATTGTAAATTTCTATATTATTTTCTTTGTTTACCAAGGAGAAAGTTCTCACACGATTGACTTTACCAATTATAAATGCTCAGAGGGAACTTTGCTTACCATTCGTAAAGATCAGATTCAAAAGTTTTCTATCAAAGAAAATGTAAAAGGCGTTCTACTACTTTTTACCAATGAATTTTTAGTAAGTTACCTTGAAGAAATGGAAACACAAAAAACTTTACTACTGTTCAACGAGCAGCTAGGTGTTCCAAAAATACAGTTGAATGATATTAATCTAAAAAAGATTCATCAAAGCATCAAACGAATAGAAGAGGAGTATTTTGCAACCAATGATAAACATTCACTAAGTATCATCAGAAGTGAATTGCATATTTTGATCACCCAGCTTTTTAGAATAAAAGCCCAAGAAAAGCAAATCAATTTTGACAAAAAATACCTCAAAGAATTTCTATCTTTTCAAAATATAGTAGAAAACAATATAACAAAAACAACCAGAGTACAAGAATATGCTAGGATGATGGGGATAAGCACCAAAACTTTGAATACCGTCACTAGAAGCATAGTTCACAAATCTGCTAAAGAATTTATAGACGAGATTTGCACCAATCACATCAAACGATTACTTATCAATACTAAGTTATCTATCAAAGAAATCGCTTACCAATCAGGTTTTGAAGAAACTACTAATTTTTACAAATATTTTAAACGACAAACCCAAACCACACCTGAGCAATTTAGGTCTACTCTTTAATACTTTCCCATTTTTACAGTTCTTGTTCCCTTTCTTATAGTAATATGTTTTGTTATGTCCTGCATCTTTGCAGCATTAAATAATCAAACACATATTACAATGAAACTTTTAAAAATAAATTATTATTTCCTAGCACTTTTGTTTGCTGTAGCTACTCTTACTTCATGTGATGATGACGATGATTCAACACCTATCACTACGGGAGCAAGTGTAAATGTAAATAACACTTTTACAGGTGATGCACAAACAATGGGGGTAGAAACAGATATAGGAATTTTCTTCGGTGGAAGTGCAGGAGACTTTATTGCAGATGCAACAGTTTCTGAATCGGTTGAATTTCCTGCTTACTTACTTGAATTATACGACATTGATATTGACGAAAATAATATCTCCTTCGAGTTGGTAGCACCGGTAGACGATCCAACTTACATGGACTTTTTTAGGACCTTAGAAGCAGGTACAACTGACCGTTATTACTTAACCTTTACGGAGGCTCATAATGTAAATGGTTTTACTTCCAACAATAGCTCTGTAAACTTAAGAATTGATTCTGACAAAATTTTAGTGGTTGAAATTGGAGAAGGATTCAACTTTAATCCAGGTTCATCTTTCACTATCACCTTAAACTAAAAATATGAATATTGTAGAAAACACTTTAGATGCTTTGCATAATGATGCAAAAAAGATTTTATGCGAATCGGAAAAGGAGTTGTAAAGTCAATTTTTCGCCCGATGCAACCTGCTGATTTTGAACATGTATATCTTCCTATTTCGAGAGATCAAGGAAATGCGATACGACAAATAGTTATTAAAAATAATTACAAAAATATTGTAGAGTTCGGTACTTCTTTCGGAATCTCTACTATTTATTTAGCAGATGCTGCTCGCCAAACGAAAGGAAAAGTAATCACAACAGAATTGTTGGAGAGCAAAGCATCTACCGCTAAAAAAAATATTGAAGATGCTCGTCTGAGCGATTATGTAGAAGTTAGAATTGGCGACGCAATGAAAACCCTTAGCGAATACTCCGACCCAATTGATTTTTTATTACTTGACGGTTGGAAGGATTTATACTTGCCTCTTTTTCAGATGTTGGAACCTAATTTCCATGCAGGAACTTTGATTTATGCAGACAATATGGATATGTCGGGAACAGAAGATTATGCCAACTATATTTTGAAAAAGAAAGGTACTTACGCTACTCAATCTATTCACGAAGGAAAAGCATTTCTCACTAAGACATAGTGCATTAATAAATTTACATTCTTGGGTGAATTATTTTTTTGATAGCCGAGACAAAAAACGCAGACAACCTTTTGGTTGGCGAGGCTTTTTAACGAAGTATATCAGAAAAAGAATCAGACAAGAGTCTAAGTTTATTATTGAACTATGCCTAAATTTTAAAATAAATAAAATATGAAAATCACTAATTTAATCGGTATGCTTTCTATTCTTCTTTTTATAGGAAGTTGTGCCACTAAACCAAATTCATCATCATCTTCTAAAAAAGAAACAAAAATGGAATTATCAAACAAACAAAAAGGAGTAGCTCTATTAGAAAGTTTAGAAACAGGTGCAAAAGAACCTGTTGGATACATTAACCCTAATAAATATACCCAACATAATTTGGATATCGCAGATGGTTTAGCTGGCTTTGGAGCTGCTCTATCTCATGCTCCTGAAGGAGGATTTAAGGCTAAAGTATTAAGATCTTTTCAAGATGGCGATTACGTATTTACACATACTAAGTATGATTTTTTTGGACCAAAAGCGGGGTTTGATATTTTCAAATTTGAAAATGGACAAATCGTAGAGCATTGGGATAATTTGACTGCTATTACTCCTCCGAATCCAAGTGGCAGAACTCAATTTGACGGAACTACAGAGTTAACTGATCTTGATAAAACTGCAGCTAACAAAAAAGTAGTTAACGGATTTTTGACAGACGTACTATTGAATGGGGAAGGTGAAAAAACACCTACCTATATCAATCCAGCCAAATACATTCAGCACAACTCGGGAGTTGCTGATGGGTTAGATGGTTTCGGTGCAGCTTTGAAATACTTCGCTGAAAACAACATGGTAATGATCTACGACAAAGTGCATAAAGTATTGGGACAAGGTAATTTTGTCTTATCTATTAGTGAAGGAAAATTTGGAAAAGCACCTGGTGACCACGTTGCTTTTTATGATTTATTCCGATTAGAAAATGGACAAATCGTAGAACATTGGGATGTCATTCAGAATGTTCCTGCAAAAGCAGATTGGAAGAATGAGAATGGAAAATTTAATTTCTAACAAGACTCTTTTGTAAATAATAAATCAATGCGATTTAAGTGTAATACCGAATTAATTGGAAGGTGTCGTACATATTCCATTCAATTCGGTATATCCTTGGGTCGCATTGATTTTATCCAAATAGTTCTGACCTACTCTGTGATAAAACAAAAAATGAAATATGATACTCACCAAAAAAATTGAAATAGCAAGACTGTATGAATATACAAAAAAGAATGGTTGGTTTCTCGTCATTACGTGTTTACTCGCTGGAGTTTCTATTATGTATATTGATCCCGTCAACTTCAAAGCTATTTCTTATCCTTCAGGTGTCATTGGAACAGCTTTAGTTTTTTCAATCGGTTTTAGAAATAATACAGCATATACTCGATGGTGGGAAATTGGTAACAGGACATACCGGCACCTACAATATTGGTGGCTGAGAGAACAGCAGATTTCATTAAAAATGAAGCCTAAAAATATTTTTCCATGGTGACTAAAAGTGTAAGATTCAACAAGGCATAGTAAATGGAATAATTTTATTCCGACAATTCCTAGGAATAATTATAAGGTTTAAAGCTGTCTGAGAAGGTAGCCTTTTTTATATTTAACTAGGATCAAATAATAATTCCGAACTAAATAAAATATGTTGGACAGAAGGGAAGTAGTTTTACAATAGTAAAAAAGTCGTTATAAAAGTTCCAACCAAAAATAGAATAAATAGAACCGCATAGACTATCATCAAAATGATAAATTTAAGCGAGGTTTTCCAAATATTCTGTTTATAAACTCGCCATATCGAGAGAAATAAATAAGTCAGCATGACTCCTGACAAAACCAAAAATATCCAGAGTGGAAAAATATTAATTCCAAATATCATTATCGTTACTACCAAGAAAGAAAATGCATGTACATGAAAAGCGAAGATCAAATGCTCTACATAATAGTAGGTATGTCGAAAATATAATGCATAAAGTACCAATGCTAATAAAGGCATCATCAGTAAAATAGCCCAAGTGATGTGTCCCATGGCTGCTGCTGACAACTGGGATTCATCTTTGACATATTTTGCCTTTTGTTTAAATAATAATTTGTCAAACCAGTCGGCATCTTTCTTATATTTTTGGGTCAATTCCTCCTCATCCATTTCAAGAAAATCACGTTTTAAAACTATCTGTGGCCCTTGATTTCCAAGACTAAAATATCCATTCAGATCGATATGATCCTTATAACGATCACCATAAGTATTCAATAATCCCATTAATGAATCATGAAATACCGACATGATGGTATCCGTAATTATCTCTGTTTCTTGACTTGGAAATATATTGTTAGTAGAGTCTATTATATTTCCTAAAATCTTCTTTAGTCTTTGACGTTCATAATTTTCCTTTATCCGATCTTTAACAATGTATTTATGATTAGTGCTAGATTGGAAATCTTGAAAACTCATCGCAATAATGACTAATAAAGAGGTAACCAATAATAATCGCAAAGGATGAACATATTGACGATGTCTTCCTGCAAAATATTCTAATGTTAGTTTTCCTGGAATAAATAATGATTGGAATGTGCGCCAAGTCCTAGATTCAATGTTAAATACAGCATCTTGAAATTCTGACCATAATTCCGAAAAAGTAATTTTACCATTAGTATTCTTTTGACCACAATTTGGACAAAACTGGAAAGAGGATTTATTTTCAAAATCACAGTTACGACAAATATGTTGAGAAGGTGTACTCATTCTTTTTACACTAGATTAATGAAAACTCAATGGTAAGTGCTTGCGCAAAATAGACAATCCATTTTTATATTGTTTATTTTTGTGCAAGCTCTAAGTTAGAGAAAGGGGAATAGAATTAAAAATTTAGATTAAAAAGGACGTCCAAGTTTTTTTCCTTTGGAAAACCGAACATTGCCATTTACTTAACTTATGTAAAGAAAAATAAATTGATTCTTCATTAACTTGTCAGTCCAAAGTCTAAAAACAAAACGATGAAAAAATCAATCCTTATAATGCTTAGTTGCTGTCTTGTCGCAACTATTTTTGCACAAGAAGCGATCAAAAAAGATTCTTCTAATCAACAACCCAACATCGTTCTTATTCTTGCAGACGATACTGCCTTGATGGATTTTGGTGCCTACGGAGGTGAAGCCTCCACTCCAAATATTGATCGACTCGCCAAGCAAGGAATGATGTTTACCAATCATCATGCTTCGCCAATGTGCGCTCCTTCGCGAGCCATGTTAATCACAGGAAGTGATAGTCATTTGACAGGTGTTCCGAACTTACCCGTTTTTTTACCACCTGAATATATTTCAAAACCAGGTTACGAAGGCATCCTAAATGACAAAGTACAGACCATCGCCACTCGTCTAAAAAATGAGGGTTACCGAACTTACATGACCGGCAAATGGCACTTAGGTCATACCGAAACTTCCTTGCCCAGCAAGCGAGGATTTGATCGAACTTTTATCTTAGATGCATCGGGCGCTGACAATTGGGAACACAAACCATATCTCGCAACGCAAGAAGCCAAGCCACCTTGGTTCCAAGATGGAAAGCTGGTTGAATTACCTAAAGATTTTTATTCTTCGAAAACTTACGTGGACAAAATGATTTCTTTTATGGAAGAGGAAGACGAAAAAGCAGATCCATTTTTTGCCTTCATCGCATTTCAAGCCATTCATATTCCTGTACAAGCACCAAAAGAATTTGTGGAAAAATACCAAGGCGTTTACGATGATGGTTGGGGAAAAATGAAGCAACAACGATTTCAAAAAGCAAAAGAATTAGAAATTATTCCTGCCGATGCACAACTAGGAGAAATATTACCTCGCTTCGAAAAATGGGAAAAAATTTCCGCAGAAGAAAAAAAAATCGCATCCAATGACATGGCCGTAAATGCTGCCATGCTAGAAGCAATGGATTTTCACATCGGCCGATACATGAAATATTTGGAAGAAAGTGGAATGATGGAAAATACGGTTTTCATCGTCACCTCTGATAATGGTCCTGAAGCAAGTGATCCTTCTTTGTTGACAGGTGCAGATCAATGGATGTGGTATAATGAAAATCATCGAGATCAAAATAGGCTAGGGCAAAAAGGCTACTTTGGTTTTATCGGCCCACAATTTGCAAGTGCTGCAGCTGGTCCAAATTCATTCTTCAAATTCTATGCAGGAGAAGGTGGTTTACGAGTACCTTTGATTTATTCTGGAAAAAATATTCCTCAGGGAAAAACAAAAGCATTTTCTTTTATCACTGATATGGCTCCAACGATTTTGGACATTGCTGGAATTGATTATGATGTAAAGAGTTCTATTAATCCGATGACTGGTCATAGTTTGTTTCCCATCATCCAAAAAGATACGAACCAAGTTTATGCCCACGACGAACCATTAGGAATGGAAGCAGCAGGGCAAGCGACACTTTTTAAAGGAGATTTTAAATTAGTTAGAAATGGAAAACCCTATGGCGATGGAATTTGGAGAATGTATGATTTGAAAAATGATCCTGGAGAAACGAAAAATTTAGCCATTTCAAATGCTAAATTATTTGAAGAGTTAAAAATCGATTATAAAAATTACGCGAGTAAATATGGTGTATTGGAAATGCCTGAAGATTACGAAACGGTCGAAGAGATTACCAATAAAGTTAAGCGAGCACTTGCTCCTTGGTTAATTGGTTTCGTGGTTATGACAGTTGTTGTTCTTATTTTATTTCGTCGATTGCGTCGGAACAAAGGATAAAACACTCCAAACCGAAATGATTATGGGAAAATGTATTACAACAGCATTTGTAAAAATACCATCATTGAAATCGGATTGGAAAAATCAAAATAACCTTTATCTTCCAATTTGAATTCACAAAATTAGTCCGATTTTATGTCTAAAAAGAAACTCACATCTACTGGTCAGACCGATCAGAACAGATTACGAGAACAGATTCAAACATTCCAAAATGAGCTAGAAGAAATCCAGAAAGAAACCAGGACTTTTGAAGCTTTACTTTATTCTCATCTTAGTGATTTGATGGTCGAAGAACAAGAGTTATTTATTTTATATAAAAAAATCAAAAAGGCAAAAAAAACAAAGCGATTAGAACAAAAAAAACGAGTTAAAAATTACAAAGAAACCAAGGGGTTACAAATTATTTCTAAGCAGAAAAAAAACGTTATTTCGTCCGAACAACAAAAGGAAAAAAAGAGACTATACAGGGAAGCGATATTACACATCCATCCAGATAAATTCTCCATGAATAAAAAAGAAACGGACATCGCTACTGAGATTACAACTCGACTCATCGAAATTTATAAAACAGGAGATCTGGAAACATTACAAGCATATCATACGCACATTTTTAAAGGAAACACAGATATCAATCTAGATGCCTTAGCTTCTAAAGTGAAGGTTTTACCAAATGATAATTACTTGCAGCAAGAAAAAAAACGAATTGAGAAAGCGATCAAATTAGCAAAGAATCATGAGCTATATAAAGTTATTTATGAGTATAAAAATCCATTAGCTTTTATAGACGAATTAAAAGATTATTATGCAGATCGAATACTTAAATTAAAAAAAAGAACACGGAAAGGTCTTTGAAATAAATATCTTTCAGATGTACTAAATAACTGATGGGAGTTTTTCACAGACTGCCGTTAGCATTAACCAAACAACAAATGAAGATTAATGCTAAGCTTAAAATACCCATTCGGCCGACATGGGCGTGTATATGAACCATTAAGTTGTTCTAAAAGGAAAAAAATCCAATAACATTTTATTAATTCAAATCGACTTTATTAACTATTCATTTTGCCTTTCCCCTAGACTCCATTTTATTTTAACAAATTAAAAATATTCCAGTAACGTTTCTTAACAAGAAAAAGCACTTCTTTTGTTTTATCATAATCAGAAAAAAACATCTTCCTTTTAATCTCTTCCTTAATCTACATTTTCTAAAAAATTAAAATTTATCAAAGATGAAACGACCAACATTTCTCATGGCTTTGCTATGCCTATTGGCGACCAATCAACTTTTTGCTCAGAGTACTTCCATTTTTATCGGAACGGAGGGAGGATTTAATATTTCAAAATTACAATACACCGAAGACTTAAAAGAGCTTTACCCAACTTCTAATTTTCGAACTGGAATCAATGCTGGGGTCAAAGCTGGATTTGAAATGGAAGAATGGATTTTCACTACAGGGTTGAATTTTATCCAGAAAGGTGGGAAATATCAAACCGATAATTTTGATGATGGCCAAGGAGTTGGTTTTATTTCCGCTAAGGAAAGAATAAACTATTTAAGTATTCCGATTACCGTCGGTTATCAAAAATGGTTTTATGAAAAACTTGGAGCAGCCATTTCCATCGGTCCTTCTATCAATTTTGGACTCAAAGGAAAGATTGATGAAACCTATGAATATTTTGGAATTGATGAAGTAGATAAAGAACACTATGAGGTGAGTTTTGGGAAAGGGGTCAATGATGATTACAAAAAAACTCAGATTGGTTTCCAAATTATCCCAAGCCTTTTTTACAAAGTCAATGACAAAGGTAGAGTACATCTCTCGGTGAATTGGGACATGGGAACAAGTGATTCATTTAACCCAAGATATAAATCAGCTAATGATTTTTTCTATGATTATAAAGGAAATCAGTTGAACCAATCGGTGATGTTTACCATCGGGTACACGCGTCATTTTAACTTCGAAGATAAATACTAAACAGATATGAAAAATTGCAATAACTGTGGTACAATTAATATTGACTCAGCTGTACAATGTACAGATTGCCACATGGAAGGCCAATTTACCTTTCATAGTTTGCCTATAAAAAAAGTGGAATTAAAGGAAGATATCCAATGTGTCAATTGTGGCACAATTGATAGGGGAGAAGGAGCAAAATGTTTGCAATGTCATTTTCCAATTCCGAAAAAAGGATTGGAAGAGGAAGGAAGTTCCATTTCACTAAAACCTAATTTTAAAGCAGCTCAATAGCAGCTAGAACCTGAAGTTATTTTAAGGGAGGAAGAATTAAACAACCTTAAACAACTTCTTCAAATAAAAATAAAATGTCTCGGAGAAACACAGAACTTTTTAGTTTGTCGATGCTTGATCTACTGACCGGAGCATTAGGTGCGATTATATTTTTGTTCATCATCACCCCCAAAGGAGAAGGAGCAGTCCCTGCTGTGGAGCAACAAGCTGTCGTATATTTTGATACGTTGCAAATGAAAATTCATGGTACTTTGCCTGATAGTTTATTGGCAAAAAGAAGCGGCGATTCTTTGTTAGTGATATTAAAGGATTACAAAAATTTGCCAAAAAATGAAAAATCACCTTACAAGGTATTAGCAAAAAATGAAGCCCAATTACCTAAGCCATCGATAGGCAAACAAGCAACCAAAGTTGAACAATCAAAACCTAAACGGGTTCCAAATACGAAGCCAACACTTCCTACAAAAAAATCGGAAGTAAAAAAAGGAACTCCTAAAAAAGAGGATTCTAAATCTCAAAAAACAACAAAAGAGTCCTCCAAATTTAAAGGAAGTCCTCCTTCGGTACCTGCTGCAGTTTCCTTTGAAATTAACTGGCCCGACAAAAATGACAATGTGGATTTGATTGTTTGTAAAGATGGAAAATGTGTGTACGGTGGTAAGAAAAGAATTAAGAACGTTGGTCAATGGGATAGTGGGAAATCTCGAAATCGATTATTTGGAAATGACTTAAGAACCAATCAAGAAGCAGTTAGACAGTACGATGAAATCATCCCTGGTAAGTATCAAATTTACGCTCAATTTAAAGAGAGTAAAAAAAATAATAAGACTACAATTATCAAAGGTTTGATCTATACTAAAAATGCAAAATTACAAGAAAGGGGAGAACACTTCACTCGAACTCTTTCTATTTCAAACAACAGATTTTTAATCGGTACAGTTCAATTAAAAGCAGACGGAACTTATCAATTTATTAAAAAATAAAAGTTGGGATTTGATATAATAATTAAAAGTCCTAACTCATAAAAAAATACATTATGTTTAACTCAAATAAAACTCAGATCATTTTTGCCACTTTCTCAGGATTGGGATTATGGATATTACTAATCTTTTTAGGTTCGATTTTCCCAATAGATTCTACTGCGCTACGCTTTATTGAATTGCTAGGAGGATCATCTACAGGGGTAATTCAAGCTTTAATTTATATCGTGTTTTTTTACTGCTTGTTTGAATTAATCAAAAAAAAGCAATATATCCAAACTCAATTCGATGGGTTTAAATTAGATTTACTGCCAACCAAAGATCAATTAGTGTTAACTCCAGATGAGGTCGCTGATATAAAATTACAAGCCATCCAATATGAGCGCCAAGGGCAACAATTTTTAGTCAATGACTTTATCAAAAAGGCTTGCACTCAATATCGGAATGATCAATCCATCGGCGAGACTTTGCAAGTATTTCAATCACAGGTTGATAATAGTAAAGAAGAAATGGAAGGAGATTTGGAAATGGTCCGCTACTTATTGAGTACTGTAATTTCGTTAGGATTCATTGGAACTTTAATTGGTTTATCTACCTCTATCGGTATGGCACACTTGGCAAAAACGGCAGAAGGAATGCCTGAAATTACGAGAAGTTTATACATTGCATTTGATACAACTTTGGTGGCACTTTTTATCGGTTTAGTTTTGAATTTTTTCTATCATAGTTACCTCAAATCAATGGATAATTTTTTTGCAAAATCTAAAACATATGTCATCAATAATTTAATTAGTAGAATCTATCATCCCAAATCAATTGGATGATTTTGATAAGTTTTGTAGCGTTTGTATTTTAGAATTTGAGCTGTACACAAAGAATTAGATAATCATCTTATGGTTATCTAATTCTTTGTATAACATGATTTTAAAAGGAATAAGTCCCTATAAAATCAATAACAAAACGAATAAACATGACTAATAAAATACAAACAATAAAATGGGCTAACTCTCTGATTATCATCCTTTTACTGCCATTTTATAGCTGCACCCCAAAAGGAAATAATACCATCAAACCAAAGAAGGAGCATCATCCCAAAATAATCCATCAGATAGACAAAAGAATAGCCGCTAAACAAAATCACTTAGCCTACAATCAAGGTGCTTATTGTATAACAGGCTCCAACTTCGTTTCTAAAAATATCATCCTTCCTGAAATTAAGGATTCCTCTTTTAATCAATATATTGTTCCCTTACTTTATCGAATAAAAGAAGATGGAACGATTTACGATATTGCCATCCAAAAGAATTTTGTCAACCGTAATATTGCTTATAGATTAACAACAGATTCCGAATTTGAGATGGAAGCTATTCGACTTTTAAAAACATCGGGTAAGTGGAAACCTTTTTCATATCACGATGCCTATGTTAATCGAGAAGGAAAAATTTCAGTACGTTTCGATTATCATCCAGAATATTTTAAAAGTTCAAAAAATCATTTCACACTTAATCCAGATACACCTCCAACATTTGATGGAGATCAAAATATATACGACAAGATCATGGATCCAAGAAATGGAGCAGATGGGATCGTAACCTTCTTGGCAATCATCGAAAAAGATGGAACTATGTCAAATGAACATTGTCTCCAAGCAGTAGGCAAAACGAATTGCGAGATAGGACTTTCTTATCTAAGAAAACTAAAACCGTGGAAACCAGCCATTAAAAATGGGAAGAAGATTAGAACACAATTTAAAATAACCGTTCAAACTCAATAATGAATTTGGGAACTCCTATTTCCTAAATTCATTTTTCAACAAAGAATAAACCACCGAATCTTCCATTTGATCATTTACAAAATAATGCTGTCGTAAAACACCTTCTTTTTTAAAATTCATTTTATCCAAAAGTTTTAAAGAAGGAATATTATAGTTAGCCACTAAAGCCTCGATTCGATGCAAGTTCATTTCGGAAAATCCATACTCAAGAATAGACTCAAGAGCTTCTGACATTAGACCTTTTTGCTTATATGATTCTATTGAAATATTATACCCAATCTCAGCTCGACTATGCTCGGTGTACCAAATATGAAAGCCACACCAACCGATAATTTTATCCGAAGATTTATCTATTAGCTGAAATCCACGAAAGGATTTATTAAACATGGAGAGTCCGTTATCGTATTTATTTTTCTCTTTCACTAATTCTTCTTTTGACGATAGGCCCAAGAATTTCATCTGTTCTTCCGCTGTAAAATTTTCATAAATAAAATCATACACCTCAGGTGATAATATTCTTAAGATCAATCTATCCGTGGTTAGTTTTTTAAATTCCATTTTGACTCATTGATTTTGATTCATTTTGAATTTTCCTAAAAATAGCTTCACTTACTTTTTGATGACCTGACACATTAATATGTCCGTCGATAATAAAATAATCTTCCTTCTTTAAAATGGTAGAGAAATCAATTAACTGAATTTTTTCCAAATGATTTTCCTCCACATATTTTTTAAAGGCTAAATAATATTGATCAGTCGTGTCGAAAGATTCTAAATTAAAAATAATGATTTCCCCTTTAAATCCTTCTTGCATTAATTTTATTATCCTAAAAAAATTATCAACTTGATCAGACAAACCCAAAGATGGAACGTCTTCTTTTCTTTGTTTTCTTACTTTTCTAATTTGATGAGCAAAAGTTTCAAAACTATATTTAAAAGGATAATAGTTCGATTGAAGAAAATTTCTTTTATACCTAAATTGGTATTCTCTTTCTGATGAAATTTTTAGTTCATTTCCATTTTCCAAAAACGATTTATTTTCTCGCATATCGTTGGAGCAATATTGCCACACAATCGTTTGGCAAGAGTCCGTTTTTAATTTTTGAAACATCAAATATTCGCGAGAAGTTCCATAAGAAACGATTCCTGTATTCAATATTTTCGTTGCCATTCTTTTCTCTAGCAAATTGGCAAATGTCTCCTCTTGTTCGACACCCCAACCCATAGTATGAGAATCACCCAACATAATTATTTCTGGAAAATATAAAGAAGTTTCATCATCCCGAATTCCTTGGGAATTGACTTGGTAATGATTAGAATATTCAAGGTTAGAATTAACTGAATTACCTGGTTGGAGCGTATAAAATAAGTCAGGATCATATTTTCCTAACCCCATCTGAAAAGAAGGAATATTACGTGAATATTGGAAATACATATCTTTCGAGAACTGAACAATGGAAGGTGATTTAACACAGTGTTGTTTGACTAAAGTAAATGTAAAATAAACTCCAGCCTCGATAATTAAAACTATACTAAACAAATATAAACAATTGACTTTCAGCAGATTAGCTAAAAAATACAATACTGTTGAAACACCTGAAACAACCAATAAAACATAAACTCCAATCGAAATCCAACCTCCATTAAAGTTATCATTAAAAAATATTGGAAGTACCAATAATACTAATCCTAAAAAGAATTTCTGTAGATCTGTTTTAAAAAAATTCACTTGGTTTAAACTTCTTTTTCGAGGTAATTTAAAAATTGTTCCATCTGATAATCCCAATGGAATTTTTGTAATTTTTCCGTTTTAATAGAACGAGTAATTGTTCCTTTTTCTAACCATTCTTGGTAATATTTTAGAATAAAAGCTTCGACCTTTTTCTGACATTCAGTATTTTCATAAGCAACTATTCCTGCATTTAATTCATCAAATATTTTTTCAAATTCAAAATCTTTGGTGCCCTTAATGATTAATAAAATTGGATTTTGAGCAGCCAAATATTCGTAAAATTTTGCCGTCAAAACACCTTGTTGATTTTCGCTGGCCCAACTCAATAATAAATTGATTTGGCTTTTTTGTTGAATCATTTTGGCTTCTTCCATAGGAACAATTCCATGGAAAATATTAATTTTTTGGAGATTGAAATCATCGACCCATTGCTGCCAAATACCTGCCTCAGTTCCAGCGTAAGTAATTTGAATTTTGCCTGTATCTATTTTTCCTAAACTAATTAAATTTTCTAATGCTTTAAAAAGTAATTCCGCAGATCTCAAATTAGCATAAATTGAACCTGTGTAAGAGATCGTAAATTTTGGAAAGAAAGAAACAGATTCAACTTTCAATTTTTTAAAAGAAGAAATTGAATTTCGTAGCACATAAATTTTATCATGATAGGCTGACAAGTTTTTTGTGAGCCCTTTCGATACTGTCGTCACCACATTTGCTTTTTTCAAAATCTGTCGATTAAACCAATGTTGAATTTTTGGAAAATAAACATTGTCTCGCATTACATCTACATGTAAATCTCGGAAGTCTGCGATCCAAATTAATTGCGGATTCCAGCGTTTTAATAAATAACAAATAAGATGATTCGAGTACGGTTTGAACGTAGAAAAAACAACCTCAATCTTATTTTTACGAATCAGTTTTTTTCCCTTAAAAAATCCAACCAAAATATAAGTTAGTCCCCCATCTCCTAAAACTAAATTGAACGGAAAGGAGTAAGCAAGTTTGATTAGGAATTTTCCAAAACGGCTTTCTTTTTTGCTTTGATTAATCGTAGTGGAAGCCTTGTCTTTTTTCCCTAAAAAAGTACGCAAATCATAAGTCCAAACCTCTGTTGTGTTAGCAACAGCGTTATCATCCAATGGGAAATGATCTTTGGGGAAAAGCTGTCGATTGGAAGTAGTCAATCCGTAAACTGTTGCAAAATGCTTTTGCGCTTCAAGATGAAAATTAAAAATACGAACCGACGCCACCGTTTTGGTAGGAGGGAAGTAGTAGGAACAAATCAGTATTTTTTTTTTTTGAAAAATTTTTCATAATCAATTTCGGAGGCTAAAAGTAAGAACTTCTTTTCTAAAAAAACAGTATTTAAATTATTGGGTGCATTTCATTTTGTCGCTGTTCCCTTCTCTCGCCCTTATATCCCTTGAGGGACACCTTCCCTCAGCGACAAAATGAAATGCACCCAAATTATTGTATCACAGTACCTATATTTGTGAAAACAATCAAACATGAAAAAACCATTTTATTTATTTTTACTCTTCAGTCTTATGTTCTCTTGCCAATCAAAAAGAGAAAATGTCACCTTTGAAAAATCCATCTCTTCTGTCGAAGATCTAGTAAAACATTCGGAAGAATTTGTTACCCCTGAAGTAATCGAAGTCGTAGAAGGTGTACATGTTGCTATTGGATTTGGTTTAGCCAATTCGATTTTGATTGAAGGAGCAAAGGGAAATATTATTGTTGATTGTATGGAAAGTAATGAATCGGCGGCGAAAGTAAAAGCAGCATTTAATCAAATTAGTAGTAAACCAATCAAAGCTTTAATTTATACACATAACCATGCCGATCATATTTTTGGAGCAGGAACAATGGCAGGGGAGGACAACCCCGAAATATATTCTCATGAGTTGACCAACTATTATATTGATCGATTATTGAATGTGGTTAGACCAATTATTGGAGAACGAAGTGGGCGAATGTTTGGAACTAGTTTGGATGATAAAAGCCATGTCAATTGTGGAATTGGTCCAAGATTAGATGCCAATGAAAATACGACTCGGTCCTTGTTACGACCAACTGTTACCTTTAAAAATGAATTGGAAGTTGAGATTGAAGGCATAAAATTAAAATTGATTCATGCTCCTGGTGAAACCAATGATCAGTTATTTGTGTGGATAGCCGATCGGAAAATTTTGTTACCAGGAGATAATATTTACAAGGCATTTCCCAACCTCTACACCATTCGAGGAACTTCCTATCGAGATGTAAAAATGTGGTCAGCGAGTTTGGATAAAATGCGTTTTTTGAATCCAGAAATTTTAATCCCAAGTCATACTCGTCCGATCAAAGGAGCTGAAAACATTCAAGGAATTTTACGAGATTATCGAGATGCCATTCAGTTTGTTCATGATCAAACGATTCGAAATATAAATAAAGGTTTGACGCCAGATGAATTAGCAGAGAAAGTAATTTTACCTGAACATTTAAGTTCGTCACCTTATTTGCAAGAATTTTATGGTCGAGTAGATTGGTCTGTGAAAAGTATTTTTAGTGGCTATCTAGGTTGGTTTGATGGGAAATCTTCCACGCTACTTCCACTTCCCCTAAAAGAAAAAGCAGAGAAAATGGCAGCCCTTGCTGGAGGTCAAAATCAACTTTGGGACAAGGCCGTAACTGCCTCTCAAAATAACGAATATCAATGGGCATTAGAACTTGCTGATTACCTAAAAAGATTATCACCCAATGATTCTAAGATTGATGATTTGCGTCGAGAATGTTTAATTGCTTTAGGTGAAAAACAATCCAATCCAAATGCTCGGAATTATTATTTGAGTCAGGCATTGGAAACGAAAGGCGAGTTAGTACGAATAGATGGAGTGAGATCTGTGAAAATGATTCATCAGATTCCTTTGGAAGCAATGTTTAATTCTATGTCGGTAAGATTGGTTCCTGAAAAGAGTATTGATTATGATAAAAAAGCGGTTTTTCATTTTACAGATACGAATGAAAAATGGACGGTACATATTAGAAAAGGAGTGGCAGAGATTCAATCATTTGCCTTAGAGAATCCAGATTTAACGATTTCGACTACGTCGATTATTTGGAAAGAAATTGTTGCAAAGGTTAGGAATCCTAAACTTGCTATTGCGAAAGGTGATTTGAGTATTGAAGGTGGGATGGGTGCGTTTGGGGAATTTATGGGAATGTTTGTGGAGGAGTAATTATTAAGGCAATTTTGAAATTTTATACTGCTTAATTACAATTTTATCTGGAAGAGTGAATTGAATAATTTCTTCTTTTTTATAATTAATTAACAATTTTTCTAATACAGAATTAGACTTTGAAGTAAAGTTAAAAGCACCTTGGGTGTCATTTCTAAATGCAGTTTCTACATACATAAAAGTATCTCTTAAAATAATCTGGTCTATTAATAAACTGTCTTTTAAGTAAATAAAATTAAAGCCGTTATTGGATGGATGAAAAATTTTAGGAACTGTATTGACCTCTGCAATCAAATGAATTTTATTTATTTTATTTTCCAATCCTAAAAAGGCTTCTTGTTGCGCAGCATTATAAAAGTGTCCAGCAAATTGAGTTATCAAAATCGAGATCACAGCAAATGGTAGTAAGAGAGTTTTAATAAATTTGAATTCTCTCTCACATAACTTTGACACACAAATCGCAAAAAGAGGCAGCGATGGAATTAAAAATCTTGGCCCCAGAACAACAGATTTCATCCCACTAAAATAGGTTCCGTTGTATCCATAAAATAAATACAAGCCAACAAATAAAAGAAGGGCTATTTGAATTTCTATTTGAAATCTACTCTTGTATTGGTAAACAGCCCAACCGCCTAATGGTATGACAAGGAATAGAAATGGCATATAAAAAATTAAATTATTGAAGAAAAAACTCAGGGAAAAAGAAACTCCTGGATCTTTCATAAAAAATGGATCACCGAATGCCCAATAAGACCCTAAAAGCCTTATTCCAATAGCAATAGAAAAACCGAGTATTCCATAAATTCCATTGTTTATTTCTCTTTTTAAAAATGGACTTACTAAAAAGGGAAGTACCAACAATAAGTTTGGTTCTCTAAAAAGGATAGCAGCTCCTGCAAGTATACCCGCACTAAAAAAATGAAGCATTGATTTAGAATTTAAAGTCATTAGATACAAGAACCAACTAATCATTAAAAGAGAAGGAAGGTCACTCATCAAAGTCCTAGACAAAAGTGTGGCTGGGAAAAAAATAAATAAAAGAAGGGCAAAGCGTTGATCAAGTTCACAATTTTCTAAAGTTTTTATTGTGAAAAAATAGGCACCAACAAGGGAAATAATTCCTTGCAAGAATACTGCTTTTTTTCCAAGAAGAAAGATCAACGCAGCTAAAAAAAAAGGAACTCCAATTGGATATTGTCCAGGAGATTCTGATTGGTTAATTACTGAGATAGGATGAAGACTATCAAGAAATGGATTACCCTTTGAGTAAGCCAAACCTTGTTGAAAATATTGCCATTCATCAAAAATGAGAATATTGGTAGGATAAAAAATAAAAGCTACTATTAAGAATAAAAAAGCAACTCCTAATAATTGAACATTAGAATGGTATATTAATTTTTTTTTGATATTGTGAAAATAAATTCTTTATCGTACACTTTTTATATTACGCACTTTCAGCGCTAAAAACATCTCAATATCTTGCCTTGGGTGTTGCCCAAGGCTAATATCTTTAAGCCCTTCAGGCTAGGGTGTTCAAAATTGTGATATTAACTGGTGTCAGTTTTTCATGTAACAAAAACTGACACCACCTTAAGTAGTTAGACAATAGAAAACGTAGTTTTGAACAGCTTTTGTTGCTTATACCTTATTAAACCTAGCTCTGAAAGAGCGAAATATTCTAACTTTGGGCATCGCCCAAAGTCGCCCAAACCGTTGTCTTAGCGCTGAAAGTGCGTAATATAAAAAGTGTACGGTAGAAAAAAAATAAAAAAGGAAATTTGTCTCAGGTAAGAGGAGGATATAAAATCAGCCGTCAGCTAATTTTAAGAAGAGGAAGGACTTTTTAAACTCTTGTTGAATACGGGTTGAAAATCAAAATGGCGGTTTAAAAAATTGATATAAATATTGATAACTCTTTCTTCGCTAAATTTATTAATGACCACTTTTCTACCATTAAGACCCATTAATTCTTGATCTCTAAAAGGAAGCTCAATAAATTTCAATATTTTCCGAGCCAAATCATTCTTATCTTTTGGTTGGCAAATAAATCCATTAAAATTATCTTCCACCACATCTCGACAGCCAACATTATCAGTAGTTATTATGAGTTTTCCCATAGCAGCAGCCTCCAACAAAATTCTAGAAATCCCTTCATTATAGAAGGATGGAAAAACTAAACAAGAAGTGTCTTCCAAAAAAGGTCGAACATCTTCTGTTTCCCCTAAATATGAAATAATATTTTTCCTTT
>JBGCCY010000142.1:0-9208 GCA_045104975.1 Saprospiraceae bacterium
GACTTAGCCCAATTCATAGAATATTGATTTCCAGTTATTTAAGTAGTTAGACTTTAAACCTGTTCAATACTTAACTACCTTTTATTTGAGAAATGTTTCTTTAAAAATTTAAGCTTTGATTAATTTTACATTTGATTCTACTAATATTACTGCTTACTTTTTTTTACAAAAAAAAACGCTATGCTCATTTCATTTGGAGGTGCAAGTGCTATTGGAAAAACTACTTTATGTCAAACATTTTCCAATACTCATCTTATTATTCCTGAAGCAAATATTTTATTTGAAAATGAAAAACGAGAGGGAGAATTTTGGTATTATCAAAAACAGGTGGAAAGATTTCAGTTAGCAAACTTGAGTAAAAAAGATGCCATTTTTGATGGTGATATTTTTCAACCAATTTGGTACAATTGGATTTATGGTTACCCTGCTCAATTCTCATCAAAGGAAGTAACTCATCAATTTTATTTGGAAAAAATAATGGAAAATGAAATCTCATTTCCAGATTTGTATATCATCTTTTTCACCAATTTAGAGAATTTAAAATCTCGAAAAGAAAATGATTTGACTCGGCAACGAAGGAATTTTGAAAAACATCTTCGCCTTATCCACCCTCACAAAAAGTATTTTAATTTTTTAAAAAATGAAACTGATATTCCAGTTGAGTTTGTAGAATATAAAGATCTGGAAACAACTCAAGAAACAGTGTTAGCCTTGATGAATCGTTTTCAATCTACAGATTTGGATTCAGTAACTAACTTTAAAAAAATTGTGAATTGGTTAGAAAATTCAACTCCATTTTAGAATGATTATTTCATAAAAATTATTCTTCTTCTTACTGAACCTTCACAAACCTATGGTAATAAATATCCTCTCAAGGTTTCAAAACTAAAACATACATTCCAGCATTTAGGTGAGCTACATTGATTTCAGAAACATCACTCAACACCTGAATAAGCTCTTTGCCATCACTATCAAAAGTCAAAAAAGCCACTTGCATCATTTCAGCAAGTGACTTTTTTCTAATTTTGTATTAAGTACGATCAAAAGAAGCAGGAAATATTAACCATTCACCATTAATTACACCTCCTTAATCAACTCCAACAACTGCTGAGCAGACATCCTTCCCGTCGAATCTGTCCCTTCCAATAAACTATCCGCCAAGTCTCGTTTCAATCCATGTAACTTAACAATTTTTTCTTCAATCGTATCAGCAGCAACTAATCTCAAAATCGTCACCGGACGAGTCTGCCCAATTCGATGCGCTCGATCTGATGCTTGATCTTCCACCGCTGGGTTCCACCAAGGATCAAGATGCACTACATAATCTGCCGCCGTCAAATTCAGCCCTACTCCACCTGCTTTTAGACTAATCAAAAATAAATCTCCATCTCCTGCTTGGAAAGCATTGATGGCCTCTTCCCGTTTTTTGAGTGGAGTACTACCGTCGAGGTATTTATAATTAATTCCTTTGCGATCTAATAATTCTCGCACCAAATTTAAGTGTTTGACAAATTGACTGAAGACCAATGCTTTGTGTCCACCCTCCAATAATTCATCTATCGTTTCGTCAAATAATTGCAGTTTCGAACTTTGAATTTCAGAGGTTGGGATTACCATTCTTGGATTACAAGCTGCTTGCCGCAAGCGCATTATTTCTGCCAAGATTTGCATATTCGAACTTCCCTTTTCCTCACTTGAATCTTGAATATTTTCCACCGCTTGCTGTCGTAATGCTTCGTAAAATGCTCGCTCTCGCTCCGACAATTCTACGGTCAAAGTGATTTCTGTTTTGCTTGGTAACTCTTTCAAAACATCATCTTTTCGGCGACGCAAGATAAAAGGTTGAAGCAATCGACGTAGTTGATCTCGACGTTCTTTATCTTGCATTTTTTCGATCGGCATTGCAAACCTTTCTTGAAAACTTCGCAGTCCTCCAAGTAAACCTGGATTTAAAAAATTAAATAAATTCCACAGTTCGCCTAAGTGATTTTCAACAGGTGTTCCAGTAGTTAATATTTTAAAATTACCTTTTAATTGCATCGCAGCACGAGAACGTTTAGTTGCTCTATTTTTAATTGCTTGCGCTTCATCAAGTACAATGGTATTGAATTGTTTAGAAATTAACAATTCAGATTCTTGTGGCAACAACCCATAACTTACGATCAAAAAATCTTGTGGACCAAGATTATTAACAATGCTTTCCCGGTCGCCTTGCCCAAACAAAACTGGGTTTAAAGTTGGTGCAAATTTCTCCGTTTCTCGCAACCAATTTCTACAAACTGAAGCTGGAGCAATCACCATTGCTGGACCATCTTTAGCCCGATCAACTAAAACTGCCAAAGCTTGAATCGTTTTTCCTAATCCCATATCATCAGCCAAACATGCACCTACTCCCCAATAAGCTAAACGCGACAACCATTGAAATCCTTCCTCTTGATAGGTTCGCAGAGTTGCTTCATATTCTGCTGGAACAGTTGCTGAAAAATCTTGAATCGAATCTAATTTCTGCAAGTGCATTTTCCAATTTGCATCTACTTCTAATTCTTGAATATGGCCTGCAAATTCTTCCATCAAAGGTGCAGCCAAGGGATGAAAATTCAATTCTCCATCGGTACTATTCAACAAAGCATTTACATTAGTAATTTGATTTCGTAGCGCTTCGGTCAAAGCAATAAATTCACCTTCGCCTACTTCAATGAATTGGGAAGTTGATCCTTCTACTTTATCCAACAACTCTTTAAAATCAATGACTAAATCGTCATTCACTTTTACTTTTCCAGTCACTCCAAACCAATCATTATCCCGTTGGATTCGCATCGAAACTTGATCAAATCCAATCGTCCCTTTTAGACGAAGTTGCTCGCCTTTTGGATGTTCTAAGATTAATTTCCCTTCTGCTCGCAAAGGTTCAATTTCCATCAAAACTTGTAAACAACTTGGTGCATCTGGAAACAACCATTCTCGATTATGGGAAGGAACTAATTCAAATGCTGGACAAGCATCTTCAATCGCTTGGGCATTCGTTGCTTCCAATTCGATATTTCTTCTCGCCAAAACTCGTTCGCCTTCCACCTCCGCAATCACATTTTTCCGACCTTCCCCAGGTTTGAAATAAGGTGGTTTATCTTTGAATGGTTTGACAAAAAATTCCATCTTAAAACCATTACCGCTTGGCAACATGTGGATATGAATCGATGCATCACTTTCGACTGTCGGCACTCCTTCTAAGTGTTCGTCCAAACCTGACTGAACGGTCACCGTTTTGGATACATGACCAATGGCATTAAGCAATTGACCTTTAGCTTGTTCTGGTATTTTTAGTGCGCCTCCACCTAGTGCTTTTTGGATTTTGATATGGCGCTCTTCAACATTCATAATGATATATCGAGTTGGCGTTTCTTTGACTACAACCGTTCCTTTGGTATCAAAATCATGCATGAATCTCATTTCAAAACCATCCTTGGTTGGCTCTACAGAGAGCTCTGGTTCTTTTTCCAAAAGTTCCACTACTACGCCTGGAGAATCTTTTAAAAACAAATAGGGATGCCCCACTAATTCTTTGATCGCTTCATCAAAGTCTATCTCATAATTGGCGGTTGCATTGTATCCATATTGAAATGATTTAATAGCCTTAACTACTCGATGATCATCGTTCGTCAACCCATCCACATCTAGCATGGAGATTTTTTTCAAACTAATATTTCGTCCTTTGCTCCACATTCCATCATTACCTAAAACTTGTAATTTGGGTTGAATTTCTTTTCGATCAAAATCTACAAACCAAGCTACTCTTGATTTTTTTCCTCGTGAATTTCTAGAAGAATTTTCTTCTAATCCCATCGTGCTCAACAAGTCAAGTGAATGCTCCCAACGTTCCGTTACTTTTACTAAAGAAAAGATGGTTTCCATACCAGTTTCTTCTTCTAACCGTTGAGTGAGTGCTGTATATTTCTTTGTTTTTTCCTCACTTAGTTCAAGTGAAGCGAGTAATCCAGCTATTTGTAACTCAAACCAAACGAAGCCATTTTCCTTCGCTGGCAATAGTGATTTTTCTAATTCCTCAATCCATTTTTCTTCAATATTTTTTTGATTCCAACGACTTACTAACACATAAAAAAACAAACTTAGCGTTGAGGTAATCTTCACATTATTGAGTAATGAATTCGCTTGACGTAATTCACCTTGCAGATAGGAAGCAGCAGATTGTAGACATTGAAAAGGTACCTTAAATTTACTTTTCCGAGTTTGGAAAGCACATTCTTCAATATGCGTCAGACTTGTTGGATCTTGTTTTTTGAGTAAGGCTAAAAGGTGAAAAATGCCACTTATATCTTGAAAGTAAGATTCTCGATGCGCCCATGATTTTCGGTAAATTTTTAAGGCATGAGCATAATTGTAAAGACTTTCGTTATTTCTTTTTCTCAAAAAATCTATCCATCCTTGTCGCATCAAAAAGGACATTTCCATATCCTTAATCTTTGCGTAAGACTTAGCTTCTTCGATTTTTCCTTGCAACAATAATCCAGTCACCAACAAATCTAAATATGGATTAATATCGTCCTCTTGGTCTTTAAGATTTGGGTGATTTTTTAAAAAATCTAAATACGAATCAATTGGAGCAAGTTTTTTCAAAGCATCAAATAACAATACTTTTACAACCTCTATTTGGATACTCAAATGGAAAGTACTCAACCAACGGTGATCGAATGGATCATCAAATAATTGATGAAATAAATCAAAATCAACGAGTTGTTCTTTGTGGTGATTGGTCGCGTAAGTATAAACCGAATTGAAGGTTTCCCATCTACCTTGATAGAGGGCAATTCGCATTTCTCGAACCGAGCGATGAAAACCCTTTAATTGTCCATACCATCCTCGGAATGGGAAAAGGTCTTTGATGTTTTTTACAAAAAAATCAAACGAATGGTCGATTACAGCAAATCGCATCACTCCCTCAATTATGGAACGAGTGCATTCGGCTTGGGTAATTCCCTCTTCATCTTCGAAAATATGGACGAACCCTTTGCTCTCCATTAATTCCAAAAATTGTAATAAAACTTCTTCGTTTTTGAAATAATTACCATGTGCATCGGTGATACGACAATGATTGAGGCAGGTTCGAAGCTCCTCTATTTTCATATATTCATAAGCAATCGAAAGGATTTTTAACACATTTTTTTGTGCCTCATTTAAATCTTTATAATCCTTCTTAAACTGCTTCATTTCTTCGGTTGCAATCATAAAACACCTCTATTTTTCTTGTATTTCGGGTAATTCGCAAAGGTAGGAAAATAGATGATTAAGAACGAAATAAATATGTTAAGTTATTTAGTTTAGATCTTTTTTTATTTCTTTTTTACTCTCGCAGACAAACTTACTCTTAGAACGACTTAGATAAGGTATATTACTTCATCTCTTAAATCTAATTTCATGTTTTATTAATACCTTTGCCCTTTGAAAAAATTAACAACTTAGGATTCAAACATGAAACAAATACTGGGAAGGCAAACGATGCTGGAATTATATGGCTGCAAAAAGGAATTTTTAAATGAAGTCAGTTTTATTGAAAAGGTGATGGTTGAGGCTGCGAATCGAGCAAATGCTACGATGGTTCAACAATACTTTCATCAATTTTCTCCACATGGAGTTTCAGGTACAATTGTGATTGAGGAAAGCCATATTAATATTCATACTTGGCCAGAATATGATTTTGCAGCGATTGATATTTTTACTTGCAACTTAGAAATGGATGTGCAAGCAGCTTGTGATTATTTAAAGGAAATTTTGGAGTCAACACAGGAGGTCATAAGTAGTCATGATCGGGGGAATTTAGCCATGGTAAAGCAACTACGTGGTGGTCTGCTTTAACTGAACTAAAAAGATAAAAAAAATTGCACAAGGATAGATTATCCTTGTGCAATTTTTTTTATTGATATTACACCGAATTATTTGATATTTGAAAAAAATCCGCTGTGCTCTTTTTTCAGGTCAGCTAAAGCAGACCACCACTTGTTGTAGGTCAGCTAAAAAAGGCAGGCACCTGTTTTTAGAAAATCACATGTGGTACAAATTCCGCATCATCATCAATAATCAAATCATCTCTTCTTCGAAACGAAATACAACTCGCTCTTCCATCCACCAAAAACATACTTGGTTGATAAATGTCGCCATCTTCGTCCGCATACATTTCAGCAAACTCTTGGAAGATTTTGGTAAAATCGCCAAAGTCTCCTTTTGTCTTAGCAATCGTTTCACCTGAAGGATCCACTATTTTGATATTTTCTCCCAAGCGGCCAAAGTTAGCCTTGCGAACATATTGTTTTCCTTTAAGAAAATTCTTGCTATCGTAGGTAGGTAACAATAATTCATTTTCGGGAAACATTTCATACATGATTGACATGATATGTTTAGCTTGAAAAACAATGCTATAGGATGGATTCAAAATAATCAAATCGTGATTGATCGAGAGGTCGACTAAGATTTTCATCAAGTCAGGTTCCTCAAACATGATGAACTCCCACGGAATCAATTTGAAGAAAAAGAAATATTGTTTGTAGCCATCTGGTGCATGAAGAAAAACACCATCTTCACCAAAAACTACTTTTTCTAAATCAGCATATTCTACCTCAAAACCAGCTTCGATAGCTGCTTTGTAAATCACATTTAGATTCAACCGATCTTCCACATGTCCCAACGAACTCAACAATAAAGTTGCAGGTCGATCTGGAAACTGTTGCTTTAAATCAACAAATGTTTTCACCAAATCTTTGTGCAAATAATTGAATTGTCCTTTGTAGTCTTTTTTGACGGGTTCATACATCCATGATTGAAAAAGAGCAGATTCCGGCATAATCGTATTCGTATCTGCATTGAACTCAATCAACTTAGTTGGCATTTGTTCTAGCCCACCTGCGAAGTCCAATCGACCAATGATGTGCGGCAAATTCCGCTTAATGTCATGATGAATCAATGGAATAATTTCGGGAGGTAAACCAAGCCTAGACCATAAATCGTTTTTCGAAATATGGTCTAGCGCTTTTTCATAAAGGACAAAACAGGCCTCAGAAGCGGCAACTAATTTATCGGTTTCAGCTTGACTAATTAAAATCGCATCATCCGTTAAATACTCATCATTTTCTCCATCTATAAACCAGGCATAACCTTTATCTCTAATCGTTTTTTCAGCTCGCCCAGGTAGTTTGATAATTCTATCCACCATAAGATCTAGATGATTTTGAAGAACCGAATCCAGATTTAGGTTTGCTAACTGTAGTTCTTTTTGCTGATGATCTTAAGTTAGAAGTTGAAGTATTACTTTTTGCGTAAGCACTATTGCTAGCATAAGCAGATTTAGAAACTGGCGTACTCATACTTTTCCCCATCATGTACCCCATCATTCCTCCCATCAAAACACCACTCATTGAGCTTCGTCGAGTTGGATTTTCAGCATCCACTAGTTGAGCTTCTGCTAATGTAAAGGTGTCTCTTTGACCATCCATATATTCAGCGATAATTCGTGAATCATCTTTCGTCGCTACCACTTTTTCATCGGTGATTTTAAATAAATCTTTTTGCATTTCTTTAACCTCCGTGATGACTCCTTGAGTTGGATCCAAAACTTCTACCGTTGCATATTCTGTGTTATCACCACAAGAAGATACTAAACCTGTCATGATGAATGCACTACCGATTACTATCGTAGCTGTTTTTAGATTTTTTACCGTTTTTTTTAGGTACTGAGATTTTATTTTTACCATTGTGAAAATAAGTTTAGCAAAGAAATGAGAAATTTGAAATTTTAGTTTTCCTCATTGCTTTATAGTTGATAAATAAAGTTTGAGATTAAGAGGCACAAGATAAGATTTAAGCTAAATTAAAAAAAGGATTAATGGGAAAGTGTTTCAGCAATATGCTTTTCTAAGTTCTTGAGATAAATATATTTTTGAAATATCCTTTTAAAAATAAATCCTTTCCAAATTTTACAACTTAGCTTTGCGAAATTCATGGGAAGAATTCTCAGCAAAATAAAAGCATTTTCCCGAATTTCATAAAGCTAGGGTCAAAATATAAACACACCTACACTTTAATACATAAAAATATTTTAATGCTCAATAAAAAATCCTTCCTCATCCTCACTACCTTTTTAGTAGGCATGTGTTCCATTATTTATGAGTTGCTAATTTCCACAGCAAGCTCTTATTTTTTGGGAAATAGTGTCAAACAATTTTCTCTGATCATTGGGTTTTACATGGCATTTATGGGGGTGGGTGCTTGGGTTTCCAAAATTTTCAAGGATAATTTGATTTATAATTTTGTTGTAATTGAATTATTGTTAGGATTGGTGGGAGCATTTTCTGTTCCACTTTGCTATGGGTATTTTTTGTATGCTGACTTCGAAGGGTATAATTTATTTGTGTTTTTCATCATTTCGGTGATTGGAATTTTGACTGGTTTAGAAGTGCCTTTGCTGACTCGGATTTTGGAAGATGATTATTCTTTGAAAGATAATATTTCGACGATTTTGACTTTCGACTATTTAGGTGCGTTGATTGCGACGATTGCGTTTCCGTTTTTTTTGTTGCCATTTGTGGGGATTTATAAATCGTCTTTGCTGTTTGGGTTACTTAACATTTTAGTGGGTATTGCGACGTTTCTTTTTTTCCAAAAAGAAATTGCTTTGCCTAAATTAAAGAAACGAATTTTCTTTTTAGTTTCCGCCATTTTGATTTCCATTATCATTTTTAGCATTGCGGTGAGTACTTCATTTATGAAAAGATGGAATGACGGTATCTTTAAACACCAAGTGATTTATAATGAACAAAGTTCGTATCAAGATATTACGTTGACCAAAAATGCTAATGAATTTAGGTTGTACCTCAATGGTGCCATTCAGTTTTCTTCGCGTGATGAATATCGTTATCACGAGTCGCTCGTTCACTTGGCGATGATGCAACATCCTAATCCAAAAAAGATTTTACTGCTTGGCGGCGGCGAAGGTTTGGCGGCTCGGGAAGTACTAAAATATAATATTGAAAAATTAGACATCGTAGATATTGATCCTGCGATTACCAAACTTTCGACTGAAATGGATTTGATAAAAAAGCTCAACGACGGCGCTTTGGAATCTGAAAAAGTGACCGTCATTAACGATGATGCTTTTAAATTTTTATTAGAAAAAAACGAAACGTACGATGTCATCATCGGCGAC
>JBGCCY010000143.1:0-21098 GCA_045104975.1 Saprospiraceae bacterium
TTTCATTAATAATAACTAGGATTTGTAAATTCTTATGTTGTTTAGCCAAGTCATAAGCAGTATTGATTTTATCAAATCCAGTTTTAACTTCTCCCGTTCCAATTTTTGCAAATCCTAAATTAGCAAGAGTTAATTCGTAGTAATCATCGTATCGAGAATCAATCAAAAATATAACCGCTTCATTTAATTTTTCAGCTGCTTGGTGATATTCTTTTTTTTGAATATGAGCATAGCCTAAATTATTTAGTAGCTTGGCTTGCCCAATGGTGTCTTTGGCTTCGACAAACATTTCCAATGCTTTTTGTTGATATTTCAATGCTTCTTTTGGATTTTCCATATCGGAATTTAATAATCCAAAGGTATTGAGAATATCTGCTTTCAATGATTTGTTTTTACCTTTTTCCGCATACTCCAAAGCTTGGTTAAGTTGAAGTTGAGCTTCTTTCAGATCAGATATTAACCAGTTCCATCCAGCTAACTTAGTAATTGCCTTAGCTATTAAATTATTATCACCATGATTTGTTAGGATAGGAATAATTTGATCTAAAATATCTTTTGCTTGTTGAAAATCTCCTTTATCCTCTAGTCTTTTAACTAGAAAGAAAGTCGATTCCCAAAGTTTAGAGTAGTTACTTTTTTCATTTAATAAGGGAGAAATTCGATTGTAGTAATGAACGCTTGAATCTATGTTTACCGAACTATATTGATCTGTTAAATCTAAATAGATATTTATTTTCGATGAATCTAGGGGCGTTGATTGAAGTTGATGAAGTAGAGAAGGAATCTCATTTTGTTGTCCAAAAAGAGTTATGGAAGAGTAAATCAGAAAAAGAAAAAATAGTATATTTCTCAAAAGAGTATATTTTAAATTTTCTGTTCGGGTCTTAAAATTTATGAAATCAAAGATGATAAAAAAAATGAACCTAACCAATTAATTAAGGACGACCTTAGATCATGGTTAAATTTTTTATTTAAGGATTAACTAGGTAGATTCCTTTTGTAAAAATTCATCTCGCAAATTTTTATTTTCTTTTAAAATATCCAATAAAGCATTTTTTAATTTTTTAGGAGAAAAATTATCAATGATGGAATGTACTTTTTTGATCTTTCCAGAGTGTGGGTTTTTAGCAAGATCGGAGTATTTTAAAAAATTAAAAATGGCAACTTGGTGTTTGCAATATTCTCCTAAATTAAAAGGACAGGAGCAAAGATTTCTAATGATTTTTTCATCCTTCAATTCTATCGTAACATGATAATTTTCTGAGCCAGCTACGATAGCTTCCCAAAGACCTTGGTCTATTTGTTCGATAGTTAAAATATTGCCTTCTTGGTAGTATTGAAGTCCTCTTTCCAGGAGGCGAGTGTCGATGTTTTCTTCGAAATTATTAATTGTCATGTTTTCTCTTTTTCCCAAAAATAAAAAACCGCAACACTTTATTCAAGCGTTGCGGTTTTAATATTTTGTGAAATATGAAATTCTAATTCATCATTTCCTTCGCTTTTACAATTGCGTTTGCCAATCCATTCACATTTTTTCCTCCAGCAGTTGCGAAGAATGGTTGTCCGCCACCTCGTCCACCAATTTCAGCAGCGAGTTCGTTGACAATTTTTCCAGCATTAAAACCTTTTGCTTCGACGACACTTTTACTGATGGAAACCATGATTTGAGGTTTACCTTTTATCTCAGCAGCGAAGACGATTACAGCATCACCCAACTCTTGCTCCAATTGCATCGCTAAAGTTTTGATCGCTTTTCCATCATTCAATGGTAATTTTGCAGCAATGAAATTTACGCCATCTTTTTGAGTAGCGTTCTTTTTCAAATCATCTTTCAACGCACCTGCCTGAGCATTTTGTAATTGCTCGATTTCTTTGGCTAATGCTTTATTTTCCTCTTGCAAAGCTTCCACATTCTGAGCAGTACGAGTAGGATTTTTAAAGAGATTTCGAATAGTATTTAATTCTTGTAATTCTTTTGTTACAAAATTTTCTGCCGCTTCTGCTGTCACCGCTTCGATTCGTCGAACACCTGCTGCCACCGAGTCTTCTTTAAGTATTTTAAATAACCCAATTTCACCCGTCGCAGAAACGTGCGTACCTCCACACAGTTCTTGTGAGAAGTTTTTGTCAAAAGTAATTACTCGAACAGTATCTCCATATTTTTCGCCAAACAACATAGTTGCGCCTAAATTTTTTGCCTCAGCAATTGGCATATTTCTTACTTCTTCCAAAGCGATATTTTCACGGATTCGTTGGTTGACTATTTTTTCAATCGTCGCCACTTCTTCGTCGGTCACTTTTTGAAAATGAGAAAAATCAAAACGCAAACGTTTGCTATCCACATCTTGCCCTTTTTGCAAAGCATGAGTTCCTAACACTTCGTGTAAAGCAGCATGCATCAAGTGAACTGCCGTGTGATTTTTTTCAATCGCACTTCTTTTTGCTGCATGAACCTCTGCTCTTGTCAAACTAGAAAAGTCACTTGGGAAATTTTTCACAACATGAATAATTAAGTCATTTTCTCTTTGTGTGTCAATGACTGCAATTTTCTCTTCCCCAAAAACTAACATCCCGACATCACCTCGTTGTCCACCACTTTGTGCGTAGAAAGGAGTTTTACTCAAGACAATTTGGTATTGATTTTTGTCTTTGATTTTTACCGTTCTATGTTTCACAACATTTGCATCAGTTACGACTAAATCATCGTAGCCAACAAATTCTACACTTGGATCATCTGAAAGTTCTGTCCAGTCGCCCATTTCTTTTTTAGCATCAGCTCGGGAACGAGTTTTTTGTTCCAAAAGTGCTGCCTCAAAACCTTCATTGTCAACTGTCCAACCTTTTTCAGAAGCAATTAATCGAGTTAAGTCAATTGGAAAACCATAGGTATCTAAAAGTTCAAAAGCCGTTTTACCATCAATCTGATTATTACTGACTTCTAAATTTTCAAAACGTTTTAGACCTGATTCCAATGTTCTCAAAAATCCTCTTTCTTCTTCCAAAACTACTTTCGAAACAAAATCCTTCTGCGCTTCCAATTCTGAAAAAACATCTTTAAAGTCTTCCGCCAAAATCATCACCAACTCATGCAAAACAGGTTCTTTCAAATCCAAAAACGAATAGTAATATCTTACCGCTCGCCTTAAAATTCTACGAATGACATAACCTGCACCAGTATTACTTGGCAATTGTCCATCTGCAATCGTAAAACTAACTGCTCGCACATGATCTACCACTACTCGCATAGCAATGTCAGATTTTGCACTCAAGTCATAACTGTTATTATAGGTCTTGCCTGATTTTTTTTCTAGAAAATTAATGGACGGCATAAAAATGTCTGTTTCATAATTCGATTTTTTGTCTTGTAAAGCCATCGTCAATCGCTCGAAACCCATTCCAGTATCAATATGTTTGTCTGGCAAATTTTCTAAACTACGATCAGCTTTTCGATTAAATTGGATAAATACCAAATTCCAAATTTCAATTACCTCAGGATCATCCATATTTACGAGAGTTGCGCCATCCACTTTTGCTCGATCTTCATCGCTTCGCAAATCTACGTGAATCTCAGAACAAGGGCCACAAGGGCCAGTTTCGCCCATTTCCCAGAAATTATCTGATTTATCAAAAGGTAAAATTCGATCTTCTGGAACATGTTTTTTCCAAAATTCCTTCGCCTCATTATCAGGTTCTAGGCCATCTGCCGCATCTCCTTCGAAAATAGACACATATAGTCTAGTTGGATCTAATCCATATTCTTTAGTCAATAATTCCCATGCCCAATTGATAGCTTCTTCCTTAAAATAATCCCCAAATGACCAGTTTCCCAACATTTCGAACATCGTATGATGGTAGCTATCAATCCCAACTTCCTCCAAATCGTTATGTTTTCCACTTACTCTTAGGCATTTCTGAGTATCGGCGGTTCGCTTATTATCAGGCACCTGATTTCCTAAAAAATAGTCCTTAAACTGGTTCATTCCGGCATTGGTAAACATCAATGTCGGGTCATCTTTATTCACAATCGGCGCAGAGGGCACAATTTTGTGAAGCTTATTTTCAAAAAAATCCAAAAACTTTTGGCGAATTTCGCGTGATTTCATAATCGTCTTAAATTGTCAATGTTTAAAAAAGTGATAAAATTGGAATGATATTTAATCTATTTAATTTATTAATAGTTCCATAAGAATATCATAATTAAACGAAAAAAACAGAAAAAGTTAAAATCAATTATTTGTTTATAATCCAACCTTAATCATCAAGATACTTTTATTATTCTTTAGAATTAATTTTAATATGTCACTTATTTGGTGAACATGTTAGTAAAAAAAATAATTCTTGGTAAAAATAATAGTTAAATTCTTTTGAAAAGTCAGTTTCCTCGAACTACATTTGCACTCGGTCAATATGAGAAGCTGATATTTTATTAAAAATTCCCCTAAATCTCAATCGATTTTTAAAGAACGCAAAAGTAGGGATTTTTGATTAACGAATAAAGGACTCAATGAGAAAAGAAAAATTTGTCTATAATACGCAGACGTTACGTTATGAAAAGGTTGTAGAACCTTTAAACGTAAAAGTTTTTAAAGCATTCGGTTTTTTTAGTGCTGTAGTGGTTACCGCTATCGTCTTAATAGGTGTAATCTATCAATTTTTTCCTTCTCCAAAAGAAGAGGCATTAATTAGAGAGATTAAGCAAATGAAAAACCATTATGCTGAAATGAATAACCAAGTTACCATGATGTCTAAGGTTTTGGATAATATCCAAGAACGGGACGGAAGTGTACACCGGTTAATGTTTGGGATGGATCCCATCGATCAAGGTGTTTGGGAAGGTGGTACAGGTGGATCTGATAAATTCCCCAACCTTACCAAGTATAAAAATACTGCCCCTACTTTGATGGATGCCGAAATGCAAATCAAAAGATTGGAAAGTCAATTGGTGATTCAATCCAAATCTTTAGAAGAAATCGAAGATTTAGCGAGTAAAAGAGAAGAACAACTTGCATCAATTCCTGCCATTAAGCCTATTCGAGAAGATAAGTTGAAAAGAAATATCAAAAGCCTTTCAGGTTTTGGTCGTCGTATGCACCCTGTTTTTAAAAGAATGAAGATGCATACTGGTATTGACTTTACTTGTCCTACAGGAACTGCTATTCAAGCAACGGGGAATGGAATTGTAGAAAAAGTAACAAAAAGTGCTTCTGGTTATGGCTATCATATAGTTATCAATCATGGATTCGGTTACAAGACTTTATATGGACATATGAGTAAGTTTGATGTGAAAAAAGGTCAAAAGGTAACTCGTGGACAAAAAATTGGAGAAGTTGGCTCTACAGGAACTTCTACAGCTCCACACCTTCACTACGAAGTAATTTCAAAGGGAGATAAAGTAAATCCTATTCACTATTGTATGGATGGATTATCTCCAGAAGAATATCAGCAATTGGCCAATATGGCTTCTACTGCTAATCAATCTTTTGATTAATAGTTAAGCTTAACTATTAATACGATGATAGGTTTATCATTAAAAAACCTGTTAGGCAATTTTGCTTAACAGGTTTTTTTAATGGTGGAATGTGGATTTATGATATAGTGTCTTATCTTTAAAAATGTTAACCGTTCTTCATTAACCGTTAACCATTATTTATGAATATAGAGAATACGACTTGCCGAAACTGTCAGACAGAAATGCCTGAACATTCCTTGTATTGTCCAAAATGTAGCCAAAAGAATACGGATGGGCGAATTCCTATTTTAAGTTTTGTGAAAGATTTATTGGAAAATATCTTTAGTCTGGATTCTAAGTTATTCAACACATCATTAGGACTTTTTATTCCAGGTAAATTGACGAATGAATTTTTTCAAGGAAAACACAAAAGTTTTGCAACTCCTTCTAGGTTGTTTTTGGCGAGTGCACTTTTGTTTTTTGCCATATTAAGTGTAGCAGTTCAGCAAAAAATAAAAGATGAAGATATTACAGGTGATATCTTTGGGATGGTAGAAAAAAATGAAAGTAAAGAAAAACAATTAGCGGAATTAGAAAAAATAAGATCGCAATTGGGAGGCAGCATGATGGATGAATCGATAAAAACTGCATTGGATTCTGCAGAGATCAAGATTAAAGAAAGTGACATCGATACAAACCTAGTGGCGATTAGTTTATTGAGTGGTACCTATAAATTTTTAGCCTCAGATATTGTGGATCTTACTGCAGATAGTATGATCCAAAAATATCAGATAAAAGGCTTTGCAGATAAGATTTTTTTTAAACAAGGATATAAATTAACTAAAGATCCTAAATCGCTAATCTATAAAATGATTGGAAATTTGACTTGGATGATGCTCCTAGTTATTCCTTCTATGGCCCTGGTTTTTAAGTTGTTATATATTCGAAGAAAGAAATATTATGTGGAACATCTAGTATTTCTATTTCATATTCATGCATTCTTTTTATTTATTGGAGTTGTATTTTTAATCTTTAAGCAAATCGAGACTGGTCCATTGCAACAGTATCAATATTTAGGTTTAATCTCTATTTATTATTTATATGCTATGATTGCTTTGAAAAAAGTATATGGTCAAGGATGGATAAAAACCTTCTTTAAATCTATCTTAATTTTAATATTTTATTTCATTGTTTTATTGTTATGCATCATAATAATTTCTGTGGTAAGTTTCATTTTATTTTAAGAAATAGTCTTGAAACTAATCTTTTCCTGTTGCTTTGATAGGGCTTTTGATCTTTTAAAAAAGATTCTCTATCGTACACTTTTTATATTACGCACTTTCGGCGCTAGGTTTAAGCAACAAAAGCCTGAAGGGCTTAAATATATTAGCCTTAGTCATCGTCCAAGGTCAAGATATTAAGATGTTTTTAGCGCTGAAAGTGCGTAATATTAAAAGTGTTAAATAAAAAAAAAAAATCAGAACCACTCACCTTTTTTCCTTCCTATTTTTTCATCATCTTTGTATTTTTAGAAAAGAACCCATTTTAATATAATGAGCATTTACGATACTTACGAAACCATCATTGGACTCGAAGTCCATGTCCAACTCGCTACAAAAAGCAAAGCCTTTTGCGCTGACGATACCACCTTTGGTGCAGATCCAAATACTCACATTAGTGTTATTTCTCTTGGTCATCCCGGTACTTTGCCTAAGTTGAATAAGCGTCAAGTAGAGTTCGCCGTTCGCCTCGGACTTGCTCTTAATTGTGAAATCAATCCTAGAAATACTTTCGATCGAAAAAATTATTTCTATGCCGATTTACCAAAAGGTTATCAAATTACCCAAGATGCTTCTCCAATTTGTTTGGGTGGAAAAATGGAAATAAGAGTGGGAGAAGAGAAAAAAATAATTCGACTACATCATATACACATGGAGGAAGATGCAGGAAAATTGATTCATGATATTGATCCAAAACATTCCTTGGTGGATTTGAATCGAGCAGGAGTTCCATTGTTGGAAGTTGTAACGGAACCAGATTTTCGATCAGCCGAAGAGGTAGATGCATTTATGAATGCGATGCGTCAACTAGTTCGTTATCTTGAAGTTTCAGATGGAAATATGGAGGAAGGTTCTTTGCGTTGTGATTGCAATGTGAGTGTTCGAAAAAAAGGAGACACTCAACTCAACGAACGATGTGAAATTAAAAATATGAACTCGATGCGTTACGCTCGGCAAGCGATTAAGTTTGAACAAAAACGCCAAATTGATTTGATGGAAAAAGGGGAACGAGTAGCGCAGAATACTTTAAATTTTGATCCTGCAACTGGAACAACTTCTCCACTTCGACAAAAAGAAGATGCACATGATTATCGATATTTTCCAGAACCTGATTTGCCACCTGTAGTTTTGTCAAAAGAATATATTGAAAAAATAGAATCGGAAATGCCACCACTTCCGAATGAGTTGTTTGAGAAATTTAAAACGGAATTTCAACTACCTATTTACGATGCAAATTTGTTGACTGAGGAAAAAGAAACAGCCTTGTATTTTTTAGAAATATGCAAAGCGACGAAAAATTACAAAGCAGTTTCTAACTTAATGATCAACAAAATAAAACCATTTTGTAACGAAGAAAAGATAGTGATTTCAGAACTGAAAGTTTCGCCAAAATCATTGGCTGAATTTGCCGACCTCATCGAAAGTGGAAAAGTGAGCAGTTCGATAAAAAAAAAAAAATTGTTTCCTGCACTTATTTCCTCGCCTGAAAAATCGCCTGAGTCTTTGGCTCAAGCATTAAATTTGATTCAATCGAATGATGAAGATTTTTTAGAAAAAATAGTAAATGAAGTTTTAGAAAAAAATCCAAAAGAGGTAGAAGCCTATAAAAAAGGAAAGAAAAATTTGATTGGTTTTTTTATGGGACAGGTGATGAAAAGTTCAAAAGGAAAGGCGGAACCGAAATCTACGAATGCACTTTTGAGGAAGAAATTAGAAATTTGACTGTTCAAATAGTCATTGTTAACTAATTAATAATCAATTAGTTATAAAAGAAAAATCTCAATTTCTTTGGCATTTTTCCCAATGGTACATATATTGCAAGTAGTGAAACAAAAGGGGAGTTTTGTTCACTCAAAAACACATACTATTATGTCAATGAAAGACAAAGAAGTGACCAAGTTATATTGGTCTATCGGGGAGGTTGCTGAAATGTTCGACGTTTCAAAATCATTAATTCGATTTTGGGAAAACGAATTTGAAATGCTTCGTCCTGCTAAAAATACGAAAGGTGAACGTCGATTCACAGCTGCCAATATTGAGCAGATGCATATCATTTATAATCTTGTGAAAAAGCGTGGCTTTACGATTAAAGGGGCGAAGCAAGAAATTCGTGAGAATAAAAAACGCTTGAAGAATAAACGGGAAGCACTTCATATTATGGAGAAGTTGAAGGTGGATTTGGAAGGTTTTCTTTTGCGGGTGTAGTTTGTTATTTCTTACAAATATCTTTCACGGTAGTTTGGGTTTAATATTTAAGTTTCGTGGACATATTGGAGATTGTCCTTTTTTTTATTGAAAAAAAAAGAACCAAAAAATTTCTTCTCCCATCGCTTTTTGAAACTGTGGTTTCAAGCAACGCAGGAAAAAAATGCCTATCTCAAGGCAAGCGCTTGCATCCTCATTTTTCGCCAGTCCCAGCCCGCTCCGTGCTACTCATAGTTTTCCTTTCAAAGAAGATTTCTGGTGAATTGAAAATAAACAGAAGTTGTTTACTCTTTTCTTTTCTTTGGTCAAATAAAAAAGTTTGTTACTTTTTTCTCACCTATCGTTATGTTTTCAAATTCCTCCAAAAGAATGTAGAATCATTGTTATAAAATAATTCTACAGATCGTTTCAAATCAAAGTTTTTAGACAACAGAACATTTTACTGGTTTCAGAAAATGGGTTTTAAAATTCAAAATGAGTTTTAAGGGCTAGGAATTTCTTTGCCATTTTTTTAAATCAATCATAGGTTTCACATGATTGAAGAGGGATGTTAATGTATTGTTATGGAATTGTAACAAGATATTTACAAATATAAATAAATCTATTTCTTAATCAATTCTCAGACTGATTTGAGTCTGTGGGTAAAAAATATTCCGATGTCAATACCTAAAGAACCTCGACAATTGATGGTCAATTTGATGTACCTAGTTTTGACTGTTATGCTAGCGCTGAATGTATCAGCTGAAGTCCTCAATGCATTTTTAACAATGGACAAAAGTATCGGTGAAAGTAGTCGAATCGTTGGTGATTCCAACGCTCAACTTTTTGGAGCCATCGAACAACAAGCAGAGGCCTACTCGCAATTCGCACCATTTAAAACCAAAGCAAATGAAGCGCAAGTTTTAGTTAAAACCTTCTATGAATATGTAGGTGAATTAAAATCAGAGTTAATCGAAACCTCGGGCGGTTTGGATGAAAATGATCAGCCCGTCAGCAAAAAACGTAAAGAACCAACAACTCGTCTCTTTGTCAATGAAGGCAGAGGTGATGAGTTGGAAGGTAAAATTATCGAGATCAGAAAACGACTGTTGGATTTAATTGAAGAAGGAGATGAAAAAGCATTGTTAGAAAAGATATTGCCACTTGAACTTGATCCAATTCCAGAAAATTCAGACAAAAACAATTGGGCGCAATTTACTTTTCAACAGATGCCAGTTGCAGCAGTTTTGCCAATTCTTTCGAAATTTCAAAATGATGCAAAGATTGCAGAGAGTGCGGTGCTCAATTATTTTTATAATAAAGTGCAAGGGGAGAAAATTGTTTTTGACAATTATCAAGCGGTAATTTCTGCTGACAAAAGTTATGTGATCAAAGGCGAATCGCTTTCTTCTGAAATTTTTCTTTCTGCATTTAGTACGACTGCTGATAATGTCTCGATCAAAGTGAATGGACGTGAAATTGATGTTCGAGAAGGAAAAGCACTTTTTAATATTCGTCCAAATGAAATTGGAAGCCATAGTTTTTTGGCAGAAGTTTCAATGACGAATCCTATCACAGGAGATGTAAAAACTTATACCAAAAGATTTAATTATGAAGTTGGCGAGCGATCGGTGACGGCCTCTGCTGACAAGATGAATGTATTTTATTTAGGTGTTGACAATCCTTTTTCCGTTTCCGCTGCCGGAGTTGCAAGTAGAGATGTACAAGTTTCGAGTTCTGATGTTCGGATGGAGAAAATCCGAAATGGGAAGTTTACTGTAAAACCCAAACGAACAGGTACAGCTAAGATTACAGTTTCCGGTGGCGGATTGGAACCGACCACTTTTGAGTATCGAGTCAAGAAGATTCCTGACCCAGTTATTCGATTAGGAAGGAAAGGTCAAAACGCTATGAGTCCTAGTGAAATGAAGGCATTTGAAGGATTGGTTGCACTTTTGGAGAACTTTGATTTTGAAGCGAGATGCAATATTGTAGGCTTTGAAGTGACTCGATTGCCTGAGAGAGGAGATGCTGCGGTGGTTAAAAACCAGGGTGGTAGATTTAAATCGGAGGCTAAAAATTTATTGAAGAAAGCGACTTTTGGGGATACTTTTTTCTTTGATCAGATTCGAGTGAAATGCCCGGGGGATGATGTGACAAGAAAAATTAATGGACTAAGTATCAAAATTAAATAACACGTGGTGGTCTGCTTTAGCTGACCTAAAAGAAATGAGCAAAGCGAATATAAAAAGAGGTGAATAGAATTGAGATCCTTTTGGAATTTTTTTGAAAAAATCGCTTTGCTCTTTTTTCGGTCAGCTAAAGCAGACCACTACGCGCTATTTATTCAAAGCATTTTTTAAAATTAAAAAAATAATAACATGAAAAATATCCTTTTAATCTTTGCAATAATTTTTATTTCCAATTCAATTTTTTCTCAAAAAACCATCATTGATGGAGTGGTGGAAAAAACTTTAATGAAGGATCGACAAGTTTTAAATTATGCTCCTGTTCGGCAAGCAGATATTTTTTGGGAAAAAAGAATTTGGAGAGTGATTGATGTAAGAGAAAAAATGAATCAATCATTTATGTATCCTGAATTACCTTTTTTTGAAATTATAAAAAAAGCGGCATTGAATGGAGAGATGACTTTGTATTCCACCACAGACGATAAATTTTCTGAAAAAATTGTAGATTTTGATGGCATCTTTTCAAGAAGAGATACTACGACTGTGATAGACCCGAAAACCTATGAAGATAGTTTAGTTGTTTATGAAGATGAGACAAATTATGAAGACATAAAAAGATTTCGAATTAAGGAAGTTTGGTATTTTGATGAAGCGACTTCGACATTGAAAGTTCGAATTTTGGGGATTGCTCCATTAAAAGATGTTTTTGATGAGAATGGAAATTTCAGATATGAGATGCCTTTGTTTTGGGTGTACTATCCTCATATACGAGAGATCTTAGCTCGAAACGAAGTTTATTTGCCAGGTAACGATCACCAACAATTGTCTTGGGATGATTTATTTGAAATGCGATATTTTGCAAGTGTGATTTACAAAGAAGGAAATATTTACGATCGAAGAATTCAAGAATATGCGAAAGGGTTAGATGGTTTGCTTGAAGCTGATAAAATAAAACAGGAGTTGTTTAATTTTGAACATGATCTTTGGAGTTATTAATCAGTAGGCAATTTTCAGTTTTCAGTAGGCAAACTGTCTACTGAAAACTGGCAACTGATTATCCCATATTCTTCTCCCTCAGAAGTTCCAAACAACTAGCCAAACTCTCTTCCCAATTCGGAATTTCCAATCCAAAAGTTTCTTTAATTTTAGTTTTATCCAAAACAGAATAAGGTGGTCGAGCTGCAGGTGTAGGGTAGTCCTTCGTTTCGATTTCGTTGACGGTACAATTAATTTTTTCTAATTCAAAAATCTTTTTAGCAAAGTCAGCCCAATGTGTTTCCCCTTCATTACTGTAATGAAAAACTCCTTGCATCTTTCCGCTGACCAAATCTCCATTTTCCATTTTCGTAATAATATCCAAAATTGCTTTGGATAGATCGTGTGCATAAGTTGGAGTACCAATTTGATCTGCAACAATTCCTAAACTGTCTCGGTCTTTTCCCAAACGTAACATCGTTTTTACAAAATTATGCCCAAAGGAAGAGTAAACCCACGACGTACGAATAATCATACTTGAAGGCAACATCATATGAACAAATTGATCGCCTTGCAACTTTGTGGAAGCATAAACACTTTGCGGATTAGTCGGATCGGTTTCTACTAGCGGTCGATCTAAGTCATTATGATAGACATAATCTGTTGAGATGTGAATCAATTGAATATTTCGAATTACCGCAGCTTGAGCGATATTTTTTGCACCTATAGCATTGACTTCGAAGGCGAGTTTTTCATCTTCTTCTGCTTTGTCCACAGCGGTGTAAGCTGCACAATTGATGATATAATTAAAATCACCTGAGTTGATAAAATCATAAACTGCATTAGCATCTGTGATGTCCAAATCAGTCACGTCAGCAAAAGTGAAATTAAAATCAGAAAATTGTTTTGCGAGATATTGTAGTTCTGTTCCTACTTGTCCATTGGAACCAGTTACAAGAATATTTGCCATTTATTTATTTTTAGTTTGAAAAACGCCAGAATTTATAACATTAAATAGAAAACCGCAAAAGTAATATGATTTTCTTTTGCGGTTTTATTTTTATTCCTCTATTCTACTCACCGATGAAATCCCTTCCTCGTTTCGTAAAGCACGAATGGCAATTTCCAATTGGTCGGTATTTTTTACTAACAAAGAAACTCGTCCTTCATAATATCCTTCATGACCATCAATATAAAATGATCGAATATTTAATCCAAGTGTGTTAGAAATTTTATTAGAAAGTTGTTGAATTACCCCTGGGCCGGAATCAATTCCGACAATCAAAAGCTCAGCAATAAAATTAGTTTTAGTCGTATTCACCCATTCTGCTTTCATGATTCGATAACCATAATGAGCATTCATGTGTGTCGCATTGGGACAAGAGGTTCGATGGATTTTCATACCTGCGGTGGCCGTCAAATAGGCAAAAACATCATCGCCTTGCACCGGATTACAACAAGTCGCTAGTTGATAATTATATTCATCAGCATTCTCTCCTGCAATTCGTAGTTGAGGTTTGGTTTCAAATTTTTCTTTCTTAGTCCTTGATTTACTTTTTTCTGGAGCAGTAGTCGTTGTCTCTATTTCCTCTTCTATTTCAACTAATTTATTATTTTCTATATTAAAATTCTTGAGAACATTATTCAAATTGATCTCTTCCATCGAGATAGCATAATACAAATCTACTCTTGATTGATAATTGAAATAATTAACCAAAGTATCTACATTTTCCTCTACATCTATTTTGAGGTTTTTAAATTTTCGCTGTAAAGCTTCCATTCCAAATTCCCCTTGCTTGCGTCGCTCTTCCTTCATCGAAGAACGAATTTTGGAACGTGCTCGGCCAGTTACCACCATTTTTAACCAAGCCTCTGAAGGCTTTTGGTTTTTGTTAGTGAGGACAGTTACTTGGTCTCCACTTTCCAATTCATGTCCCATCGGAACAAGTTTGGAATTTACTTTTACTGCATGACAATTATAACCAACATCGGTATGAATACTAAAGGCAAAATCCAAAGCAGTCGCCCCTTTTGGTAAAATTTTCAAATCACCTTTAGGCGTATAAACATAAACTTCTTCGTTAAAAAGATTGGTCTTAAAGTCTTCGATAAATTGAATAGCATCTCCATTATCGTTATCCAAAATATCTCTAACATTGTTCAGCCAAGTATCGAATACATTATAATCACCATCTTTTCCACCTTTATATTTCCAATGAGCAGCAAAACCTCGCTCTGCAATTTCATCCATTCGGACACTTCGAATTTGCACTTCCACATACTTTCCTTCAGGCCCAATTACCGTAGTGTGTAAAGATTCATAACCATTCGATTTTGGAGTCGTCACCCAATCTCGCAATCGTTCAGGAATCGGAATATGTACATCAGTTACGATGGAATATACTTGCCAACACTTTTGTTTTTCTTGTGCTTTTGGTACATCCAAAATAATTCGGATCGCAAATAAATCATAAATTTCTTCGAAGGTGACGAGCTTCTTTTTTATTTTATTTAAAATTGAATAAATCGATTTTGGTCGACCTAAAATTTTATAATTTTCAAAACCAGCTTCCTTGAGTGCATTGTCTATCGGTTCAATAAAAGCTTCGATAAATGCATTTCTAGCTCGTTTAGTTTCTTGTAGTTTTTTAGCAATTTGGCTGTACTCATCCCGATTGGTAATTTTCAAACACAAGTCTTGATATTCTGTTTTGATTTTATATAATCCTAAACGATGAGCTACAGGTGTATAGATAAATTGAGTTTCTGCAGCAATTTTTAATTGCTTATGTCGAGGCATTGCACCGAGGGTTCGCATGTTGTGCAAACGATCCGCCATTTTTATCAAAACAACTCTAACATCATCCGCAAGTGTGGTCAAAACCTTTTTGAAATTCTCTGCCTGTTGACTAGCAGCATCATTGTGGAGTCCATCCAGTTTGGTTAATCCATCTACGATCATCGCTACTTTTGACCCAAATTCTTTGTCTAGCTCTTTTAAAGTAATCGGTGTGTCTTCGACCACATCGTGAAGCAATGCACAAATAATCGCAGTTGGCCCCAAGCCAATTTCTGCCGCACAAATTCGCGCCACTTCGATAGGATGAAAGATATATGGTTCGCCAGATTTGCGTCGCTGTTCTTTGTGTGCTTCAACGGCAATTTCAAAAGCGCGAAACATCTGCGCTTCATCTTCTTTGGAAAAAGTAGACTTGATGCAGAGGATCATCTCATCGTACGCTTTGCGTATATCTTCCAACTCTTCAGGTGAATATGTAACTAAAGTTCCTTGCATGTTAAATTGATAACTTTTTTATTTCAGATAATGCTACCTCTTTACTTTCAGACGAAAGCTTTCTTAAAAAGTATTGAAAAAAATGTGGGAAGCATTATATGTAAGACGAATCGACTACTAAATTAGGAATAATTATTTATAAAAGTAGCAAAACAGCTGCTGCTATATAATGAAGATAAAGAATAAAAATATTTTAAAAAAGTAATTGTTAGTTTTCCTCTTTTAAAATATCTCGGAGAGGGGAAAAAAATCTGTCAGGTGGGTAGATTATTTATTTCCTACTCCCTAGAATAGTTACTGTCCAATTGTAGTTTTTTGCAATTGTATTGCATTCATTTTAAAATTACCTTTATTTTAAAAATAACAAAATGGGACACGATCACCATCATCATCACCATTCTGGTGAAGGACATATTGCTACTGCTTTTTTTCTGAATTTAGGATTTACGATTATTGAATTTATTGGAGGTTTTTTGACCAATAGTGTGGCGATTCAATCGGATGCTTTGCATGATGCAGGCGATACTGCTTCGTTGGGATTAGCTTGGTATTTCCAAAGGTTATCAAAAAAAGGAGGCAATGCAAAATACACTTTTGGCTACAAACGATTCAATACTTTGGGAGCAATTATCACAGGAGTAATTTTGGTGGTTGGATCGATTTATATTTTGACAGAAGCGATTCCTAGAATTTTTTCTCCTGAAAAAACTAATGTGGAAGGGATGATAGGATTGGCCATTTTAGGGGTGATCGTCAATGGAATAGCTGTTTTGAGAATGAGGCAAGGAGGAAATAGTTTGAATGAGGAAATGATTTTGTGGCATCTTTTAGAAGATGTTTTAGGTTGGGTGGTTGTATTGATTGGTTCGATAGTGATGTACTTTTTTGATTTGCCTTGGATTGATCCTTTGCTGTCAATTTTGATTACGATTTTTATATTGCGAGGTGTTTTGAAAAATCTGTGGAAGGCGAGTCAAATTATTTTACAAGCTTCTCCTGTTGATATTGATGTGGAGAAGGTGAAAGAGATTTTGGAAAAAATAGAAAGTGTAGACAATGTTCATCATCTTCATCTTTGGACTTTAGATGGAGAAACAAACTTACTTTCTGTTCATGTCGTGACTGATGGAAATCAAAAATTAATTGAGTTAAAAAAGATCAAAAAAGCGATTTACGAATCAATTGAAGATCATTTTCAGATTGATCATATTACCTTGGAATTTGAGACGGAAGGGGAGTGTGGGGAGGAGGAGACTTTTTGTAAATAGGATGTGATGAATATTGGATATCCAAAAAACTAACAAACCATGACAGAAGAAATTTTAAATAAAAAAGAAGTTCGCATCACTCCAATGCGACAATTACTACTAGAGTTTTTTTTGAAAAAAAGTAAAATACTTGGGCTAAGTGAATTAGAAAAAGTATTTCCAAAATCAGATAGAATTACTATTTATCGAACTTTAAAAACTTTTGAAGAAAAGGGAATTATTCACAGCGTCCCAAATGGAAATGCAGAAATGAAATATGCTCTGTGTCAGGATTGCCAAGTAGCGAATCACTCAGATTATCATCCACATTTTTATTGCTCGAAATGTGAAGAACTGAGTTGTTTGGAATCCGTTTTTATTCCTTCGGTTGAATTGCCCAAAGATTATTCTTTTGAAAAAATAGAAATGAAAATTCATGGGGTTTGTCCGAAATGTCAATAGAGTAGTAGGCAGAAAGCAATTAGTGAGAAACAATATTAATCATTAAATATTCACTTTAATAATACTTTTCAGCGCTTCCTTAAATTGTACAATTTTAGTCATTGCTCCAATTGGTGCAAATCTCAAATCGTTAGTAAAAATTAAAATCGCTTCACCATTACTTTCCAGATGATGTAAATCCATCGCCAATATCAATTGCTTTAATTCATCATTCATAAAATTTTTCATCTCAGTTTGACTAGCTACTTTAACGGTATATTTAGGAGAAAAGTCATGATATAATTGGTGTTGCTTTTCTTGGTATTCTGAGAGGTTAAGATATTTATCAATGAAATCTTTTTTCTCAATCGTAAACTTCGGAATCGCAAAAGGGAGGTGAATGACTCCTACGGTCGTATGATATTCTTCCAATGCTAAAAATGCTCCTTCTTCAAAAACGATGTCGATAATTTCCCAATTCGCATCATCGAGATTTCCAGAAATAGAATTCAATTTTTCTTCGACAGGACGAGATTTGAAAAAGGTAAATGAATCGAAATAATTAACTTCATCGTCAGACTCTAAGGAGAAAATCCAATTATTTTTCTCTGCCAACTTTTTTAATTTAATCTGTCGATTGGTTAATTGGCGAGTTGTAGAATTCAGTAATTTTAATCCTAATTTATGAGTGGTAGAGGAGATGTGTTTTTCCAAACCTTCAATTTTTACTTCTCCACCTGTGTTCGCATGAGTTCGTTTAAAATCATTGAATTTTTCCATGATCGAAAAATCCACCAAACGAGCAGCTGACAAATCGATACTTACATTTGCTCCAGCTGGAACTTTATCCAGTAGACTATTCATTTTTATAGCGCCCAAGAAATTCGCAATACCTTTTATTTTTAAATCATAACCGCCATCTTCTCTAAAAAGAATAGTAGAACCTGAATTGAAAATCATTTGGAAAAACTGACGAATTGAAACTTTGGCCAAAAGAAAATGTGCTAGAACAGCTAAGCCAAGTCCTCCGAAAATACCAACCAGTAAATCATAATTTAAAGTAAGCACTAAAGTTCCTACGAAAAATATTAACTGCTCAATTCCTTGATCGAACACATGCCTGAATGCTGTAGGGGATGCCAACTTATATCCTGTGTAAACTAACAAAATGGCTAATGCGGCTAAAGGCACTTTAGTGATGACAGGAGTCAAAATAAAAATAAAAGCAAGCAGTAAAAGTCCATGATATAAATTGGACCATTTCGTTTTTGCATTATTATGAACATTGACAGTACTTCGAACAATCACAGTGATAATCGGTAATCCACCAATTGCGCCAGCAACTATATTGGCCATTCCGATTCCAATTAGATCTTTATTTAAGTTGGTTTTTCGTTTGTATGGATCAAGTTTATCTACCGCTTTTCCCATTGCAAGTGATTGAATACTTGCAATAATGGTGATCGAAATAACCGAAGTCCAAAATTTCCAAGTTCCGATTTTTGAAAAATTAGGGTAGGCGATCGCATCTAAAATATTATCGGGAATAGTGATTAGTAATTCAGGGCCGGTAGAATAGGTTTTTCCAAAAAAAGTATAACTATGTGGTTCAAAAAAATTAAAGAGATAAACAAATGGAATCGCAATGACTAAAACCCACATCGGTGCAGGAATTAAATGAAAGAGTTTATAACTAATTTTTGAGCTAAAAATTAACAATAAAAGTCCCGTCAAAGAAATGATTGCTACAAAAGGATTGATATTAGGAATTTGGTAAAAAGCGTCTTTGATCAATTCAATTGCTCCTTCCGCTTCCGTTGAGATTCCCATGGCAGCGTGAATTTGTTTGGCAAAAATGATCACTCCAATTGCTGCTAGAATTCCATGAATAACAGAAGAGTGAAAAATTTCAGCAAATTTCCCCAACTTCAAAATTCCAAAAACAACTTGTAATCCACCGGAAATCACAGTTGCCGCAAGCACATAATTGAAAGCATTTGGATCATCTCCCCACAGCGCAAAAGAACTTAGAATTACTGTGATCAATCCTGCAGCTGGGCCGTTGATTGCTAGGTGACTACCTCGGAAAAAAGTAGTTACAACACCTCCTATGATCGCAGAAATTACGCCCGTGATTGGTTCGACATTGGAGGCAGAGGCCACTCCTAAACCAAGTGGAAGTGCGACTAAAGATACACTAAGCGCAGCAATCAAATCACTTTTCCAATTTTCAATCAATCCTGTGAAGCCAGTCTTTGGCGTATGCTGCATAAATGAAGATTCTATTTATTTTCGAACTGTTATAATTTGGACAGTTACAAAACTAAACAAATGCTTGTGGAATCAAAGATTAATGATCAATCTTAGCATAAAAAAGAGGAGGAAGTTGATTTTCTAATATCCTTTATGAGGATCAATAATTTAAAAAAGAGAAATGGATAAAAATTATCCAAAAAATCTAATATTTTATTTCCAAAAAACCTTTCATTTTGGCAAAAAAACATATCTTTGCACCGCTTTTCAAGAAAGCAGTTCCTTGACTAAAATTTAGTGAGTTAGTTTTAACCAGTTTTTTCTTCCTTTTTTTGGAAAAAGAATAGGTGTTAAAATTATATTTCTTACTGAAATATTATTGCGGGTGTGATGAAATTGGTAGACATGCTAGACTTAGGATCTAGTGCTTCACGGCGTGTGGGTTCGAGTCCCTCCACCCGCACTTTTTAATGAATAATTAAAAATGAAAGATTATAGAAACGAGAAAGAATTTTTAAGTTGAAAAATTATTCATTCTTAATTATTCATTCTTCTTTTTAAACCTTTTCCGACTTTATTCATTCTACTTTATTTGTACTTAGACAAATCCTATGTTTTAAGTCAAGCCAAAATCGAAATCAACTCTTCCCTTTGGTCGTTTTTGATTCCAATTTTAACTTGACCATAGAGTTTTCCTAAGCACTTTTTATTTTAATCATTGCTGTTTTTACACTTTCGTGAAAACAGCCGAAATATTTTAACTATGCCACAAGTTGTCAGAACCGATAGTGACAATTTAAATACTCAAATTGTTTTGACCATCACTAAGGATGATTATGAACCAAAGTTCAAATCTGAATTAAATAAGTACAAAAATAAAGTGTCCATGAAGGGATTCCGAAAAGGGAAAACTCCAACGGCACTTATCAAAAAAATGTACGGCCAAAAATTACTTGTTGATGTAATCAACGAAATGGTACAAAATGAGATTTTTACTTTTATCAAAGAGGAAGATTTAAAAACCATTGGACAACCAATTCCTGCGGAAGATCAGCCAGAAGTTGATTTTAATGTACATGAATTGAAAGACATGGAGTTTCGTTTTGATTTAGGTTTGGCTCCACAATTTGAATTGACAGGAGTAGATAAAGATACTTCGTTCGATTTCAAAAAAGTGCAAATTGAAGATGCCTTTTTGGATGAGCAAGTAGAAGCAGGTCGAAAAAGAGTAGGAGAGCGAGTACAAATGACTGAAGACATCGAGGGAAATGATGTAGTGAAATTAAATGCAAATGAGTTGGATGGTAAAAAACTAAAAGAAGATGGTTGGGCAGCGAGTTTCTCCATTTTAGTTGATGAAATTGCTGACGAGAAAGTGAAGAAAGAAATTTTAAAGAAAAAAGCAGGCGATAAGATTACTGTTAATGTTTTCCAATTGGAAAAAGATAGAGATGCTGATTTCGTTAGAAAGAATATGTTGGGTGTGCAAGAAAATGATGGCGAAGTTGAAATTGGGGAAATGTTTGAGGCAACTATTGAAGAAGTGAATCGTATACAACTTGCAGAATTAAACCAAGAGTTCTTTGATAAATATATGGGCCCAGGCAAAGTAACGTCTGTTGAAGAAATGAAGGAAATGATCAGAACTGATTATGTAACTCATTACGACAAACAAGCGGATGCTTTAATGTTCAGAGATTTCAACGATATGTTGTTGGAAAAAAATGAATTGCCATTGCCAAATGACTTTTTGAAAAGATGGTTAAAAACATCTGAGCAAAATGT
>JBGCCY010000144.1:0-7316 GCA_045104975.1 Saprospiraceae bacterium
TGGTATCGATGCAACTGGAGTTCTTTACTACCAATTGGAAACAGCTACTGAAACAGCTACTAAGAAGATGATCTTGGTTGACTAATCTTAATCTTTTGATTAGATTATAAAACTAAATTATCTTTTCTAGATAAGTTTTAACATTGATCTTAGGTGGGTAGATTTTTCTACTCACCTATTTTCAAAAAGAAAAAAAACTAGTTTTTAAAACTAGTTAAGCTTGCTTTAAAATCGGTTTTTGGGATGGCCTCTCTTCATTTATTTGAAGGGGGGCTTTTTTTTGTGGAGACAGAAAAGGAATAGTGAAGTGTTCAGTATTCGATATTATTTACTTTTTGTTTCAAAAAAATAGCAATTGAAATTTTTAATTACATCATTTTTCAATGGTTTTGCACCCCTAAAATTGTCACTAACTATTTTCATCTTTTTAATACTTTAGATTTATTTTTTCAACAAGTAGTAACTTTTCAGGAGGAAAATATTTCTTCTAATATTTTTATATCTAAAAAATCACGTCACATTTTCTCTTTTTTTGAATAAGGGAAAAATATATGTTTTGTTTCCTTCACATCATAAACTGATAATGTATATCGCATTTTAGTTTTCCCAAAACAGTTAAAAAACAGTCATAGTTCATTTAGTCTGAGTAGCAGTTTTCATTTTTAAAATGGAAATAACGCTAGCTGAGTAAAAGTTGAGATTCATTTTTCAGCCTAAAAATTATTTTTTAAAACCGTTTAAATAACTAAAAGAACTGTATCCTATGAACATCAAATTTATCCCAAAACTGGAGGGAGGAAAATTCCTATCTCCTGACTCAAAAAGTCCGTTTAATTTAATTTCAAAAAAAGAGAAAATCCAAGGATTTCTTTTTCTAATTGTGCTACTCTTTTCTTTTTTACCCACACAAATATGGGCGCAATGTTCAGGTAGTTTTGCATGCAATGGAAGTGTAAATATTTCTGTTGATGAAAACTGTACTTTCAATGTTCACCCTTCACAATTTTTTACCAACTATTCTAGTTTGCCAACTGCATGCAAAGACATATTGCATGTGCTTGTAACTGATGAGAATAATAATATCATCGCAGAAGGAAGTCAAGTTACGATTGATGTGAACACTATTGCTAATTTAAGTATTGGAGATTCTATTAAAGTGACGGTCTATGAAGATGTTGATAATAGCAATACTTTAAATGGAAATGAGAAAAATTGTTGGGGAGGAGCAAGACTTGAAGATAAATTAGATCCAATTATTGCTGATTGTGAGGATGTTAGTATTTATTGTTTTGAAGAGTTGGGCAATGTTACAGGTGGCCCGATTTTACCAATTTCTGCCATAGATAATTGTGACGGGAATGTTTCAATAAATTTATTAGATAGTGTTTTGACCTTAGTTGATTGCTCGGTTGATCCATCGACTAAAGCAACTTTGGTCAAGAGATGGGTCGCTGCTGATGATTTTGGAAATACAGACACTTGTACTCAAACGATCACAATTTTAAGATTTCCAACTACAGGAATTACCATCACTCCACCTCCATTAGTAGAGTTAGAATGTAATTCCACCAACCAACCAGATACCTCAGCTGCGAACTTAGGTTACCCTATTTATTCATTTGATAATAATGGAACAACTGTAAATATTGAATTACGTCCAGAAAATATTACAGGATTATGTGGTGATATAAAAGTGATTTATGAAGACAGTCCTTCCTTAGGAGGGATGTGTGGTAATGAAGCAAAATATTTGAGAACTTTTTATATTTTTGATTGCTGCGCCAATGTATTTTTAGATACTGTAACTCAAATCATAAAAATCACAGACAACACTCCTCCTGTGCTAACTTGTCCAGGTAATTTAACTTATGGAACTTCTTCTAATTCATGTGAAGCTAATGTTTTTATACCTGCAGTTGGAATTTCCGATGCATGTAACTCTAGCAATTTTGATGTAGAAGTTCAAAGTGATTTTGGTAATTTAAATACCAATGGAGGTTTTCTTTATGATATTCCAGTTGGTACACATACCATTACATTCATAGTTAATGATGCATGTAATAATGAGGCAATGTGTAGCATGACGGTGACTGTTTTTGATAATTTAGCACCTATTCCAATTTGTGATGAAACGACAGTTGTGGCCTTAAATAATTTAGGTTTTGCAACAGTTAATGCTATGGTCTTTGATGATGGAAGTACAGATAATTGTGGAATTGTAGATTATGAAGTTCGTCGAATGGAATCAAATTGTGGTGCTGCAACTTCCTTTGCTAGCTCGATAGATTTTACATGTTGTGATATTGGAGAAATAATTATGGTCGAATTGAGATTGACTGATGCTGCTGGAAATACCAATTCTTGCATGGTGGAAGTCGAAGTTCAAGACAAACAAAATCCAACTATTATTTGCCCTCCAGACAAAACAATTGAGTGTGGATCAGATACATCAGCGGTTGTCTTGGGGATGGCATTTGGATTGGATAATTGTGGAACGGCAAATGTTACTTGGGTAAATTCAGGGACAATTAGCTCGACATGTGGAACTGGAATGATTGATCGAACTTGGACTGTAACAGATGCTCAAGGTCAAACAAGTTCATGTATTCAAAAAATTAATGTGATTAATTCAAATCCATTTTCTGGAAATACAGATCCAAATGATGCAGACGATATTCAATTTCCAACAAACCTGACGGGGGCAAATGCGATCTCATGTATTGGGTATCAAAATGATCCAACTCTAATTGAACCTTCGAATACGGGTGTCCCAATTGAGATACTAGGAAACTCTTCAGCATGTAGTGATATCTGGAAGACTAAATCAGATATATTTTTAAACATGGGTACTGGAGATTGTAGTTCAATAAAGATTACTAGAAAATGGGTCGTTGTCGATTGGTGTCAAGCGGGAAGTGATCCTGATTTATCTCAAAATGGACCAGGTGTATGGGTGAAAACCCAAATAATAATGGTGAGTGATAATGATGCACCAATTTTACTAAACGCACCAGTAGATATTACGATAAGTGCAGATGCTAATTGTCAAGGTTCTGTTTCTATTCCTCAAATTGCTGCAGGAGATATTGATGATTGTAGTTCAAATATTTCGGTGACTGTAACTAGTCCAAATTTAGGTGGAAATGGATATGGTCCATTCACCGTAGACCAAGGAAATTACTCAGCAACTTATACTTTAGATGATGGTTGTGGGAACGTAGCCACTCATTCCATTGATATTTTAGTAATAGATGATAAAAAACCAACGCCAGTTTGTCTAGAAATTTCAGCTCCATTAATGGCGACTGGAAATGGAGAAGGAATGTTGATGTTGCCAGCAATGACTTTTGTGAATGATACTTCAAGTTTTGATAATTGTTCTTTATTTGATGATCTAACCTTTACAGTAGTTTTTGATTCATTAAATGATCCTGATGTTCCGCCAACAGCAACTGAAATACTTTTCACTTGTGATCAACTTGGAACAAGTAGTGTGGCAGTATGGGCTTGTGATGAAGCTGGGAATTGTGACTTTTGTGTGGTGGATGTTATCATGACTGCATCTTCAGGAATTTGCGGAGTTCCTTTGACTCAGTTAGCTGTGATGAGTGGACTCATTGATAATGAACAAGGAGAAGGAATTGATGAAGTAGAGGTGAATGTGAATAACGGACAAGTTCTAGAAATGACAAATTCTAATGGCGCGTTCAATTTGGATTTACCAATGTATCAAAACTACAATATCAAACCTGAAAAAAATAATGCGCCCTTAAATGGAGTCACTACTTTTGATATTGTTAAAATAAGCAAGCATATCTTAGGAACAGAATTACTGGACTCTCCTTATAAAATTATTGCTGGGGATGTAAACAAGTCAGGTGGATTGACTGCCTTAGATTTAGCGCATATTCGTAATTTAATTTTATTAAATGTGAATGAGTTTCCAAATGGAGTTCCATCATGGAGATTTGTAGATGCGAATTATGTTTTTTCAAATCCAAGTGATCCATTGAATGAAGCATTCCCAGAAGCAGTAGATATTCAAAATTTAAGTACCGATTTGGATTTAGTAGATTTTGTAGCTGTAAAGGTAGGAGATGTAACCGAAAATGCTTTACCTAATCTTTTGGTAAATGACACAAGAGAAAAAGAAGGAGAGTTAATTTTTAAGACCCAAAATTCAGCAGTTAAAAAAGGAGAAGAAGTCAGTTTAGTTTTTGAAACAGAAAATGAAAAAGACTTTTTAGCATGGCAATTTACTCTTTCATTTGAACAAGACTTGATGGAATTTGTAGAGGTGAAGAAAATGGAGAATGTTCATTTCGGAACACCGGTCATAGAAAAAGGAGCAATTACTTTTTCATGGGATAAAACTGAAAGTGCGAATTTAGAAACTAAACTTAAGTGGTTTGAAGTTCGATTTATTGCAACCGAAGATTTGAACATCAAAGATGTTATTAAGATCACTTCGAAGCACACTTTAGCAATTGCTTATAATTCAGCAGGAGGAGAATATAATGTAGCATTAGAATTCGGTAATGAGGTAGATAAACTTGGTAACCAAGACTTTATATTATACCCAAATTCTCCTAACCCATTTACAGAATCTACTTCGATTAATTTTTATTTACAGGAAGAGAATAATATAGAAATAACTGTTTTTGATGTGACAGGAAAATTATTAAAAACTTACAATTCCTTTTATCCTAAAGGAAGGCAGAGTTTTATTCTTAGGAAAGAGGCGAGTTTCTCAAGTGGCGTTTTATATTACCGCATCAAAACTTCGAAGCATCAAGCAAGTGGTAAAATGATTTTACTGCCCTAACTGCTTCACTCAATTATGGCTTTTAAGCATTTCTCAGTATACGGTTTTATGACCGGACCCTCCCGTTATGGGAGGGTCTTTTTTATTTTGAGGGTGGTGTATTTCTTTGCAATTCAATCTTAATTGTTTGATTTATAGTGGATTATAAATTAGGTGCTAGTTTATATTAAAATAAAAAATAAGTAAAATACCATAAAATGGGTATTGGTAGACTGAATATATGCCTTATATTTGTGATGTAATATGAACATAAAATAAATCTACATTTAAAAGAAATTGTAGAAAGAAATTAATCCTGTGAACATAAACCGGAGTTTTATTAAAAGAATTTTCCTCTTTTTTTATTACTCAATGCAGTCTCAAAAAAATTACAAAGCAAATATTATTTACCTCTTATCTTTTTGGTGAAAATTACTTTATTTTTTTTTCGATGACAGTCTAGCCTTCCTATTGGCAACGCAATATTTATCATCTTCTTTGATAAAATCTCTTGTTGCTAAATTCCAAAGCTAAAATAAGGTTTATGTTTTTTTAAAAGCCATCAATGATGCTATTGGCATTTCTTTGTATGGTTAAAAAAACTTTTTATTTGACTAAATATTTACCTTCTTGAAGTTAAATATTGAAATCAACTATTTATCAATAGTAACTTTCTTTCTGTTAAGGTGAACAGAAGTGAGTATGTAATACTATTGTTAAAACATTAACTTTTGAGTATTTTATCATAACCGAGCTTTAGACAAAACATCCCATGGATCAGTCAGAAAAATACGCTTTACACATGTGTAAAGATGATAATAAAAAGATTGGGCATAACCTTGACGCTTCTTTGTTGGATTTTCCAACTGAAGCATATAGTGAGCAGCAGGTTTCCTTTAATGGAAATTTGTCGCTTACACAACCTCTTTTTGAAGATGAATTTTTTCTTCAAAGCACATCACACATCGAAACACTTTCTACACTTACCACAACATACTATCTTAAAAAGAAAACTCTTTGGAGTAACAATAGTTACTACTCAAATTCAAAAGAATGTAATCAACATTTTTCTGTAAATGTATCGGTATACGATACTAGTTCAGAGAATTCTAAAAATAATATTGCTCTAACTACAATGATAGAGCATCAAGAATAAACGGTTTTGGGATAGTCCTCCTCTGCGAAAGTAGAGGGGGATACTTTTACCTCCCTAAAATTTATTAAAAAATATTTGCTAAAAATTCTGATGCAAGAATTGATGTAAGACAAGATTTGTCTAAGCACTAAGAGATGATGTATCAGTCCTATTTACGGAACAGTTTAGAGATTTATAAAAAACGGTTTTGGAATAGTCTTCCTCTATGAAGGTAGAGGAAGACTCTTTAAAAAAAATCTTCCAACAGTATTACGAAGGGAAAGAAAAAAGAGAATGTTGGACCTCAAATTTGGAACAGTTTAGAGATTCATAAAAAACGGTTTGGAAGTCTTCCTCTATTAATGAATAGAGGAAGACCCTTTAAAAACCTTCCAACATTTTGCGAAGCGAAAAGGAAAAGAGTTAATGTTGGTTACTCAATTTGGAACAGTTTAGAGATTCATAAAAATTCATAAAAGTCCTCCTCTACAAAGGTGGAGGAGGGCTTTTATTTTTCTGGAAAAGAGCAAAGCATAGAAGAAGTAAGAATTAGAAATTTTCCAAAAAAAAAGGCGAACAGTTTAGAGATAAGTTTCCTTCACTATTTAGTGGAGGACTTTTTTAAACTCAAAATATATTTTTCTGAAAAACCCATTATTCAGAAATTTAAGATAAAACGGTTTTGGGATAGTCCTCCTTCACGAATGTGTGAAGGGGGACACTTTTTTGGGAAGCATCTAAATGGTAGAAGTATTTTTTTATTTATAAATTAAAGTCATTTAATATTTTATGTTTTTTTCTTTATAAAATACCAACTATTGGGTATTAACTTCACCATACTAAATCATATATTTGCCGAAACTGAGTGTCACAAATGTGATATTTTATTTTTTCCAAACTCCGAAGTATTAAAAATAAGATTGATTGAACATTTAGGAGCACAGAATTTTTTTAGTTCAAACCGTTCCTGCCTTTTCCAATTTCTCATCAATCAGTTTTCAAAAAATTATCTAGTCGATATCAATTGCAACTTTGATTTTTTCGGAAATCTTGTTGTATGCTTATATATTTTCTATCTGAGAAATCAGATACTACAACCTTTTTTCACATAAGAGCGGAAGCTGGTATAAAGTAATTTAAATCAGTTTTTGGGATGGCCTCTCATCATTCGTGGTGGGGGGCTTCTCTTGTAAATATCCAATAACTCAAGATTCTGCTTCCTTCGGGATTGGTTATTCCTTGTTGAAAATTCGATATTCCACTTTAATTCTATTCCTCTACCGTACACTTTTTGAAAGTTGCCACGAATTAGCACGAATTTCACGAAAACCCAAATAGTACGTATTTCGTGCAATTCGTGGCAACTTTCAAAAAAGG
>JBGCCY010000145.1:0-4861 GCA_045104975.1 Saprospiraceae bacterium
AGATTGACCCTTCCTAAGCCCCCAACCGTATATCACAGAAAACAATCAAACAATACTCTTTATATGCCCTTAATTAGGTCCAGCATCTAAAATTGCACTAAATGATTAACGTAAGTTTATTAAAAAAAATATGTCTAGCACCAGGTGCTCCTGGGTATGAACAAAAAATTAGAGAACTCGTCATCCAAGAAGTAACTCCTCTCGTTGATGAAATTTCTATTGATGCGATGGGAAGTGTGATTGCTATAAAAAAAGGAAAAAATGATAAACGAGTCATGGTAGCCGCTCATATTGACGAGATTGGTTTCATGGTGACGCATATTGATAAAAATGGTTTTGTTCGATTCGATACTTTAGGTGGTTTTGATCCTAAAACCTTGACTTCACAGCGCGTAATTATTCATGGTAAAAAAGATATTATCGGAGTAATGGGTTGTAAACCTGTCCACTTAATGAAAGCTGATGAAAGAGGAAAACCTCTTCCTGCTACTGAGTATTTTATTGATACTGGAATGAAAAAGGAAGACGTCGATAAATATATCTCGGTTGGAAATTCTATCACTCGAGAAAGAGAATTGATTGAAATGGGAGACTGTGTCAACAGTAAATCTTTAGATAATCGAGTATCCGTATACATATTGTTAGAAACTTTACGAAAATTAAAAGACGTAGAAGTTCCTTATGATATTTATGCCGTATTTACCGTTCAAGAAGAAGTAGGGCTTCGTGGAGCGATTTCTTCCGCTCACCAAATTGATCCTGATTTTGGGTTCGCTTTAGATGTGACGATTGCATTTGATGTGCCTGGTGCAAGTCCTCATGAAATGGTAACTCAACTTGGCAAAGGTGCTGCAATAAAAATCAAAGATGGTTCCGTAATTTCTGATTATCGAATGGTTGAATATATGAAAACAACCGCTGATCATCATAAAATAAAATGGCAACCAGAAGTACTTCCTGCTGGTGGAACTGACTCAGGGGGAATTCAACGATATGGAAAAAAAGGTGCGATCACAGGTGCAATCTCTATTCCTACTCGATACATTCATCAGACAATCGAAATGGCAAATAAAGAAGATATTGTCGATTGTATTTCTCTCCTAACTTCATGTATTTCTGATTTGGACAAATACGATTGGAGCTTCAAATAATAGTGACTGATTAACGGTGAATGGTTAATTTCCACTATAGGCTTGACGATTAATTCGTTTAATAAAAGATGTTATCTTCGTAATGAGATAACATCTTTTTTTATGATTATCCCATCGCAAAATTAACCATTCATCATTAACCATTAAAAGACTATGTGGAAAGAAGAAAATAATAAACTCCAAGCAACCTTTAAATTTAAAAATTTTATGGAAGCATTTGGCTTTATGACTGAGGTTGCTTTTCATGCTGAGAAGCAAGGCCACCATCCTAACTGGAGCAATGTGTACAATACAGTTGATATTCATTTAACTACTCACGATGCTGGAAATACTGTAACTGAAAAAGATCATAAATTAGCCAAAGCAATTACTACTGTTTTTGAAAAATATATTTAATCAACTCTTAGTTCATCAATAATAATGAATCTCCAATCCAAACTTCCCAACGTCGGTACTAACATTTTTTCCGTCATGTCTGCACTTGCGAATGAGCATCAGGCAATTAATCTATCACAAGGTTTTCCCAATTTCGATTGCGCTCCTGAGTTGAAAAATTTGGTCAATAAATATTTGCAAAATGGATTCAATCAATACGCTCCGATGGGTGGTGCAAATGTATTGTTAGAGAAACTCGCTAGTAAAATTGAAAAACTCTATGGTGCTTCTGTCAATCCAAAAACAGAGATCACCATTACCGCTGGTGCAACTCAAGCACTTTTTACAGTTATCACAACTTTTGTAAAATCTGGCGATGAAGTAATCATCATTGAACCTGCCTATGATTCTTATGTCCCTTCGATTGAAGTTTGCGGTGGCATGGTGGTTCCATACGAAATGAAAGCGCCAGACTTTAAAATTAATTGGGAGGAACTAGAAAAATTAATCACTTCGAAAACCCGAATGTTGATTTTCAACACACCTCATAATCCAACCGGAAGTATATTGTTAGAAGATGATTTAAAAACGATTGAAAGAATTGGAGAAGAACATGATTTGATCGTTTTGAGTGATGAAGTTTATGAGCACTTGATTTTTGATGGACAGCAACACCAAAGCGTTTTACGTTTCCCAAAATTATTCCAGCGTAGTTTGGCCGTTTATTCTTTTGGAAAAACATTTCATGCGACAGGTTGGAAAATGGGTTATTGCGTTGCACCTGAACACCTGATGCAAGAGTTTCGGAAGGTACATCAGTTTAATGTTTTTTGTGTCAACTCATTTGTGCAACAAGCAATTGCAGAATACTTAGAAGATGAAAATACTTATTTGAATTTGAATAATTTTTATCAACAGAAGCGAGATTTCTTTTTGGAAAAAATAAAAAACTCAAAACTACGTCCACTCAAATGTTCTGGAACTTATTTCCAACTAGTTGATTATTCTGAAATTAGTGATGAAGATGAATTTGAGTTTGCCAAAAGAATGACAACTGAATTTGGTGTTGCGGTGATTCCCGTTTCTGCTTTTTATTCCAAGAAAGTGAATCAAAAAATTGTACGAGTTTGTTTTGCCAAAACAGAAAACCTCTTAGCTGAAGCAGCAGAGTTGTTTAATAAGATTTAACCCCCGGTCCCCTAAAGGGGAGTTTTGGGTTTCCTTTCAATTTTAATTTTTGCTTTCATTCTTTTAAATTTAACTTCCAAAAAAAAAGCAGGGAACTATTTATAACAAATAGTTCCCTGCTTTTAATTAATATCCTTCCTTAAAATCAATGAAAGAAAAATCTTCCAAAAAAAGGAAACCCAAAACTCCCCTTTAGGGGTCGGGGTTAATACGCCCTCACGTCACTCTTCTCCATATAATTCATAAACGCTCTATTCGCAATTCGATTCCCGCCTGGCGTTGGATAATTTCCAGAGAAATACCAATCCCCTGTATGACCTGGACAAGCAATTTTCAAAGCTTCAATCGGTTGATAAATCACTTCCACCTTTGGTTTGATTCCCTTTGGTGTAATAATTTTTGCAATTCTTTTAGAAATAGCTTTGTAAGAAAAAGTATCATAAAGCGATTTCACTTCATTAGTCACCTGATCCGAAGGCAAATCCTCTTGCGCCTTGCAGCGATCGTAAGCCTCCTCCAAAAGGTACTCTTTATTATTTTCCTGAAGCAATTCAACCAAAGCTCGGAACGCCACAAACTCTTTCATTTTTGACATATCAATTCCGTAGCAATCTGGAAAACGAATTTGAGGAGCAGAAGAAACAATCACAATTTTCTTCGGTCGCAATCTCGCCACCATCTGAATAATACTATCTTTTAAAGTCGTACCTCGCACAATCGAATCGTCAATTAAAACCAAATTATCTTTTTCATTTTTGACCACGCCATAAGTCACATCATAAATATGTGAAACCAATGCACCTCGATCATTATCAGCAGCAATAAAAGTTCGGAGCTTCGCATCCTTCACTACAATTTTTTCTACACGTGCAGTCAGCGATAATAATTTTTGCAATCTTTTATCTTTCAATTCACCATTGAGGCTCATGATTTTCTCTCGTTTCAAATCATTCAACCGACATTCCACACCTTTCACCAAGCCTAAAAATGAAGTCTCTGCTGTATTTGGAATATAAGAAAAGACCGTATTCTTAAAATCATAATCTACTGCTTCCAATACTTCGTCTGCTAGAATTTCTCCTAATTTTTTTCGCTCTTCATAAATTTCTTTATCCGTTCCTCTCGAAAAATAAATTCGCTCAAACGAACAAGACTTTCTTTCCGAAGGTTGAATAAATTGTTTTTCCGCAACATCCCCATCTCGTTTTATGATCAAAGCATGACCTGGCTGTAGTTCCTGAATTTTACTAAAATGAACATCAAAAGCAGTTTGAATCGCAGGTCGTTCAGATGCAGCTACCACCACTTCTTCGTTTTGGAAAAAATAAGCAGGCCGAATTCCATTTGGATCTCGCATCATAAATGCATCACCATGACCAATCATTCCTCCCATCACATAACCTCCATCAAATTTTTTACTTGCTCTTTTGAGTACTCGTTGTACATCTACATTTCTGATAATCAAATCATTCAATTCCTCCGTAGAAATATTTTCTTGCTTGTGCCAATTATGCAATCGTTGCACTTCATCATCAAGGAAGTGTCCAATTTTTTCCATGACTGTTACTGTATCAGATTTCTCCTTTGGATATTGTCCCAAAGTCACCAATTCCTCAAACATCTCGTCCACATTCGTCAAATTAAAATTCCCAGCCACCACAAGATTCCGACTGATCCAATTATTTTGTCTCAAAAATGGATGGCAAGTTTCAATAGTATTTACACCATGTGTTCCATAGCGCAAATGTCCCATTAGCAACTCCCCCGTGTAGGGCATATTCTCTTTGAGCCAAGCGGAATTTTGTAATTTTTCAGGAGGAAGGTCTCGGAAGCGTTGAAATATTCCTTCAAACACTTCTTTCAAATATTGCGGACTATTGCTTCGGCGGCGGCTAATATATCTTTTCCCAGGTTTGGGATTTAATTTAATGGTTGCCACACCTGCCCCGTCTTGTCCACGGTTTCGCATTTTTTGCATCAGCAGTTGCAGTTTTTGCATGCCGTAAAGCGAAGAGCCGTATTTTTCTTGATAGTATTCTAAAGGTTTGAGTAGTCGAATCATTGCGATTCCGCACTCATGTTTTATTTGATCACTCATCAAATTCAGTTTAAAAACCGTTATAGAAATCTAATTTTTTGCAAAGGTA
>JBGCCY010000146.1:0-39647 GCA_045104975.1 Saprospiraceae bacterium
TTTACCGTCCTGAAAATCAACGCTTTATGAACCTTACGTCCAATTTAATTTTTATTTAGCTAGCTAAACTTCAAATGAAATTGTTAGCAAGAACCACAAACCATTGACTTTCAGTTAGTTAAAAATTTAAACATGCTCTAATTCAAGTTATCAAAACCTTAAAGTTTTAATGAGATATTTATAATTTATAACAGATTGATAACGAGTGAGTTAATCCTTGGTTAAAGTCTTTTTTTTTATTGGTGAAAAAAATAATAGGTAATATATTTGAAATAGAAACCATATTCAATCACATTTAAAATTCCTAACTATGAAAACCTTAATCTGCATTCCTCTATTTTTTTTATTACTCACTTCAGGTTGCAAACAATATTACACCGTAGCTAATTTTGAAGAAAAAACACAAGCACATCAAACTATTGCTGTCCTTCCTTTTGAAATGGTTTACACTGGGATTCCTCCAAAAGAATTGACGGAAGATGATATTCAACGCATCGAAATTTCAGAGAGTAAAGCATTTCAATCTTCTTTCTTCAATGCTATTTTAGCGAGCTCTCGACAAGGAAGAAATCAATTGAGAGTTGATTTTCAACATTATTCTAAAACGCTTAATTTGTTAAAAGATAACGGAATTGATATTAGAGATTCTTGGGGAAAAGATCCAGCCGAGTTAGCAAAAATTCTAGGTGTAGATGCGGTAGTTAAAGCTCAAATTGAGAAACGTAGATATATGTCAGATTTAGCTTCTTATGGAATTGAAGCAGGAACTCAAATCATTGGCGCTATTACCAATAACCGAATACTTCCATTTGTGAATAATCGAAATAAAACGGTCAGGACAGATTATACTATAGTGAATCAAGAGGATGGCAATGTACTTTGGTCGATTGCATATGATTTTGATGCAAATTGGCGAAGTACTTCTGAAGATATTATTGAAACGATTAATGCTCGATCTGCGAGAAGGTTTCCATATAGAGTTGATTAATATTTTATCAAAAAAGAATACCAATAAATTATACTCCCATTTCTTTTCTGAAAAATTAAAAGCATTCCTATCTAATTTAGGAATGCTTTTTTTGTAAGAAATTCTTACTTAATATTTTTTAGTTGAATTCCTGTCTACTTTTGTAAAAGTATTGTTTTTTTTTATAAAGAAAAGATGTCATTTAAATATAAATAAGGTCTTTCTCTTTTTAAGGATAAAAATGCTAATTTAAAACTTCTCTTTAATCCATCAACGATAACACTAAAATCCTTGAAAAAAATACATGTTTTCTTTCTTCTCCTAATCTTCATTGGCTGTGGTTCAAAGAATGACGTAGACCAAAATTATCCAACTGCTTCCAAGGGAGTTATTGATTTTACGAATTGGGATTTTGAAAAAAATGGAAATGTTTTATTGGATGGCGAGTGGGAATTCTATTGGAATGAATTATTAACGCCTGAAGATTTTGAAAAAACTAACCTCACACCCGATTGGATTCAAGTTCCCAAACCTTGGAATAATCATTTGGATGAAAATCAGGAATCCTTGCCCGCTCATGGCTTTGCAACCTATCGGTTGAAAATAATTACCTCATCAAAACAAAAAAAATTAAGTATCCGATTGATTGAAATTCGAGATGCCTACAACCTTTGGATTGAGGGTGACTTAGTCATTGAACATGGTAAAGTTGGAAAAAGCAAAGCCAATACGGTTGCACAAAGCAATTCAAATTTGACCACTTTTGAATTTGAAGATGGGCAAACAGAAATCATTATTCAAGTCAGTAACTTTCGATCAAGCAAGGCAGGATTTATTCGTAAAAGTATGTTACTCGGAACAGAATCTAACATACAGAGAGTTCGATCTAAGTCTATTGGAATCGTATTATTTTTGATTGGTTGTTATTTGATTATAGGTATTTCGCATTTGTATTTTTATCAAATGAGAAGGAACACGAAAGGTGCTTTATATTTTAGTATTTTATGTTTCCTTTCGATGATTAGGGTAATGACAACAGGAGATATGTTTTTAATTTATTGGACAAATATTCCTACGGAGGTTAGTTCAAAGTTGGCTTATTTGTCAGTTTATATGATTGTACTTCTATTTTTAAAATATCTAAGTGTACTTTTTCCACGAGAAATTTCAGGGCTTGCTATAAAAATAAATACATGGGGGTGCGTTATTCTATCAGGTTATATTTTGTGTGCTCCAAATGAATTCAGTCATTATGCTACCCCTGTTTTTCAAGGTTTACTTTTGTTGGGTTCAACCTATTTACTTTACGCACTTTTTCAAGTTTTAATAAAGAGAAGAAAAGGAGGACTGGTACTTACCATAGGAATGTTGATCGTAATTTTAACCAGTTGGCATGATACCTTTTATGAAGTAAAAGGAACGTCAGAGGGATTTTTATTTCCTTTTGGAATTCTTTTTTTTATGTTGTTACAGGCATTTTTTCTGACTAGATTATTTGCGAGAAGTATTGATAAAACTCGTAAAATTTCAGATATGTTTAGAAAGTTTGTACCGGTGCAGTTTATTAAAAAACTAGGTAAAAAAACTACGGAGAATATTCCCATCGGGATTGCTAAAGAAGAAGAATTGACCATCTCCTTTTCAGATATCCGATCTTTTTCTACTGTTTCAGAGGAGATGTCGAGTCAGGAGTTATTAGTTTATCTCAATAACTTTTTTGAAAAAATGGATGCTCCCATTCGGAATAATTATGGATTTATAGATAAGTATATTGGTGATTCTATCATGAGTATTTTTGACCGAAAAGTCGACCAGCATGTGTATCATCCAAATGATGCAATACAAGCTGGAATAGCAATGCATGAAGTGCAACATAATCATGACTTGCAACATGATTCCATGTTTCCAATCAAATTTGGTATCGGGATTCATACTGGAAATGTGATATTAGGAACGGTTGGTTCTGCTTTCCGAATGGACTCAACGGTCATTGGAAATGCGGTTAATTTAACCTCTCGCTTGGAGTGGTTAACTAAATATTTTGATGCACAAATTATTATATCAGAATCCATCTTGAAGATGATTAATCCTAATGATTATCATCTGCGGCAATTAGATAGAGTAGTGGTCAAAGGGAATTCAAATATCGTTTCTATTTTTGAAGTCTTCGACGCAAATTCTATTGAACTCAAAGAAATGAAAATTAAAGCTTTACCCTTTTATAAAAAAGGATTGGAACATTATTTTAATAGCGAATGGGAAATGGCGATAGAAAGTTTTCACAAAAGTTTAGCAGTTTATCCAACTGATAACGTATCAAAAATACATATTAATCGATGTGAAGAGTACAAGAAAAAAGCACCACCTAAAGATTGGCAGGGAGAATATTATTATGATATTAAATAGAGCTTATCCTAAATGAAATTGTTTGGGCTCTAAAACTTATAACATTAAAAAAATATAGTCTAATAATTGATTTTTAATTTCTATGAAAAAAAGGAACTTTGACTTTATGAAAATTGTATATCGTTTGTTTATTAAACAACAGAAATAGATTTTACCCATGGACACGCTAACCTGCCCAATTTGCAGCAGAACTTTAGGAAAAGTAAATACTTCCAAACATCACCTCATTCCAAAATCAAGAGGTGGTAAAGATTCTGAACTTATAGAAATTCACAATATCTGTCATCAAAAAATTCATTCCGTTTTTACTTTAAAAGAATTGAGGGATCACTATAATTCTGTAGCAAAATTAACTGCCCATGAAGAGATAGCCAAATTTATCAAATGGGTTTCGAAAAAAGCGCCAGAATTTTATCAAAGAAATGCGAGGATGAAAAGGAAAGATGACCTATAATTTTTTCAAAACCATTCCAAGACAATTCCATTTTAAACAGTTGCCTCTTAAATCAAGAGGCTCCTCCATTTCAAAATTTTCTTCCCATTCTAAAATTTCAAAACCTAAATTTTTGATAGCTTGGAATAGTTTGATAGAAGGATGAAATTGCTTCCAATGATCTTTATGTAAAAAATTCAATGGTGTAACGATGATGATTTTTCCATCAGGTCGAAGCACTCTTTTCATCTCTTTTAACCCTTCCAATGGCTGCTTCAAACGATCCAATAAAAAATTACTAAATACAAAATCTTGAGACTCCTTTTCGAAAGGTAGTTCTTCCGCTTTTGCTAAACCGAAATTCAGATTCTTTAATTCATGCCCTGGCAAATGGATTTGGGAAAAACCTTTATGCGATAAATCTAAAAGTATCGTTTTGTTCTCGACCCAAAAATCATGACCTTGCTTCAACATCTGATAACTATAATCGATTCCCCAATAATTTCCGTTAGGGTTTTGCTTGGCAAGCGTTCCAATTTTTTTTCCTACACCGCACCCTAATTCTAAAACATTGATGTCTTTTTCGTTTTGTAAATGTTTTGTTACAAAATCAAATCCTTTTTGAAAAGGATATTCACCCCAAAGGTCATCCGCTAAATGCAAAGCAATATGCCGTACGACCATGTCATCAAATCGTTCGTACAAATCTTTTTGAAAATCGGTTTCCGTTTTTTTTATAAAAAAGGGAATTTGCATTCTAAATGAAACAGGTTTATCCATAACTGCAAAAATAGAAAGTTTTTTAAATAACACGTGGTGGTCTGCTTTAGCAGACCACCACGTGTTATTAGAAACCATATTTTTTATTCACTTTTTCTCTTTCTTCTTTACTGGATAATTCACAAGTTCCGCCCAGTTGACTTCCAAAAGGTTGGTAATTATATTTGGCACAATAAATTCGATCAATTGTTAACTTGATGGTTCCTTCCGAAAGTTCTCCTTTTTTTACTGCGGCATGCATGATCGGCAAATATTTTTCCATTGTTTCAATCTTTGAATGTTGGATCACCGCCCACATGGTAGATTCTAATTCTTTACCAACCATGCTTTTTCCAATGTACGTGTGTTGATTGTTATAAAGAGAGTCAATGAGTTGCATGTTTTTTTTATCCAAAGGAGTTTGCATAGACCAATCGACCTCTCCTCTAACTTTTCGATACTTCTGATCGTCCTCAGAAATTTGATGTAGGAGTTGGACTAATTCAATATTCAGTTCATTCTTTTTGGCATAACTTATCGGATCGAAAACTTCTTCAACAGATGTTAGGTTACCACAATTTTTATAAAAAGGTAAAAATACTTCAGGAATAGAATTAGTTAACCGAGTAACTGCCTTTTCCCCAAAAGCCTCAACATATTCACAAATAGATTTTGGATTGTCATCAATTGCTTTTTGAAAAACAAGTACGATGTGTTCATGTGGTTCTTTTAGAGAATGAAATGCAGTCATCAAATTCCAATAATCAGCATAGCAAAATTTTAGATTATCTTTTTTAATATCTTTTCTTACTTCTCCTAAAATAAAAAGACCATGATCAAATTTTTTCTTAGTTACTCCTTCTCGATGAGGAGGTTGGTAGGTTAATATTTTATGCTCCAGATTTTTTTCTGTAAATTTTACTTCTTTTTTTTGAGCAAAAAGTGAAATTTGTAATGCTAGTAATATCGCAATAGTAAGGAATAATAAATTTAACTTTTTCATGATTTAAATATTTTTAAGCAGGTAATCAAGATTGATTGATACAAATTAAAATCAAATGATCGAGTTATGTTTTTAGGGAAAAATGAAATAGGTTAAACCATTTATTAAAAAGCTTAATGAAAACTTAAGCAGTTGGGAAGAAGACTTAATTCGTTGTATTTTTATGGTTAAATGAAAAAAATATTAACCACACATCAATGGATTATTTTGTTGGCAACTATAGCATTATCAGGCATTGGATTGATTCAGGCTAATTGGATTTATGAAGGACATCGACTTAAATTGGAGGAAATGGACCTTAGATTAAGAACGCTAACTCCTGAATTAGCGAAGCAATTAAAAAATAAAAAATTGTTTTCTAACCCTGATTTACTTTCCGTTGATGAACCTATTCCTATGGATTCTATCGAACTAGTGATTGATTCAATGTTGAAAAATAAAGGAATCTTTAGCGATTATTTTTATGCTGTTTTTCAGAAAAAAGAAAATGGAATATATAAAAGTAATACCAATAAATTTGAAAGGGAATTAAAGTCCTCCAACTATGAAGTTTGTATTTCCTGCATCATTACATTTAATTTTGTCAAGCAAAAAGTTGATCTAGATACGTTAACTGCTGAATCCTTAAAAAAAATAAATCAGGAAATTCGACCTGGAATGACCACGATCCGTTCATTGGAGGAAACGCTAAAAACTAAAGAAGAATCGGAGGAGGAGATTTTATGGTTTTCATTGCATATACCAAATCAATTTATATTGGCAGTGCGAGCCATTTTTTCACAATTAGCAATGACTGTTTTTTTGATGGGATTATTGATGGGACTTTTTATTTACACTTTAAGAGCATTGGAAAAACAAAAAAAGTTGAGTCAAGTTAAAGACGATTTTTTTAATAATATGACTCATGAATTTAAAACTCCGCTGAGTTCGATTCGATTAGCTTCAGCAGTTTTAAAGAAAAATGAGGATAAAACTAAAAAAGAAATTTACCTCAACGTGATAGAAAATGAGAGTAAAAAATTGGAAGGGCAGGTGGATAAAATTTTACAACTTTCATTAATTGAATCAAATGAAATGACTTTGGAAAAAGAAAATGTTGATATTCATTTTTTGGTAAAAGAAGTCATTGATCGCTTAAAATTAATTGTTGACCAAAAAGAAGCAACGATTAATTTAAAATTTTGCAATGATGATTTTTGGATGAAAGGAGATGCGACACATTTGTCGAACTGTATTTATAACTTAGTAGAAAATGCATTGAAATATTCTGGAGATTTTCCGGAAATAACAATTTCTACTTTTTTTGAAAATGGGAAAAAAGTGATTTCTATAAAAGATAAAGGCAAAGGGATTCCCAAAGAATTTCAATCGGAAATTTTTGATCGTTTTTTTCGAGCGCAAAAAAATGACCAATATAAAGGTAAAGGATTTGGGATTGGATTAAGTTATGTCAAAGCAATAGTTGAGGCACACGATGGAAAAATTATTTTAAATGAGGCATACAAAAATGGATGTGAGTTTGTGATTTCATTTTAAAAAATTGAATAGAGAAATTTAAAAACAGAGGGCCCAGAGTAAGGAAACAGAGATCACAGATATAGATGAATCAAAAAACTCTCTGTGATTTTTGTGTTCCTACTCTGTCCTCTCTATGTTTTAAAAAAAAATATCAATATGAAAAAAATATTATTAATCGAAGATGATGAAAGTTTTGGATACATCCTAAGTGAGTATTTAGGCTTACATGATTTTGATGTGACTTGGGCAAAGTCAGGTGAAGATGGTTTGAAAAAAGCAGAACAATCAATATTTGGATTAGGTATTTTTGACATCATGTTGCCAGGACAAAATGGTTATGAAGTGGCAGAAAAAATAAAACGAAAACACCCTGAATTACCATTTATTTTTTTGAGTGCCAAGTCATTGAAGATTGATAAACTAAAAGGTTTTAAAGTTGGAGCGGATGATTATATCACGAAGCCTGTGGATGAGGAGTTACTTTTGGCTAAAATAAAAGCACTCCTAAAACGAAATATTAAAACGGAATATATTGATGATGTTTTTAAAATTGGAAAATATCAGTTTACTTTTAGTTTACAACAATTGACTTTTGAAAATGAAGTCATCCATCTCACCAAACGCGAATCGGAACTCCTTCGAATGTTATGTCAAAATGAAAACCAACTTCTTCTTCGCAAAAAAGCGCTTCGTGAAATCTGGGGAGCGACCGATGAATTTAGTCGAAAAAGCATGGACGTTTTTATCTCTCATCTGCGAAAATATTTATCAAAAGACGATCGAGTTCAAATTAATAATGTGCATGGTCAAGGATTTATTTTAAAAATAAAATCCTAGAGGATTGGCAAAATAAATAGGTCTAATTTTTTAGTGGTGTTTCAGATGTGAACTTTCTTTTAAAAGAATTTCTAGATTTCAAAAACTTGGAAGTTCTAAAAGTTTAACATATATGCATATAATTTGTATTTGTTTTGTTTGCTTTTATTGGAATTATATTTTTGTTATTTGTTATAAAAAGTAATTTTATTCTTTTTATTTGGAATAAAGCGATATATTTGATTAATTAAAACAAAAGCTAAAAGGTAATAAACACCCATTTCCTAAAAAAATATTACTTAACAAAACCATTATTAATATGAGTAAAATTGACAATCCTATGTTTGGAAAAGTTGGGGCGTTTTGGGTAGAGGGGAAAAATGAACCTTTTTATGGTATAACTGAAGCAAGGCAATATCAGTATGATCAGGGAGGCGATGTCCTTAATTTTAAAGGAAAAGTTGCGATCCATGATCCTGAACCGAACATTGCTATTTGTTCAAAATGTGGAACTAGAGTTCATGGCAAAACAACCGTGGAAACTAGTTTTTGTGAGGGATGTACATCTGCACCACCGCAGGAAAGTGTAAAAAAAGAACCAAAAGGATTTTGGAATTTCTTTGGATAAGAATGATGATTTCTTTTTGAAGAGTGAAAAAAGTGTATTTGTATAACAATACAAATACACTTTTTTATGCTTCCATTCCAAATTCTGCTAATTTCTTTTTTTCATGGCGGACATTTATGATAACAAAAATCCAAATTAAATTGTAAGCGACCCCCGCAAACATTGCTCCCAATGGGTATTCTAACAATATACTTACAAGTGCTAAGAAAACAGAAATAACTCCCACACTTCCTGTGGCAAAATAGTGACGCATGGAAAATTGGGTTTCTAATATTTCTCTTTCATTCAATTGAAGTGCTTCGCGATATTGATAAGCCCGTCGATGTAGAAGATAAATGATGATATAAATTAAAATAAATCCAACCCCATAAATAACCATTAGTTCAGATAATTTGGAAAACGGAATCATGGTATTTAGTTCCTGATATTTCTCACCGAAATCTCCTGAAAAAACTGCTGAAAAATATTTGACCTGCCAACTCATTAAAAATTTTAATGGATAAACATAAAAGAGGACAAAGAAAAGTAAGCACATTTTTAGAAAAGAAGTTTTTGGATCTTCCATTCCATAACGAATATTAAAATTGGACAACGAATTCCAAATCCAATATACAAATAGAATACAAATGGAAAATGGAATAATGTCAAAAACGAATTGAGTTAGTTCTTGATAATTGGATGGAACGGAACTAGAAATTAATAGAACGGCAACTGCTAAGGCAAAAATGCCATCAGATAATCCATCCATTCGAGTTCCATCGACACCTCGCAAACGGAAGTGATCACGGATGGGTAAGTTTTCTAATTTTTCAGGTGGGAGCATGATTTTATTTTTTTCAAAATAAGAAAATGTTCTTCTGGAATGAAGTACTTTTTGTACTTTCATCAAAAAATATATTATGATGAGATCGACCTTTTTATTTATCTGTTTGTTTATTTTCACTCAAATTACTTTTTCACAAAAAGAATATTTCCCACCTCTAAATGAATGGACAACTAAATCGCCAACTGATTTTGGCATCAACGGAGAAAAATTAAAAAAGGCAATTGACTTCGCTGAAGCTAATGAATATAGTGGTTCTAGAGATTTGAGAGTAGCGATTTTAAAAGGTTTTTCGTATGAACCTTATCATCAAGTATTAGGGGAAACGAAAAAACGTGGTGGCCCTGCAGGAGTTATTTTAAAGAATGGATACATCGTTGCGCAATGGGGAGATGTCAATCGAGTGGACATGACGTTTAGTGTTACCAAAAGTTATTTGTCAACAGTTTGTGGCTTGGCAGTCGATGCTGGATTGATCACCGATGTGAATAATAAAGTAGGCAAGATGATTTGGGATGGAACATTTGATGGAGTCCATAACAATAAAATTACGTGGGATCACTTGTTGACACAATCTTCGGATTGGTCGGGAAGTTTGTGGGGTGGAAAAGATTGGGCAGATCGTCCGCCAAAAACTGGAGGTGTCGATGATTGGAAAATCCGAAAATTTAATGAGCCAGGAACGGTGATGGAGTATAATGATGTTCGAGTGAATGTTTTGGCTTATTCGTTATTGCAAGTTTGGCGAAAACCGTTGCCTCAAGTTTTAAAAGAAAAGGTGATGGATAAGATTGGTGCTTCTCCAACTTGGCGATGGTATGGTTACGAAAATTCATTTACTAATGTCGATGGAATCATGATGCAATCAGTTAGCGGAGGTGGACATTCAGGTGGTGGACTTTTTATCAATACTTTAGATCATGCACGTTTTGGATTGTTGTTTTTGAGAAATGGAAATTGGAATGGACAACAATTGATTTCTAAAGATTGGGTGAAATCTATTCAGCAACCTTCGAAACCAAATCCAAGTTATGGTTATATGTGGTGGGTAAATCAACCAGGGAAAAGACATTGGAAAGGTGTTTCGGAAAAGGTTTATTATGCTGCTGGGTTTGGTGGAAATTTTATTGTGGTGGATGAAGAACATGATTTGGTGATTGTGACAAGATGGTTGGAACCGAAGCGGATAGGGGAGATGGTGAAGTTGGTGATGGATTCGGTGGAATAATTTTTTGAATAGCGAATAAGGAATAACCAATGTCCAACTTTTGAAAATAGAACTTCTTTTGTAATTGTTGGATATTGATTATTCCTTTTATAGTTTTAATTTTTATGATGGCAAGAAAAACTGTCAAAGTGCATTTCTCTTAAAAAATTAAATCTCTTTTTTCATCAAAATATCTACCTGATCTTCCTCTCCAAGTTTAAAATCATGTGTCCCAAATTCTACAAATCCCATTTTTTTATAAAATTCAATTGCTGTTGTATTCTGATCCCAAACCCCTAACCAAAGCTCCGTTTTATTTTTTGCTTTAGCGACTTCGATTGATTTATCAATCAATATTCTCCCAAAGCCTTTTCCTTGCATCTCTTCCGTTAAATAAATTCTTTCTAATTCATAACAATGCTTTTCCATCTTTTCAGATTGAGCATTTCCTTCATTTAGTTTCAAATAACCAATTAGAGGTTTTCTAGTTTCTCGGTAACTAGGTTCAGAAAAAAGTAAATAAAATGTTGTGTCGGAGTTAAACAGTTCTCTGGTAAGTTGAGATGTATTAAAATTTTTAGTAATATATTTTTTAAAATTTTCTTCGGTGTTTTTAGCTTTGTAAGTTGCTGAAAAAGTTTCTATACTTATTCTTCGTAAAGCAGTTAAATCAGAGAGTTCACATTTTTTGAATCGAAAGTTGGCCATAGTATTTTGTTTGTTAAGGTTGTAAAGATCTTACGCTAAGTAAATTTATATGTTTTTATTGAATTTTTTAGTTTGTTATTCACAAGTTGACTTTACGTCAACTTGTGAATAACATAATTATTAAATCATCCAGATTAACTTTTTCAATTGCCGGAGGCATAATTGAAAAAGGTTTTTTCTATTTGATCCCTTAAGGATGTTTCCCTCTCATCCTTTAACGGTAGTGGTTAAAGTAAAGTCTTAAATCTTGGTCGCTTCGGTGCAACATCTCCCAATCGCTCTTTCTTCGCTGCTTCAAAAGCACTATAGTTTCCTTCAAAGAAAATTACTTCACCATCATCTTCATAAGACATAATGTGAGTAGCTAATCGATCAATAAACCATCTATCATGCGAAATCAAAAGCACACATCCTGCAAAGTTTTCAATACCCTCCTCTAATGCTCGAAGCGTATTCACATCGATATCATTCGTAGGCTCATCCAGTAAAATTACATTTCCACCTTCCTTCAATGTGATGGCTAAGTGTAATCTATTTCGTTCTCCACCTGAAAGCGTACTTACTTTTTTCTGTTGGTCACTACCTGCAAAGTTAAAGCGACTAATGTACGCTCGTGAATTAATTTCTTTATTACCAATCGTAATAAATTCACTTCCTTGACTAACTACTTCGTAAATCGATTTTTCAGGAACTAAATCTTTATGCGACTGATCGACGTAAGCTAATTTTACCGTATCCCCGATAGTGATATTTCCAGAGTCAGGAGTTTCCTCGCCCATAATCATACGGAACAAAGTCGATTTCCCAACACCATTTGGTCCGATAATTCCAACGATGGCATTTTTAGGAATAGAGAAATTTAAGTTTTCAAACAAGACACGTTTGTCATATGACTTCGTCAAATTCTCTGCATTAATCACCACATCACCCAATCTTGGCCCAGAAGGAATATATAATTCCAATTTCGATTCTCTCTCTTTTGTCTCAGAATCACTCATCGATTCGTAAGCACTCAAACGAGCCTTTCCTTTCGCTTGTCTTCCCTTAGGTGACATTCGAGACCATTCCAATTCTCGTTTTAATATTTTCTGACGCTTAGATTCTTGTTTTTCTTCCCGAGCCATTCGATCAGATTTTTGTTCCAACCAAGAGCTATAATTTCCTTCCCATGGAATTCCTTCTCCACGATCTAATTCCAAAATCCAACCCGCCACATTATCCAAAAAGTATCTATCGTGAGTAACGGCAATTACTGTCCCTGGAAATGATTTTAGAAACTGCTCTAACCAATGTACACTTTCTGCGTCCAAGTGATTGGTCGGCTCATCGAGTAATAAAATATCTGGCTTACTCAACAATAATCTACACAAAGCAACCCGTCTTCTTTCTCCTCCAGACAATACATCTACTTTCGCATCATCCGGTGGACAACGCAATGCATCCATTGCCATTTCTAAAGTATGATCGAGTTCCCAGGCATTATAATGATCCATTTTATCCATGAGTTCTCCTTGCTCATTGACAAGTTTCATCATGGCATCATCATCCATTGGTTCCGCCAATTTATTAGAAACTTCTTCGTAAGCATTCACCACGTCGACGATATGTTGCACCCCTTCTTGTACGATTTCTTTAACTGTTTTTGCAGGATCAAGTACTGGCTCTTGAGCGAGGTAACCGATTTTATATTCTTTATCAAAAGTTACTTTTCCTTGATAATTAGTATCGAGTCCAGCAATGATTTTTATCAAACTAGATTTACCAGAACCATTCAAACCTAAAACACCAATCTTAGCTCCATAGTAAAAGGAGAGCCAAATATTTTTCAAAACAGTCTTACTTGGTGGGTAAATTTTGGTAACGCCTTCCATGGCGAAAATGACTTTCTTATCTGACATTATTTATTTAGTTTTTTTTATAATAAATTAAATGTGATGTGTTCGTTTTATTAAAGAACAAAACTAAAAGGTTTTGGGAGATTATTGTAAGATTAAAAAACTAAAATTCCTATTTTACAAAAAAAAATAAACTATGACTGTTACTCATAAGTCTTCCAAACCTAATTTTATCTCCAATATCTTTTTTCAAATGTTACCTGTGATGCTTGGTGTTTTTTTAGGATTGTGGGCTAATAATTGGAATGAAGGTCGACAACAAAAAAAATTGGAAACAAAAGTGTTACAAAAAATAAAACAAGACATTGAATCCAATCGAGAAAATTTAGCTAACGTGATTGAATATCACGAGTCTTTGGCTGATTCAGCTAAAGCAGTTAGGATAAGGTTGGATAAAAAATTATTATTTAAATCTGCTTATGAGTTAGAAGGTGATGGTCCTTCTTTTTGGAGGGGAACTCGAACTGGAAATTTGCGAGATGCAGGCTATCAGACTGCCATCGTTTCTGGGGTTTTAGCTGAGATGGATTTCGAATTAGTTTCTTTGTTCTCTGAAATTGATCGAGTACAATCTTCTTATTCCCTAATGGCCAATAATTATTTACAAACTATTATCAATCAAAATTCAGATACAAAAGTGATGGACTATTTGGTATTTGTGATGTCTTTTTCTCAGGATGTTTCTATTGCGGAAAAGAATTTAATTGAGTTGTATGATTTGGCTTTATCAAAAATGTGATAAATTATTGTTTGTCAACCGTAGACCTTTTATGTTACGCACTTTCAGCGCTGAAATTCTTCATTACATTCAATTTGGGTGTTGCCCAAGTATTAAAAACCGAGTAAAGTAAACGCTGTAAGTGCGACATAATAAAGTGTACGGTAGAAAAATTATTAGACTTTATTATAAATGAAATTGTATTGGAGAACGTCTAATGTCTAACGTTTACCGTCCATTGAATAAAGTCTATTCCTAAGTTCTGTTTTTCCAAAAAATACAATTATTTTCACCCTCTTAATTTTTTTAGAAAACACATTTAATGAAAACGCTTCAATTTCCAGTTTTATATTTTGAACTAAGTGATGATGCCGTCCTTGGACTATTGGTAGGTACTAAACACCAAATGCTTGGGAAAGATTTGCGAACCGTAAAAAGTTCCATTTTAGAGCATCTACAAAAAAAATATAAAAAAAGAGCAGAGTATATTGATCTAGGGTTGGAAGATCCTCGACTCAAAATGGTAGAGGTAAAAGTTCGTCCTCGGGAACAAATTGGCAGAGGAACATTTGTAAGTAATACTGATGTAAAAATACCTTTGGCAATTGTTTATGGCGAAGAAGATGGACAGTTTGTTTGCTATATTCCGATGTTGGATGAGGTTTTTTATTTTTATGATAGCAAACAAATGAAAACATTGGTGAATCATTTTGCAGTCGATCATTTTAATCGAATGACGCTAGAACAAATTTACCAACACATGCAATATCCCGTTCCGAAATTGGATATGTTCACGATGAAAGTGAAGGAGGAAGAGGAAATGGATTGGGACAAATTTAAGTTTGAATTTGAATATGAAGTGTTGCCAAAATTGGCCGAAAAATATCCTTACGCCAAAGCAGTTCGAAAAAACCAAAGTCGTTTTCCTGATGCAGCTTGGGAGTTAGATCAACAAGTAAATGATGTGTCTGATTTTATTACTAAAATGAAAACGAACATTTTGGTTGTTGGAAAACATGGTGTTGGAAAAAGTGCAGTCCTCAAAGCGGCGATTCGAAAAATTACTTCTAAGGCTAAAAAAGAGAAGTTTGATATTTCTTTTTGGAGAATTCGAGCGCAAAGAATTACCGCAAGTTCGAAGTATTTGGGAGAGTGGCAAAAGTCAGTTGAAACTCTTTTGGATGAACTAAATGAAGCGGATGGAATTCTTTGGGTAGAAGATGTGATTCAACTTTTGCGAACAGGTGGAGACTCACCGGAAGATAGTGTTGCCGCATTTATGATTAGTTTTTTGAGGGAAAATGACTTTCAAATTATCGGAGAAGTAACGCATCAAGAGCTGGAAAGTATTCGACGATTTTTGCCTGGGTTTTCTGAGTGTTTTCAAATAGTAAATGTTGAAGAGCTAAATGAAAAACAAGTGTATAGTGTTATGAATCAATTCGCTGATTTTTGTCAAAAAAACTTAAAAGTTAGGATTTCGAAAAATGCCATTGCATTAGCTTATCGTTTATTGTTGCGCTATTATCCATATGAGAGTTTTCCTGGAAAAGCAGTTCGATTTTTGGAGCAATGTGTCAACGATGCGGATTTGAATGGGTATGATAAAATTGATTCTAAAGAAGTCATTAAAAATTTCACTCTGCAAACAGGTTTACCTGAACTCTTTTTGCGAGATGATCTATTATTGAAAAAAGGAGATTTAGAAAAATACTTTGCATCAAAAATAATTGGACAACCTGATGCGATTCAAAACCTGGCAGATGTCGTTACCGTTTTTAAAGCTGGATTAAATAATCCTAAAAAACCGATTCAGACGATGCTATTTGCTGGGCCAACTGGTGTGGGGAAAACCCAAAGTGCTAAGGCGCTCGCTGATTATTTTTTTGGGAAAGGGCAAACTAAAAACCCTTTGGTTCGAATTGATATGAGTGAGTTTCAGCATCCAAGCCAAATTATACAATTGATCGGAGGAGGAAAGAATGTCGGAAAACTAGTGGAGGAAATTCGAGAAAAACCTTTTGCTGTTTTGTTGTTAGATGAAGTCGAAAAAGCGGATCCATCTATTTTTGATGCGTTGCTAACGGTGTTGGATGAAGGAATTTTAGTGGATGCATTTGGGCGAGTGACGAATTTCCGAAATACGATTGTGATCATGACGACCAACCTTGGTGCATCGAATCGAAAGAGTGTTACTTTTAAAGATACGACAAGTGCGGAGGATAAATATATGTCTGCGATTTCAGGATTTTTTCGACCTGAATTTGTCAATCGAATTGACAGCATCGTAATGTTTAATGCGTTGAAAAAAGAAGACATTCAAAAGATTACCATGCTTGAATTGGAGGATGTCAAAAAACGAGAAGGTATCGTCAAACGAAAAATTAAACTTCATTTTTCTGAAAAATTAATTGATCGATTGTTGGAAGTGGGTTTTGATGAGCGGTATGGTGCGAGGCCGCTGCAACGAGCGATTGAGCAAGAGGTGGTGACTCCTTTTGCGAATTGGTTTTTGGAAAATCCGACGGTGGAGGATGTTGAGGTGGAGTTGAGTTATGAGGATGGATTGAAGGCGAAGGTTAAGTAGAACACATGAAATTTATAAAACTTTTGAAAAATGCCTAAATGAAAATTCAATTTATTCTTCTAGTCGTTTCGACCTTTGTTTCCTGTGCAACTGAAAATAAAGTTGAGCAAAATAATTCAGAAAATGTAGTTGAAGAAAAGAAAGAAAACCCAACAAGTTCATTTGTTGAATGTGATTTAAGAGATACAACCATTAAAGGAAAAAACTGGGAATATAATTTTAAAAAGGTTGATGAATTTGAATATGAAATTTCATGGGGAAATGATGATTTAAAAAAGATTTATCCAGAAAAATTTTGGTGTAGTTTTAAAGAAATTATTGGTGTTTGTGATTTTACACCAAAGTTTGAAATAGCAACGGAAAACCATCTGGTATTAAAGGTTGCTACTTCAACCCCCAGTGCTGGTAATTGTAGTCCTATTGAATATAAAATTATTTGTCTTCCTTTAAGTGAAAAAGAAGATCCATTCGAAGTTAAATATTTTTTAAAGGCTGAAAAAAAATACGTTGTTTATTCAAACAGTATTGATTCGATTTTTGTGATGAATTTAAATACCAAGAGAAATCAGTCAATTCCTTTGATTCCAAAACCATACTTTATTTTTAAGACTATTGATTATTCCATGGACTCGATTCAAATAATAGGCAAGGAGTTATATTTTGAATATTTAACTGGAACTCATGAGGAGAATGATTACCATAAAAAAATGATAAGACTGAGAATTTAAGGATAAGATTACTTTTTTTAGATGAACCTTTTTCATTTTTTTTTGATAAAAAAAACGAAGCAAAAAAAATCAAGACTTTATATAAAATTGGAACATATCTAAACTTGCTTTTTTTTGCTTGCGCAGCCCAAACTCGTCAACCAAGTAACACTAAGCTCGCGTTCTTCGCTAAGAGTTACTAAGGTTGTCTCAAACAGGACTACTACCTCCAAATCCTCTCTCAAAAACCAAGTTAAGAATTGTACCAATTTTCTATAAGATCATTGCTAAAACCGAAATTTTTTCCTTTCAATTGAAAATAAGAAATGGGGTTTTATTAATTTTCCGTTAAAAGAACAAGCTCTTTTCTCTCAATTAAAAAAAGTAGGGAGGTGGGGATCACAAAATAGATGTAATTTCAAGTTTCTACTAAATTTGAATTACTGAAGTTCACCACTCCCTCGACAACTGATCCACCACCCTTAGCAAAGTCGGAATCCGAAAATCCCCATGCATATTTCTAATCAACTCAGCCGCTTCCTTCACCTCAATTCCTTCCGCTGTAATAAACAAAGGATTTTTACTTTCCCCCCGTTCAATCATTTTCATAAAAACATTTTCCCCATGAAATTTTCGTTTCGCCACCCCAATGATTGGAATTTTATTTTCTAAGTTCTCAAAAAGATAAGCACCCAAACCAGGTTTCTTTTCACTATTCAACCACACAAAACCATCAATAATAATCGTATCCACTTTATCTAAATTATATTGACTCAAACTTTCCAAAATACAAGGAAGTTCCCGCAGGTAAAATTTCCCAGGTTCGTAATCCGCAATATTTTCTAAGAGAATTTTTTTAAAATCAGTAGGAGAGGAGTCGTCCCAGTTTTCAAAACTAAGACTTGCAGCATTGGCTCTATCTTCATCATAGCCAACATCAATTACAATTTTCATAGCCGAATTTTAGACTTACTTTTTAGTGGAAAAACGTAAAACGTCCATCCTAAAACATTCAACGATTATTAATATCCAACTCTTGCCATCTCTTCTTTAAATGTTCCAATATCTTATTTTCAAAAATATAATCACCCACATCCTGGCCCCAAGTCTGATAAGTCAAAGCCGATGGATGAACACCATCACTAAAAAAATCACTCGCTTGCATTGGTCGATCAAACTTGTGCATCCAACTTTCAAAAGTCAATTTATCTTCCAAGTAAAAAACATTATCAAACTTCGTGGTGAGGTCTTTTAGTTCATCCCCCAAGAGGTTCGCCATATTTCCAATTGTCCGTTTCATCATTGGTGTAAAAGCAGGAAATTCATGGATCGGAGGCATGTTGATACACACCGTTTTAGCATTTGGAAATGTATTGTTAAGTCTTGTAAATAGGGTGTTCATGCTTGCTCGCCACTTTCGAGGACTATTAAATTTAAAAGCATCATTAGCTCCCAATCCAATCACAATAATGTCAGGTTGAAAGTTACCAATTTTAGGAATTAACTCCTTGACAACTAGCTTGGCGGTGTAGCCACTTTTGGCAACTACTTTCCAATTTATTTTATAATTATATTTTTGAAAAAGAGATTGTGCCAATGCTCCGGTCAATCCATTTTTATGATGATCGACCCCTACACCAGCAATCGAAGACTCGCCCAAAGTGAGCAAATTAATTTGTTTATCCGATTGACCTTCCACACCTTCTGGGCCAATAGCATCTGGCAAAACAGGCACCGTCGCTTTGATTCTTTTTCCCTGAAAATAGATAATAGGAATCAGCGGCAAATTGTAAATGAAATTAAAGATGTATTTTATTTGATTAATCATTTTCTATTATATTTTTTTTGCAAAGCATAAACTATTTTCAATGCCAATATACGGTTCAAAAAGATCAATTTTTTCATAACCGGCACTAAGATAAAGTGAAATAGCTGTTACATTTTTATCACCGGTTTCCAATTTGGAGTAAATGTAATTTTCCTCTTTCGCCCAATTCTCTAACTCTTTTAAGATCAATTTACTAAATCCTTTGCTTCGATGCTTGATTGGAACAAACATTCTTTTGATTTCCACATCTCCCTCTTTGTTCATTTCTCGAAATGCACCGATCGCAACTGGCTCGTCCTCTTGTAATGCCACCAAAGCAAAAGTATCTTCCTTTAAAATATTATGAGGACTAAAAAACTCCATTTGTTCGCCATACATATCTACGAGTTCTTGGTCAAGTTGTTCAACCAAAAACTTGAATTTAGGATGACGAATATTTGTTCTCAACATTTTAACCATCGGGGCAGATAATTTTTCTGAATAAAATGACAACTAACGTTTTATAATGTCTTTCGCACCTTTTCGCTAATTGAAATAATCTAACAAACGACAAAGGTCAAACGTTCAATGAAACTAATATTAAGTATTCACAAAACTCAAATGATGCACTCCTGGTTGGTACGTTTCTTTCAGCGCATGAATAATCATATCATAATGAACTTTACTTTCTACAAAATCTATTTTCTCCACATCAATAATTAAAATCGGGATCGTAGTTTCTGTTCGGATAAATTCATAATAAACATCCTGCACCTTTTGCAAATATTCACTAGAAATGTCTTGCTCATATTCTCTGCCTCGCTTCTTGATATTTTTCATAGCACCTTCTACCGACCGATGTAAAAATACTAAAATATCAGGTTTAGGAAAAGAGGCATTAAGTACATGAAATAATCTTTGGAACAAGCGATACTCTTCCGAATTCAAATTGTTTTTAGCAAATAACAATGTTTTTACAAAAAAATAATCAGATATAATCAAGTCTTGAAAAAGATCTCGTTGGGTTAAATGTTCCTGCAATTGTTTGTGGCGTTCTGTCATAAAAAACAATTCCACAGGGAAAGCATACCGTTCTGGGTTTTCATAAAAATTGGCTAAAAACGGATTGTCAGCAAACTGTTCGAGCAATAATTTGCAGTTGTACTCTTCGCTTAATTTTTGGCACAAAGTGGTTTTCCCTGCACCAAGGTTACCTTCGATCGCAATGAAGTTATATGGAAACGGATTGCTCATTTATATGTGTAAAGTTATGTTTGTTTGTAAGTTGTTTGTTTTCAGTTAGTTGAGATCGTTTATTTGTTTAACGACTGGCTTTCAGCCAGTCGCTGAAAGGTGACCAGTTCAGTATCATCAAATAAAAAAAATCATTCCTCCTCTTCCAATAAATAAACCTCCAACGGATCTTTACAATCTATGTACAATTCTTCGATAGTTAAGTTTAACGTTGGATGCACAAAGTCTCCCGCAATTTCCATCAAAGGTATTAAAACGAACATTCGTTCATGACAATGAGGGTGAGGGATTTTTAGTTTTTCAGTTGAAAGGATGGTATCGCCATGAAACAAAATGTCAATGTCGATAATACGTTCATGCCATTTTTTATTTTCTTCTCTACCAATTTCTTTTTCAATTTTTTTGATGTGAGAAAGTATTTCCTCAGGGATTAATTCAGTCTGCACTTCCAGAGCTTGATTAATAAAATCTGGTTGATCTTTCATTCCCCAAGCCTCTGTTTCATACAAACGAGATTGGTTAGAAATTTTACCAATCTGTTTTTCAATCATTTCACAAGCTTTCGCCAGATGAGCAATTCTATCTCCTAAATTGCTACCAGTATGAAGGTAAATCGTTTGTTTCTCTGCCATGCTAAATATGAAAAACTAGGTTAATAAATCTATCCTAAAATTGAATAGCGCAAAGGTAAAATTTGCACTAAGGATTATTAAATTTTTGACCAGATATTTTAGATAAACATCTCAAATAGACATGCATGGCTTGAGCTTCAGGTTATTTCACCTTCTCCTCATCTCAAAAGTTAAGGCTTTGAATACAGTTAGAATAATTATTGATTCGCATTATTTATTCTTCTTCTTCAGTTTACTGTGGAGTAGTTTAATATTCGAAGCAGGTGCCTTAGGTTGCATTCATCCAAATGTTAAAGTTTTACTTTTATTTGTAAAAAAAGACCGATTGGTTTATTTTTGATGAAAATTAAAAAAGTACAACAATGGAACTAGCGAAAACAATCTACTCAAAAAGCGAAATCATTCAATCGGTACAAAGCAGTTTTGACCAAGTAACAGCTTGTGTTGAATCTATTCCTGATGAAATTTTCTATGATAAAAAGAATGGTAAATGGTCTATTGCTGAAAATTTAGATCATTTAATTCAATCGACTAAGCCAGTCGCTTCTGTCTTGAAAAAAAATAAACTATTCCTTTTAGGATTTGGAATATCATTGAGTGGTTCAGAAAATTTTGAAACCTTGCGATCTAATTATCTTTTAAAATTAAGTCAAGGATTAGCTCCAGCCAATGGAGGAGGTTTTGTTTCCAAAAATATCGAATCCATTTCAAAAGAAAAGTTTTTAGAAAATTGGAATATGATTGGAAGTAAGTTTCCCAATCGAATTGATCAATGGTCTGAAAATAACTTAGATCGATTCAAGTTACCACATCCACTTTTGGGAAAATTGACCGTTCGAGAAATGTTGTTTTTTACTGTTTTTCATAATGAACATCATTTGCGAACCATGAAGCAACTAAAAAATAATTTTCAAAAAGTTTAATTTCCATCATTTATAAAATCAAAAACGAATCGTTATGAAAAATGTTTTTATGAGTTCTACTCGCAAACAATTCGAGTATTATAAAATGTTAGGCGATCGGAGTTTTGCTCAATTAAATGAACAAGATTTGTTCTGGCAATATAATGAGGAGAGTAATTCTATTGCTATCATAGTTAAGCATATGTGGGGAAATATGTTATCTCGCTGGACTGACTTTTTGACGAGTGATGGTGAGAAAGAATGGAGAAAAAGAGAAGAAGAATTTGTAGGAGATATAAAGAATGTAAATGAATTGTTAGAAAAATGGGAGGCTGGATGGGGATGTCTTTTTTTAGCATTGGATAGTATTAATGAAGACAATTTTGATCAGCAAGTTTTTATTAGAAATCAAGCGCATTCTATCGTCGAAGCGGTTAATCGACAATTGGCACATTATGCTTATCATGTAGGTCAAATCGTCTATATTGCTAGAATGATAAAAGGAAATGGTTGGCAAAGCCTTTCTATTCCCAAAGGTAAATCAAAGGAGTTTAATGAAAAGAAATTTTCTCAACCTACTCGGAAGGATCATTTTACTACCGAATTTTTAGATGGAAGTTTTTATGATAAAAAGAAAGGTGAATAATGGTGAATGGTTAACGGTGAATGGTTAATACCTCGTGGGGTTAATCATTCACCGTTAACCATTCACCATTAAAAGAAAGTCCTCTGACCTTTTTGGAAAGACAAAAAGGGTATTTAAGGAAGCGCAAAAATAATCCTCTTCAAAAATTTAAATTCTTGTGAATTTATTTTTTTGGGGAGGCAGAGGATTCATTTTGAAACGAAATATTAAGTAAAATTTTTTTATGAAAAAATCAGAAAAAACCAGGCGATTAATTATTGAAAAATCAGCTTCTCTTTTTAATCAAAGAGGATTTGCTGGAACATCTATTCAAGATATTATGGCAGCGACTGGTTTGACCAAAGGCGGGATTTATGGCAATTTCAAAAAAGAAGGTGGCGATAAAAAAGGAGTGAAAGAAGAAATCGCTTTAGCAGCTTTTCAATATGCTGTGGAAGTGGTCAATGAAGAAGTTCGGAAAAGAACATTTGTTATCGAAAACTCCATCGACAAATTAAAAGCGGTCGTTTATTTTTATAAAGAACGAATTATGAATCCGCCGGTGGAAGGTGGATGCCCTTTGTTGAATACTTCGATTGATGCCGATGCGACCAATCCTGCCTTGCAAAAAAGAGTACTGAGATCAATTGAATATTGGCAACAAAGAATTATCAAAACTTTGGAAAAAGGAAAGAAAGAGGGAGAAGTTAAAAAAGAAGTGAATTCGGAAGATTTTGCGACGCTATTTATTGGAACTTTAGAAGGCGGAATTTTGATGTCTCGAATATTTAAAGACAATCATCATTTCGATCTGATGGCAGATCAATTAATTAAATTAATTGATGATTTAAAGAAATAAACTCAATAAAGGACCGTAAAATGTCCATCGTAAAACGTTGAACGTTTGAGACCGTTTGGTTTAAAAATTATAATATGACAACAACTTTTAGCGTAATTTCGCCAAGTAAACCAATGCCTAAACCGCGAAAACCTAAGCATCCTGCTTTACCATTAAAGATGATGCAATTTGCTTTTGGAACATTAGGAAGAGTTTTTCCAAAATGGTTTGCTAGTTTAGCCTTTCGATTTTTTGCGATGCCTCAAAATCGAGCAAAGCATAGAATATCAGATAAGGTGATTGAGCGAGCTAATATCTCTGAAATTTTAGTAGGGAAAAATATGCTTAAAACTTATGAGTGGGGAGTTGGAGAAAAAACCATTTTACTCGTTCATGGATGGCAATCACGTGGGACAGCGCTACGATCTTTTGTTCCTAAATTAAATGAAGCAGGATTTCGAGTAGTGGCTTTTGATGCACCTGCCCATGGAGATTCGAGTGGAAAAAGAGCTGATTTAGTAGGATATGGAGGTGCTATAAAAGCGCTTTATAATAAATATGAAAACGTAACTGGAGTGATTTGTCATTCTTTTGGAGGAGCAGCGGCAGCTTATGCGATGTACAAATTAGATCCTTCGATTGAGTTGAAAAGATTTGTTACGATTGGAACACCTTCTGCATTTTCTTATCCAGTTTATAATGGATTAAGAACGATGAATGCACCACCGATGGTTCGGAAATATTTTATTGAAAAATTAGAAAGTGTTTCAGGAATGGAGTTAGAGAAAACTAATTTTGAATACATCAATCCTTTTTTAAAAATAGACAAAGCATTGGTTGTACATGATAAACAAGATGAGCAAGTGGATTTTGCGGAAGCAGAAAAGATGGTGGAGCATTGGGAAAATGCAGAGTTGCAAGTGACGGATGGATTTGGACATTTTCATTTGATTAAAAGTCCAGAGGTGATAGAGCGGGTGGTGGATTTCATGATGTAATCCAAACTCGACTACCGTAAAACGACTTTCCAAGTCGTTACCTAGTGATGTGAAACGACTCGGAGAGTCGTCCTACGTTGAGATTTTCGTTTCTAATATAGTTGATCTGATTGCAACGACGATGAGAAAAAACAAACTCGAAAACTGCTTTTTTGATTGTTGAGTTTTAACCAGCTTTTAAAAATCAAATGAAGTGGTTTTGTTTTTTTGAGTTGTTGTGATCAGATTTTTTTTTGTTAAGCTTATGAATAAAATTCTTCAATTATTACCGCAAAGAAAAGAAGTTTGTTTTGTCGTAAAACAAGCTTTCTCCAAGTCTTTTTGTGAACAACTAATTTTGCAAAAACGACATTCCTTCCAAAGTGCTCATTCGCATTATCCAACTTCTTATCGGAATAATGAAAGGCAGATTCTTGATAATCAACTTCTTGCGGAGACCTTATTTTCAAAAATAAAAGATTATGTTCCTTCTCAAATTGAGGTTGAAGGTATTGCGAAAGAAGAAAAAGGAAAATGGAATTTGAGCCAATTAAATGATAGGATTCGAATCTGCAGGTATTTGCCAGGACAGTATTTTAATAAACATTTAGATGGGATTCATTTTCGATCAAAAGAGTTACAATCGAAGTTGACTTTTATGGTGTATTTAAATAGTGCGAAAGATTATAAAGGAGGTCGAACACTCTTTTTCAACTCAAAAGAAGATGATACAGTTATTCAATCTTTTCTACCAGAAGTAGGAGACTTAATTATATTCGACCATAATTTATGGCATTCTGGTGAAGAAGTTTTGAGTGGCGAGAAGTATATCTTACGAAGTGATATCTTATATCAAAAAGCAGAGTGCCAAATTCTTTCAGAAAATAGCCCATTTTTAGAAGGTCATTTAGGCTATATCTGGTCGGTGATTAAATTCGATAACAATATATTTACGGCAGGTCGAGATCGATTAATAAAAGTTTGGGATATTTCTTCTGGGCAGAAAGTAGATGAATTTGTTGGTCATCAAAATTCGATTATTGCTTTGTTAAAACTCAATAGGAATATTTTATTGAGTGCATCTAGGGATAAAATTATTAAGTTTTGGAAAAATGAAAACGGAAAATTTCTCCATCAAAAAGATGTAGCAATTCATGATGCAACTGTTTTGACTTTATGTAAAATTGATCATTCAACTTTTATAAGTGGCGGTGGCGATGGTAAAATAAACGTGGTAGATGAAAATGGAAATGTATTGTTAAAATGGGAAGGACATGATGAATGGATTTGGCAAATTATCAAAATCAGCGACAAGGAAATTTGTTCAGTAGGAGAGGATGGGAGGCTTAAAATCTGGAATTTTAAGAATGGAGAATTAATGAAATCTTTCCATTTAAATATCCCTATTAATTCCATTGCTTTTGATGCATTAAAAGGAATAATTTTTATTGGAAATTCCAAAGGTGTGATCCAAAGTTTTTTATGGGAAAAAGAACAATGTAATCTTGTTTTAAGAAATTCATTTCAAGCCCATCATGGAATAATTCGTCGGTTAAAAATTGTAAATGGATTTTTATTTAGTGCAGGCGAAGATTCTAAAGTGAAAATTTGGAATAGCTTTGGAAAAAGTTGTATTCAAGAAATTAGACATGATAATTTTGTGCAAGATTTTTTAGTTGAAAAGGATTACCTAATCAGCGTTTCTTATGATGGACGAATTTTAAAAACCAAACTAAACGAATCATTAATTTCTCTTGGATATTCTCTTTAGTAGAAACATTTCCGATCAATTAAAAATCATTTTTTTCCAAACCTTAAACGCATTAGTCCTTCCAGATTTTCAAAATTTGAAAGGACTTTTTATGACAAGTACTTCATTCTCAAAAATCTTTTTTTCCAAAAAAATTATTGCATTCTTCTTTATTTATTTAGCTTTACATCGAGTTGATAAAAAACTCCTTATTTCCCACATCTTTTACTGGATACTCAAATTGAAATATCTACATATAGAGTACTCTAAAATGCTAACAATCAACATGTTATAATTAATCAATTGAATTTATTCAATTGTAATGCTATATCTCCAATTTCCGATTTTAATTTTTTCGAAACAAAAACTTTTATTAATGAAACAGTTTTTTACCCTCTTTTGCCTATGTTTGACTGTAGGCTTAACTGCACAAGTTAACTTCAATGCTAACACTCAAGTCACCCCTTATGAAGGTCTTTTTAGGCCAGGAGTGAATCCTTCTTTTTACCCAAATTGGACAAGTGAGCAAGTGGCTGATGTGGCTGCTGGAAATTCACTTTATGGAATTCCTGGAGTTGGTGTCAAGACGATGAGAACCGCAATGTCTGATGATTTTGTGACTCAATTTGGTTATGATTATTTGTTGCCAACTTACGATTATTATGGTGATGTAGGTTTGACAGATTTGACCGTAATTGTTGGATTTCCACATTCCACTCACCAAGAACAAACCGAATATTGTCCGGGCATTCAGTCTGAAATGTTTGCTGGTTTGTATGAACCAATTTGGGATGGAGGCGCGAATGGTACACCTTATAATGATGATAATTTATTTGCTGCTTACATGCATGAAGTGGTAACACGATATACGCCTTATGTGAAATTTTGGGAAATTTGGAACGAGCCAGGATTTGATTTTTCAGGGCAATGTGGATGGAGAGAACCGGGCGACCCATTTTGTAATTGGTGGGATCAAAATCCTGATCCTTGTGATAATAAATTGCGAGCACCAATTGAAAGTTATGTGCGTACCCTAAGGATCGCTTATGAAATAATCAAGACGATTTCGGAAGATGATTATGTGGTAGTTGCTGGAGTTGGATTTGATAGTTTCTTAGATGCGATTTTAAGAAATACAGATAATCCAAATGGAGGAGATATTGCTACTGCTGAATACCCTTTGGGTGGTGGTGCTTATTTTGATGTGATGGGATTTCACTCTTACCCACACTTTGATGGTTCAACAATTTATTATGATAATGCGATTGGAGGTTTGGCTTATGAGCGTCACTCAGATCGAGCAGCTTTTGGTATTCCATTTAAAAAACAAGCTCGCCAAAATATTTTAGATAACTATGGTTATGATGGTGCGACTTATCCAATCAAAGGTTCCATCATTACAGAAATAAATATTCCACGAGATCCTGTCGGTGGACAATGGATCGGTTCGGAAGAAGCTCAGAAAAATTATATAATCAAAGCGGTGGTCAATGCGATGAAAGAAGATGTGTCGCAAATTCATGTTTTCCGACTCGGCGAACGTGAATATTTTGGAACTGCGAACAATGGACAAACTGGAAATCCTGAATTTAATTTGATGGGATTATATCAACGAATGGATGATATCCAACCCTACGAACAAATTATAAATATCGAAGGGATGGCTTATAAAACAGTTTCCGATTGTTTGTTCGGAACTACTTTCGATCAGGCAAAAACAGATGAAATGAATTTGTCAGCGGATTTGGATGGAGGCGCATTTTTGCAACCCAATGGAGAATATGTTTATGTCGTTTGGGCAAAAACGACAATCGATTTATCAGAGTCGGCAAGTGGAACTTATTCGTTTCCAGCAAGTTTTGGTTTATCTGATGTTTGGAAAAAAGAATGGGATTTTTCTCAAAACTTGGCGACTGGACAAATTAGTGCGAGTAATATTCCATTGAATGCAACGCCTATCTTTTTGACTAAAAATGAATTTGTTCCACCAGCAACGATCACTTTAATTTGTCCTGATGATATAACTGCTTTCGCTTCGCCAGATGCCAATGGAGCAGTTGTAGATTATAATCAACCTGATGTTTCGACGACATGTGGATCTGGATTGAATTTAAGTTTGACTGGAGGTTTGGCAAGTGGTAGCGTTTTCCCAATCGGAACATCAGAAGTGGAATATGAAGCAACAGATGATTGTGGAAATGTAGTGATTTGTAGTTTCTCAGTAACGGTTCAAGCCTCAAGTGGAGGGTGTCCAGATGAAGTGGCAGGATTTACTTTTTTAGGAGAATTCGATGGTCATAAATATTTTATTGCCAATGAAGTTGATCGACCAGCTGATGCTCAAATAACTGCTCAAACAGTTGGTGGACATTTGGCCGTCATCAACTCTGCTGAAGAAAATAATTTTATCAAATCTAATATTTCTGAATTAGTTTATATCGGATTGAATGATGCTACTACAGAAGGAACGATGGAATGGGTAAATGGTGATCCATTGACTTACACTAATTATGATCTATGTGCATTTTGTAATCCGAATACAGAAGACGATGATTATGTAGTGATGCATTCATGGAATGGTGGTTGGAGTTATTCCAATCAATTTAACAAACGATTGTATGTTGTTGAGTTTTCATGTGAAGGAGGAACAGGAAGTAATGTAACTATAAATTGTCCTAGTGATATCAATGTAACCATCCCAGATGGACAATCAGCTGTCTCGGTCAATTATGATACGCCAACTGGATCAACGACTTGTCCAGATGGAGGTTTGAATATAAGTATTTCGGGATCAGGTGGACCAACATCAGGAGGAGTTACTTTGAGTGCTGGAATTTATGATGTGTCTTGGACCGCGACTGATGCTTGTGGAAATGAAGCAAGTTGTAATTTTACCATTACAGTTGAAGCAGGAAATACAGGAGGAGGACCATGTCCTGGGGAGATTGCAGGTTTTACTGTTTTAGGAGAATTTGGAGATAGTAAATATTATATTTCTAATGATGTTTCGAGACCAGTAGATGCGCAGGCAGTAGCAGAATTGGAAGGAGGGTATTTGACGGTAATTACTTCTCAAGAGGAAAATGATTTTATCCAGCAAAATATCTCAGAGATGGTTTATATCGGATTGAATGATTTTGATTCGGAAGGAAATCTTGAGTGGGTGAATGGCGAAGATGTAACTTATGATAATATTGACCCATGTGGATTTTGTAATGAAAATTCTGCAGACATGGATTTTGTGATTATTGCACCTTGGAATGGAACCTGGAGTTTTTCTAATTTTTATAATAATAGAAAATACATCATGGAAATTCCATGTGGAAATACAGGAAGTGGTTTACAGGTATCCAATTGTAATCCTGATATTTATTTAGATGGATTGGCAGTTAATAATTTTACTGCAATGACAGATTGGACGGTGCCAACTGCAACGACTGATTGTGCTGATGGAGGAGTGACGGTAACACAAATTGCAGGGCCAACTTTAGGAAGTGGGTATGAATTTTCTCCAACACCTAGCGGAACTCCTATCGTATATGAAATTACTGATGCTTGCGGGAATTCTGAAACATGTATCACTTACGTTTATGTTGATCCTCAAGATCCTCAATATAATTGTCCAGCAGATATTACAGTTACGGCAACTTCATCAACAGGAGCAATTGTTACTTATGGAGATCCTACTTTGATTTCTTATTGCACCGCAGATTTAGAAAATTATACGGTTGTGAATGGCTTGCCAAGTGGGAGCGAATTTCCAATAGGGACGACAACTGTTCAATTATCCAATCTAATGTTAGGAGGAGCAGCTTATTGTCAATATGATGAATTTTGTTCGTTTACAGTTACCGTAGAATCTCAGACAGGAGGTTGTTCTGATAATCTTCCTGCACATACTTACTTAGGTGAATTTAATGGAAGTGCTTATTTCCTATCGGATGATATTGCTCGAGCAGAAGATGCTGAAGTGATTGCACAAGGATTTGGAGGACATTTGGCGACGGTTGGTTCGCAAGCAGAAAATGATTTTTTACAGCCATTCATTTCAGGAGTAGTTTACATTGGATTAAATGATGCAACGACTGAAGGAACATTAGAATGGTTCAGCGGAGAGGCAGTTGATTATACTAATTTTGATATCTGTGGATTCTGTAATGAAAATTCAGGAGATCAAGATTATGTGGTAATGCATAGTTGGAATGGTGGATGGAGTTGGAGTAATTTCTGGAATCAACGTCAATATTTAATTGAGGTTCCTTGCTCTCCTGATTTCGATAATGGTGCTACGCAAAATTTCATTTCTTCTAACGCTGGCGCTAATACTTCTTCAAGTGAAGAATTGAAAAGACCAACGCTTGAAAGTTTAGTACCAAATCCTGCTTCGGAATTTGTTTTTGTAAAAATAAATTCACAAAAAGAAGAATTGGTTAATATTCAAATCTTTGATGCAAGAGGAACTTTGGTGAAAGCAGTTGAAACAAGTTTACATCAAGGTTTAGTCTTTACTGAATTAGATATTACTGATTTGCCTAGTGGATTGTATTTTGTGAAAATACCAGAAGGGCAGAAGAAGTATTCGCAAATGAAATTTGTGAAGCAGAGTAAATAATGAATTTGGAAATTTTTGGGTAACAATGCCGGGGATTAAATCTCCTGTTCTCGATGTAAAAAAAGAGAGTAGGGATTTTAATATTCCGGTTTTGTTTCCCAAAATCATTTTTTCTTTTCCCCGATAAAAATCAAGTCACTTGGAATCTTCTTTTTGATAAAAAGAAATTTATTCTCATTAAGTTGATGATGTTCAGCTTGATATCGAGTGTAGACAATAGTTTTAGAAAGTCTTTCAGGAGTTCTAATTAATTGGTCATCAAAGCTTTCTTGCCATTTGAATTTTGGAAATTCATGATGTTGGAGATAATTATTTTTTCGGATAAAAGATTGATTATAAGTTTTTAGGCGAGAAGTCCATTTAAAACTTTTGTAAAGTTCACTTTCATTTTTATAGCAAATGATTTGATTAATTTGGTCAGAGCTCACTCGTTTAATACTATGCATGATTTGGGAAATATTAAATTCTCCAGTTGGTTTTAAAATCAAGTGAGTATGATCTGGATTTATTTTATAACCAATTAATTCGAATGATTTCAATTTTTGACAATTGGCAATGACATCAACTAAGATATTACAAAAGATATCTTAGTTGAAAAAAGGAAATCTATTGTAAGTATTTGTAGTCAAAAAATGGGGTGCATTTTTGATGTGTATCCTTTTTCCCATAATTATAGAGTATGTTTTCTTTTAATAAAAATATTTAAAAAACGTGACAAAAAGAAAATTAATGTTTTCCATTGTATCCAAGTCGAGATAAAAAAAAAACTAATCTCATTTTTTAAAACCAAGAGAGTAGGGGATTTAATCCTTGACCTTAGCAATAAAAAACTCTGATTTAATCCTTGAACAGACTTATCCTTTGAAATGCTTATAACAAAAAAAAATCTTTAAATAAACACCATGAAAAAGAATATACTCCTAATTACCTTGTCTTTTTTATTTTTTGTAACAATAGACACACGTGCCCAAGTAAGTTACAATGCTAACGATCAAGTCACTCCCTACGACGGAATATTTCGACCTGGAGTGAATCCCGGATATTACGGTGGCAATTGGAATGACTATTTTCTCACCGACATCGTAGGTGGAAATCCAGCAGCAGGAACTGACGGGGCAGGCGTGCGAGCATTTCGATCTTCCTTGCCAGAGGCTATCACTTTGATTTATGATTACCCAACTTGGCAAGGCATCTATGATTATTACGAAGCGATGGGGATGAAAGATAATACGCTCATTGTAGGATTTGCTCACCCCGATCATGCGGATCAGACAGAATATTGTCCAGGCATTCCGACGGATATGTTTGCTAATTTATATGAACCAATTTTTGACGGAGGACTGAACGGAACACCAGTCAATGAAAATAATTACTTCGCTCGATACATGTGGGATTTGCTGGAATCAGTAGGTGATCATGTAAAGTTTTGGGAAATTTGGAATGAACCTGGATTCGATTATTCAGGAGCAAGTGGTTGGCTCGAACCTGGGCAACCAGGCAATTGGTGGGAAAATAATCCGGACCCTTGCGACTATAAATTACGTGCACCAATTTTTCATTTTGTCCGAACCATGCGTATTGCCTACCAAGTTATAAAAACACATTCACCAGATGATTATGTGGTTTTGTCAGGAGTAGGTTATGAAAGTTTCTTAGATGCAGTTTTAAGAAATACCGATAATCCAAATGATGGAAGTCCGACTTCAGAATTTCCATTGGGTGGTGGTGCTTATTTTGATGTGATGGGATTTCACAGTTATCCGCACTTCGATGGAAGTATGAGATATTGGGATAATACCATTGGAGGATTTGCTTACGAAAGACATTCTGATCGAGGCATTGAAGGATTTTTGGATAAAAAAACAATACGTGCTCAGCACCTTGCCGACTATGGTTATGATGGAGTGACTTATCCTTTGAAGGAATGGATGATTACCGAATACAATGTTCCAAGAGTCGCATTTCCAGATCCTAACAATCCAAATATTAATCTTTTTGGAAGTGATGAAGGCGCTCGAAATTTCATTATGAAATCTTATGTAGCAGCTATGCAAGAAGGATTGATTCAAATTCATCCTTATCAAATTGCTGAAAGAGAAACCGCAGCCAATGCCGATGACTCATTTGATCACATGGGTTTTTTCGAAAATCTAAATGTCATTGAACATTTCGATCAAGTCATTCACGAGCAGGGGATAGGTTATAAAACGACGACAGATTTACTTTTTAGAAAAGAATATGATGCTGCGCAAACTGCATTGTTGAATTTGCCATCAAGCATAAAAGGTGGTGCATTTAAAAATTCAATGGGAGAATATACTTACGTCCTTTGGGCGAGGACTACAATTGATAATAGTGAAGTTGCTAATGCGAGTTATACTTTTCCACAAGGAATGGAAGTGGGTAATTTGGAAAAAAGGATTTGGGATTTTGGTCAAACAGGAACAGTTGCAACGATCAGTTCTCAAAATATTTCTTTGAATGGTTCACCTGCATTTTTTACGCCTACGGCAAATATTTCAGAAGGAGCAATAACTATGAATTGCCCAGTTGATTCTGTCAATATTGTTTTCTCGGCAAGCTTGGCAGAAGGAGGTCAAAATTATAATTGGACTGCTCCGACTGCTACAACTACTTGTCCATTAGGTGGATTGACGATCACTCAAGTTTCCGGATCACCAAGTGGAAGCTTTTTCGAAATAGGAGGAGAAACCATTGTTTTCGAAGCAACTGATGCTTGCGGAAATGTAGTCGAATGTGGATTTACGATTGGCGTCAGAAGTTCTGGCGGAGGAATTGGAAATGAAGATACCGGTTGCTTTGCCAGTCGAGAAGGATTTATTTTTATTGGAAATTATGGTGGACATAAATATTTTGTTTCAGATGATCCAATGACTTATGCAGAAGGTTTGGCTTTGGCAGATGCGCAAGGAGGATATTTGGTTTCCATTAATTCTGAAGGGGAAAATAACTACCTTTCTTTTTGGGGAGGAGAACAAGGCTTTATCGGAATGAATGATATTGAGGTAGAAGGAACAGAAGTCTGGGATAGTGGTGAACCGACTACTTATACTAATTATGAAGATGCTTCTTGCACTTGGTGTGAGCCCAATACTACAGCTAATGATGCTGTAGAGCTTCATCCTTGGAATGGAAAATGGAATTGGATTCCTGCTACGGATGTCCGAAAAGTTATCCTGGAAATTCCTTGTGCAGAAACTTTGGGTTGCGGTTGTCCAACGACGAACGAACCAGTTTGTGGTGCTGATGGAAATACTTATCTCAACTCATGCGAGGCAGAATGTGCTGGTGTTTTTAATTATAGTTATGGAAGTTGTGGTACAACTCCGACGCAAACTTATTTTGTCACTTGCCCTGATGATATTGTTATCAGTAATGGTGATCTTTCTGGTCCAAATAATGTTGGATGGACCTTACCACAAGTTTTTAGTGATTGCCCGGATGGTTATACTTTAACTGATAATGGCTTTCAGCCTGGCTACTCATTTGGAACTGGAGTTTCTTTGGTTGAGTATACCTTGACGAATAATTGTACTGCGGCAATTGAGACTTGTAGTTTTACGGTAACAATCAATTTACCTAATAATAACAATTGTAATGCACCTGCATCTGTAGCAGGTTTTACAACCTTAGGAGAATTTGGAGACAGTAAATATTATATATCCAATGATGTGGCTAAACCAATTGATGCACAAGCAGCAGCAGAATTGCAAGGTGGATATTTAGCCACAATTAGTTCGCAAGCAGAAAATGATTTTATCCAGCAAAACATTTCCGAAATGTCTTATATCGGATTAAATGATTATGATGTAGAAGGGAATTTAGTTTGGTTTAATGGAGAACCATTAACTTATAACAATGTAAACCCGTGTGCATTTTGTAATGAAAATTCAGCGGAAATGGATTTCGTTATCATGGCACCTTGGGATGGCGCATGGAGTTTTTCTAATCTTTATAATAGTAGAAAATATGTGATGGAAATTCCTTGTGGAAATACTAGTTCTGATATCATTGTCGATTGTCCAAGTGAAACTATTTTTATTGATATTCCTCAAAGTCAATTGTTAGGTGATGCAAATTATCAAATTCCAACAGCTACCACAGCATGTCCAGATGGTGGTTTAACGGTATCATGGGTAAGTGGACCAATGGTAGGAGCGTCAGGAATTTATCCTGGTACTCACCAAGTAGTTTATGAAATTACTGATGCTTGTGGGAATATGGAGTTATGTGTATTTACTATTCATATGGTGAGTTATCCATATTCAACTGAATTAGTTTGCCCTGAGAATATATCCGTAGAGGCGACTTCAGCAGCTGGAGCGATCGTTGATTACGTAGTTCCATCAGTAATATCAGATTGTCCAGTTTCATTTTCGATAAGTAATATGACTGGTCCAGAAAGCGGAAGTCTTTTCCCCATTGGAACAACTGTCATCACGTATAATTTATATCAAAATGGTTTGGCACCTGTATGTGGTGAAGTCTTTACTTGTATTTTTGAGGTGACTGTAATCGATGGTAATACTGGAGGTGGAGATTGTCCAGATGAGATTCCAGGCTTTACCGTTTTAGGAGAATATGAAGGGAGTAAATATTATATTTCCAATGATGTTTCCAGACCAACGGATGCGCAAGCAGTCGCTGAAACACATGGTGGATATTTAGCTGCAATTAGTTCACAAGAGGAAAATGATTTTATCCAACAAAACATTTCCGAGATGTCTTACATTGGATTAAATGATTATGACTCGGAAGGAAATCTAGTTTGGTTCAATGGCGAAGCAGTTAATTTTGACAACGTCAACCCTTGTGGATTTTGTAATGGAAATTCCGAAGAAATGGATTTTGTGATCATGGCACCTTGGAATGGCGAGTGGAGTTTTTCTAATTTTTATAATAATAGAAAATACGTGATGGAGATTCCATGTGGCAATAATCCTCCTAATCCGGGTATTAATGTTTCCAATTGTCCAAGCGATATTATCGTTGAAGGAACATTTGCAAATAGTTATCTTGAAGTGGTTACCTGGAATATTCCAACTGCAACCACAGACTGTCCAGATGGCGGATTGACGATCACACAAATAGCTGGAACACCATCGGGAAGTACTTACTTTCCTGTGCCAAGTGGACACCCAGTTGTCTATGAAGTAACTGATGCATGTGGAAACACGGAGCAATGTTTATTTTTTATTTACATAGATCCTGCGCCAAATGTTTACACTTGTCCTTTGGATATTACCGTTACCGCTACTTCTTCAACAGGAGCAATAGTGGATTATAATCCACCAACTTTAGAGTCATATTGTACAGCTAATTTAAATAATTATGAAGTGCTCAATGGTCTGCCAAGTGGAAGTGAATTTCCAATAGGAACAACAACTGTTCAATTGTCGAACTTGATGTTAGGTGGAGCGGCCTATTGTCAGTATGATGAAATATGTACGTTTAATGTTACCGTTTTAGATCCAAATGGAGGAGGTTGCCCACAATCAATTCCTGGTTTTACTTCACTAGGCGAATTTAATAATTCAGCTTATTTTCTTTCTGATGATGTTTCTAGACCAACAGATGCGCAAGCAGTTGCAGAATCTAATGGTGGATATTTGGCAGCAATTAGTTCGCAAGCAGAAAATGACTTTATTCAACAAAACATTTCTGATATGTCTTACATTGGGTTAAACGATTACAACTCTGAAGGAAATTTAGTTTGGTTCAATGGAGAAGGATTAACGTTTAATAATGTTAACCCTTGTGGATTTTGTAATGAAAATTCTGACGATCAAGATTTTGTGATCATAGCACCTTGGAATGGTGCATGGAGTTTTTCTAACTTTTATAATCAAAGAAAATATGTGATCGAGATTCCTTGTTCGCAAACTTTGACGAATCCAAATATTGGAAATTCTTTTGCTGTACAGATTCTAAATGAGGATGGAAAACCAACGTTGGAAAGTTTAGTACCGAATCCTGCGATGGATTTTATTTTTGTAAAAATAAATACACCACAAGAGGCGGACATCGAAATGATGATCTTTGATGCAAGAGGAGTTTTGGTGAAAACGGAAAGAGCGAGTTTGCATAGAGGAGTGAATTCTCCGAGAATAGATATTTCAGATTTGCCTGGTGGATTTTATTCGATTTATATTCCGCAGGCGGAGGTGAAATTTGCAACACAAAGATTTGTGAAAGTAGGGGAGTAGAGTACCGGCGAATTCATTCGCCGACATAATAGTGAAGGCGAATGAATTCGCCTGTACTGGAAAAAAGCATTCGCCTTGGTTTGGCGAATGCTTTTGTTTTTAGTAGATTGAGGAAATGAATATTTATTTAGGCGAATGAATTCGCCGGTACTATGATAATGAGAAAACCAATGAAAACAGTTTACCACAATCGGTTGCCGCATATTGCGCCAGTTGGTGCAAGTTTTTTTGTCACCTTTCGTCTTGCAGATAGTTTACCCCAAGCTATCATCTACCAAATACAAAACCAATACGAAAAATTTGTCAAAAAAATCCTTGTTGAAAAAAAAATCAGGTTATCAAGATGAAATCATTCGTCAGCGCAAACTACTTTTTAAAAAATACGAGCACCAATTAGATGATAATCCTTATGGAGAATGTCATCTCAAGAACGAAACGATTGCCCAAATCGTAAAAGATAAGTTGCATGAATACGACAATCAATTGTATCGATTAATTGCTTACTGCATTATGCCCAACCATGTTCATGTATTATTTGCAACTTCTATCCAGTTAGAAAACGAAACTGAATTCTTGCCCGATGGAACACCCAAGAACTATATCCAATTGGATAAAATAATGAAACTAATCAAAGGAGGAAGTTCCGTCGCCGCAAATCGAGTACTAGGAAGGAAAGGTACTTTTTGGCAAAAGGATAGTTATGATCATTTTGTCAGGAATGAAAAAGAATATAATAATATAGTTTTTTATATTCTGAATAATCCTGTAAAAGCAAGATTGGTAAATGATAGAGCAGATTGGCCAAACACTTATGTGTCCCTATAGTACCGGCGAATTCATTCGCCGACATAATAAGGAAGGCGAATGAATTCGCCGGTACTGAAAAATAAAATTGCACAAGAGAACGTCCAAGGTAAAACTTAGTGGGCATCTTCCGAAGCGGGGAAGGTTTCTTCTGGGAAAAATGGGGGATCGGTTTTTAATATTCGGAATTATTTTCATATTTGGTAAGTATATATAAGGAGGCTGACTTGGCTTTTGTACTGTAATTAACGCTTTTATAAAACTCTGATGATTTGTCTTTTTTGTTTAGATGGATAGGAGAATCTTTTTAGGGATGGAACAAAGCGCTTAAAACTAAAGTAAGGCATAGATATTATTTAATATTATGATTCTTCTCCTTAAAGTTTTAAACGTCATCAATAAATAACTAACCCATAAATTAAGCATCGACTTAAATTTTATAAGTTGAATCAAAACATCATAATTGGTTATCCGTAAACATGCGGGTAACGAATGTTGGTGGCAATCGACATAAACGCTAAGAATAGCTCTGATTGTCTCACTTTAGACATTTTAACAAAGAATTCTAATTGTAAACCAAAAAAAAATCAGTAGATGAAAAATTTAATTACTCTATCTCTTTTATTCATTTGTAGCTTGTCATATGCTCAACTCCTCATTCATCAAGAAGGCTTTGAAGGTACTAATTACGTAGGATATAGTACTACAAATAGTCTGGGTACTAATGTTACATTCCAGAATTTTGCTGCTAGCGATTATTTCTTTAGGGGAAATAACAGCAGTCAGACTAGTTGGAATGACATTTCTAATTTTGAAGGGTCTAGCTTTCTACTTTGGGAAGATTTTGACGGCTACGTAGGAGGAAATAGTGAAATATATATTACGCTAGATGCTCTTACCGTAACAAACTACACAGGTATGAAAATAAGCTTTGATGTTGCTGCTCCAAATACTACAGCAACCCGGTACGAGCCCGCAGATTTCTTGATCATTGAATACAACATTGATAATGCTGGATGGGTGAAAATTGGGGAATGTCGTGGAGATTCACCAACTGGTGGTAGATTCCGATTTGATGATGAAAGAGATGGTACTGTAACATCTTCAAATACGCTTATTGCTGCTGCTATGCAAACTTTTACAGCTGACTTAGATGTAATCGCAGGTAGTGCCGTTACAGGTAATTCACTCGTTGTAAGAGTTCGTGCTTTTAGTGGTATCCAAGAAGAAATGGCTTTAGATAGAATTAGAATTGAAGCCGCTACTCTCTTACCAGTCGAACTCACTAGTTTTAATGGTAATCAGAGAGGTAATGATGTGTTATTGAATTGGCAAACTGCATCGGAACAGAATAATAAAAAGTTCATGATTGAAAAAACCTCTAATTTGGAGAACTTTGAAGCCATAGGCGAAGTACAAGGAAGTGGCACGACCACAGAAAGAGAAGACTATAGTTTTGAAGATAATACTCCTAAAAATGGAATTAATTATTATCGTTTGAAGCAAATTGATTTTGACGGACAATTTGAATATAGTAAAGTCATTAGTATAAACTTTAAAGGAAAAAATGGAGAGGCAGGAGAATTTTATCCAAATCCAAGTCAGTCAGGATTGGTAAGTTTAGATTACACTTCTCAAAATGATGAAGAAATTACAATCTCTGTTTTTGACATTACTGGAAAATTAATAGTCAATCATATTCAACAAGTTTTAAGTGGAGACAATAATATGAACTTCGATTTTTCTGACTTAAATACAGGAATTTATATCGTCAAAATCGGGGATATAAGAAATCCAATTCATCGAAAATTAATCATCAAAAGATAGAAAGAAGGCAGTCACCAACAAAGGCTAAAACGGCAAGTGGAGCTATACGCCCCACTTGCCGCTGGCACCACCCCTAGAACAATAAAAAAATCGTCGCTAGCGCTGGTCCTCTGGACTAATGTTGTCAACTTAAGGAACTGATATTAAAATATACGCCTATAGTTCATTGGGAATTTTAGCTTATGTTTTTTTATTCGAGGGAAAGATCTGTTTGGAA
>JBGCCY010000147.1:0-30293 GCA_045104975.1 Saprospiraceae bacterium
AAATGTAGAAGAAGGTTTGACTTCTTACGGAATGGTTGCAGTTGAATTATTAGGAAGCGGCGGAGAATTATTAAATGTTGCTGATGGAAAAACAGTACAGTTAACTATGCCAGTAGCAAGTGGACAAACAAGTTCAGCACCAGCTGAAATTCCACTTTGGTTTTTTGACGAAACGAATGGAGTATGGAAAGAAGAAGGGAAAGCAACTTTGCAAGGCAATGAATATGTAGGAGACGTTTCTCACTTTACATTTTGGAATTGTGATATTAATTGGGACCTAATTTACTTAGACGGAAGTGTATTGTTAGAAGGAGTAAGTTTAGAAGGTGCTTATGTTTGTTTAAACTTTGATAGTGGTCAAGGATGGGGAAATACAGCTTGTGATGTAACCAATTCTGGAGGAGTATTTTCAGGACAAGTTCCAACCAATACAACATTCACTTTAAACATTTATCCTGCAGGATATACTAATTGTGGTGATGCAATTTATACTACTGAGGTTGGACCATTTACAGCAGATATGACTTTAGATCCTATCAATATTGATCCTTCAGCAGTTATCGATAACTCAATGAATGTAACTGGAACGCTAATAGATTGTGATAATAATCCAGTAACGAATGGTTATGCTAAAATCAAATTAGGCTGGGCAGAATATTATGCTTACACATCAGACGGAACGATAGATTATGCTTTTACACATTGTGGAACAGCAGCAGAGGTTGAAATTACAGTTGTTGATTTAGATGATTTTACTCAAAGTGATCCAACGACCTATCCTTCTGCACCTTCTATTGATATGGGAGAAGTGCAAGCATGTATCACGTTGGCAGAATTTATTACTTATGAGTTGGATGGAATGACGTATACATTGACAGAATATATTTCAATCAATGATTCCTTGGGGCAAGGTTCAGGAGAGCAATTTATTACAGGACAAAGTAATAACCAAGATTATATTTCTCTTCAGACCTTGGGTAATGCTGTAGGAACATTTGGAGGTGGATTTTTATATGTATCAGGTACACCAACTAATCCAAATGGAGGAAATGGAAGTGATATCTCAGTTACCTTTACTCAATATTCAGAGGTGGTAGGAGAAACTTGCGAAGGAACATTCTCAGGAGAAGTTACTACAGGTTCTGGAACATCACCCATTACAGGCTCCTTTAAAGCCATACGAGAATTTTAATAAAAGATGAAAGCTAAAACTATTTACTGATTTTGATAACAGTAATTTTGAAAAGCTATCGGCAATGATTTGTCGGTAGCTTTTTTTTTAATAAAAAAGGAGGCAAAATGATTTTACCTAGTTTGATAAATTTTGACACCAGATGAGTTCAGAATTTAGCTCCACGTAAATTCATTTTGAACCAAGAAAAGGAAATATAAAAATCATTCATATTCAAAATTATTTTTAACTTTAATTCAAACAAACGAAACCTCAAATGAAAAACCATCTAACGCTAATCATTTTTCTATTTCCTACTTTTCTTTTTTCCCAAGAGGCATTTAATGAAACGAGTATCATTATCGAATATAAAGATTTATTAGAGCGTAACGATTTGCCACTTCTTTTAGAAATTTATGAAGAAAAAACAGATTTTGATTCCTCCGAAAAAGTAGAAATTGAGCAAGTATTACAATTTATTGAAAATCCATTTAGAGATGATTTTGATTATAAAATATTTGAACCGAGTACTTTAGAAGATTTAGATGATTACATCAAAGAAAATGCTTTTGCAAAAAAACGAATAGAAGTATTTGATTATCACTTATTGTTAGAATGTGATGATAATTTTCCAGAAGACTATAAAACATATATTAATGACGACAAAATTATTTTGGATGAAACAGCCTACAATTGTTTTACAATAAAATATTCCGAAAAATATCCAAATGAAATCAGGGAAATAGTAGATAATGATTCAGATGGTGTTGTAGATTTATATGATAAGGAACCTTTCTCTCCTCCTTCTATGACTACTCAAATTGTAGATGCCACCGCTCAGTTTTTAGTTGATCGAGTAAAAGAAGAATTATTGCTTGCCTTTTTTGATCGTTTTTTGGGACAGGTAGATCAATCTACAGAACTAACTGCGCTATTGCCCAATACTTATTTTTTATTAAAAAATAACGACATCTTCAAAGTTCCTTCGATGGGTGAAGTGTGGATGACAGCTTTCGAAGAGGATCTTATTGCGATACCTGAGAACTTTAGTTTAATGGTTCAAACTCATCAAGATTATGAAGATTTAAAAAATAAGCCAGAGTTGCAATTTTTTATGATGGCTGGTTTTATTTATAAAAAAATTCAAACGGAATCAAATGTGGTAGAATTAATAGAGTCTTTTTATGAAAAATTCCAAGATTCAGATACTCAATTAATTCAAATGTTAGAAGTGGTAGGATTGATTAGAGAAAATTTAATCCACTCTGGTTCTGGGACCTCTTTTGAGCAACTGGTTTCTAAAGAAAATTTTCGAAGATTATTTGATGAAAATAAAGAAGCACCTTTATACTTTTCAGCACTAATTTACCAGCAAGACCGACCACTTTTTAATAAAGTAAAAATTCCAAATCTAAGTTCCGAATTGGTTTTAGGAGATTTGATAAAAGTTAATTTTGTGAATTTTACTAAGATGGCGGGGACGTTTTTAACCAAAATGAAAAGTATGGAAAGTAGTAAAATTGAGTTTGATGAAAAAAAATATCTGAAAGATGACCAAAAAGAAAAATACCATGAAGCAGTTTTAGTTTTTGCTAATTCTATTTTTGATTTCTTAGATTACTCGATTGAGCTGGCTTATTTTTCCAATCCGAAATATTATCAAATGAGTCCTTATTTTAAAACCTATCGACCGATTGCAAAGAAAACGATTAAAACCATCGAAGCTGGTCAAAAGAAAGATTATGGAAAATTGATGATTTATTCAATGCAAATGATGGAGCCATTAATCCAATTAAGAATTGATTATTTAGAAAATAAATTAGTGATGGACGATAGCAAAGAACTTAAAAAAGAAATAAAAATTCTCAAAGGCGTAGTCAAGAACTTTATGTACTATGGTGGATTTATGGTAGATGTATTATCTGCTAATTCTACTGCTGACATCAAAGGAATCATCAATAAATATGCTGCACCAGTTGGTTCCTATCGAGTGAAAAGACAAAGTCCATTTAGTGTAAGTTTAAGTTCTTACCCAGGACTTTATGGTGGCTGGGAATCAACTTACGAAGGAAGTGATAGTGAGAGTTTTGTAACAGGAGTGACAGCTCCGATTGGATTATCATTGAACTGGGGAAATAGTTTTTATGGAATGAAAGCCAAGGGGCATTCCTTTTCATTATACGCTCCGATTATTGATATCGGGGCAGCATTTAGTTATCGATGGAGTAACTCACAAGGGGGAGGATTTCCTGAGGACATTAAATGGGAGCAAATTATTTCGCCTGGAATTCATGCTGTTTGGGGAATTGGAAATACACCCATGGCATTAATGCTTGGTGCGCAGTACACGCCTCTTCTTAGAAAAATTACGGATCAAAATAATGAATTACAACCAAATGCTTGGCGATTTGGAGCGACGATTTCGGTGGATATTCCCATCTTTCATTTTTATCGCTCAAACAAATAATTGTTGAATAAGAACTAGGGTAGCTGGAAATAGTTGGAGAAGAATTTGGAAACGGTTTTATTTAGATTCGATTTGAAATAACTCCATTGCACTTCCCAAGTTCAATAATTTTACCGCAATTCTACTAAAGATAAATGCTTGCCCAATCAAAAACAAAAGTGCAATAGTAGGAGTAGAATCACTATTAAAACTATTACTCAAAATCCAATAGATTCCAAAAAATGCGGCAAAGGTCAATAAATTTATGAGATACAATCCGAAGCATTTTCTAAAATTTTTTAAAACAAAACGAAATGCATTTTTGATAGGTTGGAAAATAAATTTCGAATCATCATTAATGATATGAATTTTTGCATAGTCTTGAATCATAAAAAATATCGTAGCAAAAAAGAGATAGATGGGCAAAAGGATCATAATCGATTTAATAATCGAAATCTCACTTTCGACTTCAAAAGGGGAGACTCCTTGTTGCAAAAATAAAAATGCAAAAAAGCCTAAAATGACAATTTGGAAAAAAATAAAATAAAAAGTCAATCGGGTTAATTTCCAAAAATAAACGGCACTTCCTTGCCAAAATTTTCGAAAAGAATAATCATTTGCTTCATTCTTTAAAATGGATAAAATTCCACCCATCCAAAAAATAGAAAAGATAAAAAACAATAAAATAATTCCCATAGACAAATTCATCACTACTGAAAATCCACTTCCATATTCTCGTAGCAAGTCAGAAATAAAAGTATAATCAAACCCATCCAACATATTGGTATTAGCCAAGGAATGTCCAATAGATTTACTTAGAAAACCTGAAAATGGTACAGCTGATAACAATGCAAATACAAAATTAAGTAAGTACAATAGCACCCACATCTTTTTATTTTTCCAAACTTTTTTCCAACCTGAACGGTAGGATTTTATTACTGCCATTATTTTTTGATTCAAGATCTAGGATTCTGGATGTAGGATTTATTAGAATGGTAATACATAATCCTACATTCATAATCCTAAATCAATACACCTAATCCTTCCATCGCATTTTGCATCCAAAACATAAATTCATTGACATATTTTCGAACACCACTAAGATTAGGTTTACTGGTAAAACTATTGTTGAGTAAATTTTTATCTAACAATATTTTATGCTGTGGATCAATTTCTGCACACTCAATTTTTTGAGTGCCTTCATAGCTAAAAGTTGTCATGGTAGCCATTCCATCCCATTTTTCTATGACCTCTTTTCCATCTTCAAATCGAACTAAAATTTCCATTGGCAAAGTCATATTTCCCAGACGTTGTATGACTACATTTGAAATGAAAATTTCTTCCTCTTTTTCATTTTTTGCTAATTCAGATTTTTCACATTCATCCAAATTGTCGAAAATTCCAGAAGATGTAACCTTATTGTTATTAGAAATAGAAGAGACTGCATAATCACAGATTTCAGTTCCATAAAGTACTTGTTGAAAAAACCAATCCATGCCTTCACCAAATTCTTCGGGATGATTTTTTGCAACTACTTCATTGATTACATTCACAAAATCCTTCGCACTTGGGTGCTTAAATTTCCAACGAGAATAATAAGTTTTCATCGCCTCTTTAAACGTTTTTTCTCCCACAATTCTTTTCATCGTATTTAACCAAACTGCCGATTTACTGTATTGGATAGTGTGATAAGAACCACCTGGGAACTCCCAACTCTTCAATGAATTCGGAGCAATCGAAGGATTTTCCATGTTGAAATAACTCACTCGATCACTTTCCGCATTTCCAGTTTTGATTCCCATAAAATCTATGGTTGAACTTTTTTCTCCATAAATTTTATCCATAATTACACCTTCATAAAAATTTGTAATTCCTTCATCCATCCATGCTTCTTCCATTTCATTGGTTGCGACGATTTGTTGAAAATATTGATGGACAAATTCATGAACCGTCAATATTTCTGTTGATCGAACGCCAGTTGGTAATAAGCAACTATTTAAGGTGGTAATCAAAGTTGGATACTCCATACCTCCAGTATATATTCCATGAAAAGGTGGAGCAATTATCGTCAAACTTGGATAAGGATATTTTTCAAAATTCTCTTCAAAGAACTCTAATGCTTGTGGCAAGATGCTAAAATATCGCTTTTTAAAATGTACATGTTCAGGGTAGGTGAGGAGTCTAATTTCTATCCCCTTCCAATTCATTTTACTTTCAACAAAATGAGGAGAAGCCCCCCAAGCAAAATCAATTACATCATCTACTTCGAAATTCCAAGTCGTCGTTTGGTCGCCATTATTTTTGGGTGTAGTTGATTGAGTTCCACTTGAACCAACCATGTAATTTTCAGGCACCGTCATCGCTACTTTATAATTTCCAAACTCACCATAATACTCTCCACTTGAATGATATTGATGACAATTCCATCCTCCTTTTTCGGCATATCGCATGCCCGCAGATTCATAAACGCCAACCTTCGGATACCATTGCGCCATAAAATAAAAGTCTTTATTGTATCCTGTTCGAATCATGGTTTTAGGAATTTTTCCTACCCAATCAAATTCGACTTCGATAGTTTCGTTAGGCAAAACAGGTCGAGGAAGTGGTACTCTTAAAACGGTTTGATCAGATTCATTATCGTCATTAGGTTGAATATAATGCATATTCGCAGCCAGATCATTTCCATAATTATCGGTCATGTTTTGAATCTCGACCCAACTCCAATTACAGTCTTCTTGCAATGATGTTTTAAAAAGAGACGGTAATCCTCTTTCATTAAAAAAAGTAGATTCCGAATTTTTAAAAGCATTATAATAAAGATGGAATTGTAAATCTGAAACAGTATCTGGAGATGGATTTTTCCAAACTAATTTGGTGTGAGCGATTAATTTTTTTTGCTCGACATCTAATTTTACTTGAATATCATAATTGGCAATTCGAGCAGAAAGCGGAGCTTTTTTCGAAGATTGAAAACCTAGACAAGCGAACAGAAGAAGAAGGAAAAATAATTTATATCTCATTGTATTATCTAAAATGCAAAAGTCTGTTTTTTGTTTAGCGAATTTAAGAAAATGTAATGAAATGAAAGAGAGGAGGGAGGATTTTTACAAATTTATGATTTTTAAACAATTGGGTAAATTCTTTATTTGGTTGTTATTAAGTTTAAGGTAGTCAACTTAAGTACTTTACTCATAAGGTAACTCGAGTCACCTTGTGAATAGCATAGGTCAAATAATCAAAACAAACATCCTTGAAAATCCACCATTCCATCTTCCCATTTTTTCTTAGCTAAAGGTTTGATCATCAGCGCATTATCTAAACTCCGTTGAGCAAGTCCGAGTGATTGTGTACCGTTGATTATCAGCCATCTACAATTATTGTTGGCGACCTGGAATCCATTTTTTTTATAAAACTTTTGCTCCTGAGCGATCAATGTGATAAAATCGATTTTATGTTTTTTGCCAAGAGTTTCTAATTCCTCTAACAATACACTTGCAATTTTTTTTTGTTGGAAATCAGGATGAACACATAAATCTGACACACCAAAAATAACAAGACTTTCTTCGCCTATTTTTATCAATCGGTGAATTATGGCTAAATGAGCAATTAATTTTTTTTCTTCAAAAACTAAAAACCGAAAGCTAGGAAATTGCTTATAAAAAGACTGGTTGGCAGGGTAGGAGGAAAAACACAATTTGAGTAATTCACTTATTCCGGCATGTTGTTTTTTATTGATTTTAAATTCCTCGATTCGTTGTATTCTCATAGAAATGTTTTTAACGGTTAACTGTTAATGGTGAACGGTTAATTTCTCCAAAGTGTCAATATCAAAATTCACATTTTGGGAATGTTAACCATTCACCGTTAATCATTCACAGTTAATTCTTAAGGTCATAGATTACATCTTCTTTCATATTGAAAAGCATAAAACTAGACATATCTGCTGCCGATTGAATTTGCTTATCGGTGGGTACTCCTGCGCCATGACCAGCGCTAGTTTCCACTCGAATGAGAACTGGATTGTCCCCTTGATGTTTACTTTGCAATTCTGAAATAAACTTAAAAGAATGTGCTGGAACTACTCGATCATCATGATCAGCAGTCGTTACCATCGTGGCAGGATATTCCATTTCTTTTACATTATGCAAAGGAGAATATTTGATTAAATATTTAAAGGCTTCTGGATCATCGCTTCGACCATAATCTGTTGCCCAAGCCCAACCAATAGTAAAGGTATGATAACGTAACATATCCAATACACCAACTTGTGGAAAAGCAACTTGAAATAAATCAGGTCTTTGCGTCATGCAAGCACCTACTAAAAGTCCACCATTTGAACCACCTTGAATGGCCAATTTTTCTTGAGTCGTATAATTTTGAGCAATCAAGTATTCAGCTGCTGAAATAAAATCATTAAAAACGTTTTGCTTATTTTCTAAGGTTCCCGCTTTGTGCCATTTTTTTCCGAATTCACCACCACCTCTAATATTGGCTACTGCATAGATTCCTCCATTTTCTAAAAGTACAGTATTCGAAACTCTAAATGATGGCAAAACAGGAATATCAAAACCTCCATACCCATACAAAAGTGTTGGTCGTTTTCCATCCAATTTTAATCCTTTTTTATAAGTCAAAAACATAGGAACTTTAGTTCCATCGTAGCTTTTAAACCAAACTTGTTCGGTTGTGTAGTCGTCAGATTTAAAATTAACCTTAGGTGCTTTGAAAATATCAATCTTCTTAGCGGCCATATCTAAACTATAAACTGTAGTTGGTCGAGTAAAAGAGGTGAAAGAAAAGAAAGCTTGACTGTCTTCTTTTTTTCCACTAAATCCTCCAACCGTTCCAATGCCCGGCAATTTCAAATCAGACTCATATTTTCCTTCCAAACTATGAAATTGAACCTTACTTGATGCATTATGAATGTAGGTAGCAATAATTTTTTCACCGATGATTTCGATACCTTGCAAAGCATCATCTTTACTTTCTTCGATGACTACTTTCCAATTTTTTTCGTCTGGATTCTCGGTATCAATTGAAATAATTCGATTGTTAGGTGCTTGATAATTAGTCATAACCAACAATTTACTTCCATCGTTATCCGCTACCGAAAAGTCATTGTTAAAGGATTGCCAGATCGGAATGAATTCGCTATCATCTTTATTTAAATCCTTGAAATAGAGCGCATTACCACTTGTAGATTGTACCACAGAAAGAATTAAATATTGTTCATCTTGTGTGGTTGAAGCGTAAACATTTTGTAAAGGGTTTGCTCGGTCAGAGTAAGTCAAAATGTCTTCAGATTGATCTGTTCCGACTTTGTGATAATATATCTGGTGGAATTCATTCTTAGCAGATAACTCTTTTCCATCTTCAGGTTCTGGATATCGGCTGTAGAAAAAACCCTCTTTAAACCAACTGATTCCAGAGAATTTTACCCAATTAACTTTGTCTTTAAGTGTTTCACCCGTTTTCAAATCTTTTACATGAATTGTTCGCCAATCTGAACCACCTTCTGAAATTTGATAAGCTAATAAGTTTCCAGTTTTATTAAAACTCAAACTAGCCAAAGAGGTCGTTCCATCAGCAGAAAAATTATTAGGGTCAAGTACTATCTTTGAAACCCCATTTAGTGTTTCTTGTTCGTAAAGTACTGATTGGTTTTGAAGACCATTATTTTTAAAATAATAATATTTTCCACCTTCCTTAAAAGGAGTTCCAAATCGTTCAAAATTCCAAACATCTTTGAGTCTTTTTTTGATAGCTTCTCGATATGGAATTTGATCTAGATAATCAAAAGTTACTTTGTTTTGATTGGTTACCCATTCAGAAGTTTCTTTGGAATTATCATCTTCCAACCATCGGTAGGGATCTTGGATTGCGGTGCCGTGATAATCATCAACGGTTTCGTCTTTTTTTACATCAGGATAAGTCACAGGTATAGTTTTAAAATCTACTTTTTGAATTTTATTAGGAGAGGTTAAACTTCCAGAATTAGAATTAGTTTCACAACCCCAGATTGTTAAAACAGTTAAAAATAAAAGGTATTTTTTCATGATAAGAAATTTTTAATTGGATTGAATCAATCCTTGGGTTTTCGTCGTAATATAGTTTGTTATTTTAATATGATTGAATCTTTGTTGAAAAAGGTATTGAAGGGGAAGTTAAAAATATTAAAAAAACTATCTTTCTCATTGAAATCTATAGTGCAAATGAGTTTTTTTTTCGTTATATTATCTACTAATTTTTTTAATTTTCTTTAATTTTGAATCATGCAAGTTAGAAATTTTTTACATTTTCTTCTTATAAGTATTTACATTTTGACCTTCTCTATAATGGTTGATGCTCAACAAATAGAGCATAATACTGAAGGAGAAAAAATTGTACTTTTTTCAGATGGAAGATGGGAGTATTTTGATAAATCTAATTCCACTCATTTGGAAATTGAAGAACAGGCAAAAAGATCAAAAATTGCTTCTCCACATGATATTCTTGATGAGCAAACTCCAAAAGGCGCAGCGGATTATGACGAAGAAAGCGAGGAAGAACGGTTCGAAAGATTATTAGACAAGGCAGAGGATAAATTAGCTATGGCTCTAGAAAGAGAGAGTGATATCAAATTTTCAAAAATTCTGTTAGAAGAAGAAATAGAGGAATTAAAAGATGATGAAAATTCAACTGATGAACAATATTTCTTATTAAAACGTCAATTGAAATTAGCTACTGATTTGGAAAAGGAGGCTAAAAAGAAAACTAAAAGATCTAAAAAGGAGTTAGCAAAATTGAAGAAGCAAGGAAAAATAGTTCAGAAATCCACTAGTAAAAAATCAAGAAAGAAGAAATCTAAAAAGAATACAAAACAAACTGAGATAGTGAAGGAATTGCAAAATTCGAAACACACTTATAAAGAAGATGGAACATTTTATTTGGCCTCCAAGAAATTTGAAAAATACTCTAAGGATAAAGATGTTATGTATAACCCTCCACAAAAAGATTGTAATCTAGCCTTTGATGGTGTGGATGAATTTATAGGAAAAAAGAGAAAAGATGTGGAGCGAGACATTTTGTTTACATTCACAAATGATGATATGAGGCGATATATGAAAGAAGATGATTATATTACTTGCGAAGGAAACTTGACTCAAATTAAAGGAGGTGTTTTATTACTCAATTTATTTATTTCAATTAATACGACAGATGCTCAACGTGCATTTGGAGGCTTGACCAAAGGTAATTCATTGACGATGAAGATGATCAATGGAGAAAGTGTAAGCTTAATTAATAATCAATCTGACATTGGAGTTTACGATCCATTAAGAAAGAAGCATACTTTTACGGGACAATTTCGAATTAATTCAGGACAAGAGAAGGCATTGAAAAAAAGTGAAATAGATGCAGTCAGAATTATTTGGGATACAGGTTTCGAAGATTATGAAGTTTATAATTTAGACTTTTTTGTTAATCAGTTTAAATGTTTGAATTAATATAAATATCTCATCCTGGGATAATGATACAGGATTTAAAAATAAATTTTTCAAAATTAACTGAGTACTAATTCATTTTGGTACTCAGTTTTTTGTTTTCTATAGGTCCTCATTTTATTTTCTATTTTGTAAATTCGCACTCAGAATTTTACAACAAACTCTTAGTATTTATTTTTTTGAAAAAAAGTAACGATGAACGAATTAGATGAAGCTCATAAAAGAGTATTAGGATTACAATTACCAACCGATCCTCGTTGGGTAAATATGGCTGAAATGGATTTGACAGAAATCCTAACTGACCATGCTTATTGCGAACAAAAGGCAGCTACTTCATGTATTACTCTTATCCAACAATATCCTGAAAAAATTGAGATGGTGGAAGAGTTAGCTCCAATCGTAACTGAAGAATGGGGGCATTTCAGATTAGTTTTAGCGGAGATGAAAAAGCGAAATTTAACTTTGGGACGACAGCGAAAAGATGAGTATGTCAATGCGTTGATGAAGTTTCAAAAGAAAGATGGTGCTTGGGAAGATCGCTTGGTGGAAAAACTATTAGTTTTTGCATTGATTGAAGCGAGAAGTTGTGAACGATTTCGATTATTGTCTTTGCATATCTCTGATGATGAATTGAAAGATTTCTATTACAAATTTATGGTAGCTGAAGCAGCTCACTATAAAATGTTTATCCAATTAGCAAAAAAGTATTCGAGTGAAGAGAAAGTAACGAAGAGATGGAAAGAGTACTTGGATTTTGAAGAAGAGATGCTGAAGACTTTAGAAGTAAGAGGAGATCGAATGCATTAAAATAATGGTGAATGGTTAATGTCCCCGTTGTGTTTATTTCACGAGACGTTAACCATTCACCATTAAAAAATTAGTCTTCATCCATAATCGCATCATCAATTAATGGATCGCCATCACCATCAATGTCAGTAAATCCTTTAATCTCTCCTTTGAAAGGTTCTTTTTTTACTTTTTCCTCTGCTGATTCTCCTAATTGTTTTTGACGTTCTTCGGTATTAGCAAAAATATCATTTGCAGCTGAAGGTGTTTCTTCTTTTCCTTTTCCGCTATAATCTCCTTCTGCATATTTTTCTGCTTTCGACCAAAAATCATCTTTCCCTTCGAGCAAGCTTTCATCCAATTTATCGTAACCAATTGGTGCATCCTTTTGATCGAGAATGTCTTTCCCTTTGATATGATTTTCCAACCTTTCGCCCAAAGTAGATGCTTCATCAATTTGATTTTCCAAATTATCTTTCGCTGCTGCTGCGTTGGCTTCTTCAACGAGGTCATTGGTTTTATCTTGAATCGTATTTCCTAAATCATTGGCTTTTTCCATTGTATCTCCAGCAAAATCATGAATTTTTTCGCCTATGTTTTCTGAAAGACCTTTCCCTTTTTCCAAAAGATCACCACCTTTATCAAGGATTACACTACCTACATTTTCAGCAATACCTCCAGCTTTTTCTTCGAATTTTTTCCCTGCCTCTAGGATCTTTCCACCGACATCTTCCGCAACACCACCAGCTTTATTGACCATTTCATTTTCAGCTAAAGAGTCATAAGTTTTATTGGCAACATCTTTTGCCCCATCGACAAAATCGCCTGCTTTTTCACTAAAAGATTCTTTGAAATCACCTGCTGCATCTTTTGCTTTTCCTAAGAAATCACTTCCCTTTTCCTTCATTGTACTTCCTACATCACCAGCAGTTTCTTTAGCTGATCCTAAAAAATCATCAGCTGAATCTAAAAAGTCACTTCCCCTTTCTTTTCCATAATCAGCCGCTTTATCTGCGGCGGATTTAGTGACAGCTTTTGCTCCGAAGAGTACTTTTTTTATTTCATTAAAAAATCCCATGATATTTCAATTTTTATTTTTTTAAATGTAAATGTGTTGTTATAGAAAAAAGTTTTCACATCGTTCTCAAATATATTACAAAAATGATGAATTAAAAAATGTGTTTATAAATATGTGTTGAGGTATTTGAGTGAATAAGTGTTTCTGTTTACGAAAGGGAGGCATCACCTTAGAGAGAACATAAAGACTTAATAAACTTAAATATTTAAACACATTTCTATTCGTCTTTTATTTTCTCAAAAATATCCTTGAGTACCTTTCGATCAATCACATGCTTTCCTTCAAATTTGATACTTTCAAAATCAAGAAATTGTTCCTGCATAAATTGTTGATGCCAATTGATATGTTTTTCTTTGAGAAATTCATCTTCATTTCCATAAACCCATCTTAGATTTTTTTTGGAAAAATAATCTTTGTGTGGAGTGTAATCTAAATCTTCAGGAAGTAAACCTGCCCATAAAATTAAATGATCAAAATCTGGAAATTCTCGCGTGATCCAACGCATCTGAGTTGCACATCCTTGAGAAAAACCAAGCATGATAATTTTTACATCATCGGACATTTGAGATTTATATTCTTCGTATAATTTTTTGATGTAGCGAGTGTAATCTGCAATTTCATCTAAGCGATTTTCTTTGGTCATCCAACTTGAGCCAACTGGATTTGGAGCGGAACGTTTCCAATAAAATCTAGATAATCCTTCTGGTGCTAAAACGAAATTTTCATTTAAATCGAGTTGGTCAAATTTGTAAATAAATCTGCTAGCTAATTGACCATAACCATGGGTGACTAGCCAAAAGTATTTGGTGTTTTTATTAACTTCTCCGAGGGTGAAATAATGAGCTGTTTTTTCGAAAAGAATTTTATGCGATTTCATTTTCGAAAGGTAGTTTTTTTTGATGAATTTGTTGAATTGTTTTCACTTCGCTAAATTTTGAAATTGGGGAAACCGAATCAAATGTGTTTTTATATACGAGGTAACAGTTCAACAGGTAGCGAAGCGAAAACAGTTCAACAGTAAATCGTATAAAAAAAATCTCGAACCTTTCAATTGAAGATTCGAGATTTTGTCTTATTTAATTTTTCTTTTTCCCTAAAATATTTTTCCTAGTTTTTCGGTCACCACCGAGAATTGGTTCAGGGACTGGAAATTCGTTCATCTCATATTTATGGTCAAAGATTTTCTCTTTATATTCCCAAATCCCATTTTTCAATTCATAGCCTTCGTAAGTTCCGTCTGGAATCCAAGTAAAGTCTTCGCCTGGAAATGGACTAGGTTGTTGGGTCAAATGATCAAAGATGATCATCTCTAAATGTAAATCATAATTTAGTTTTACGGAGGACTCGGCAGAGTAATCTAGTACTAATCTAGATTGGGTAGTGGTCGGTTCATTCTCTTTGTTTTTTACAAAAACAGGCGAACCAAAAACTGGTTTTCCTTGCTTAAATTTTAAGACATCGAGTATTTTTCTTTTAGAGAAAAATGATTTACCATCAAAACCAAAGAGCAAATACTGTGGACCATCTGGAGATTCAAATTGATAAATATTATAGTAAACGGCGCCTAACCATTGTTCTGAATTGAGTTCTGTAGTTTCAATATTTACGGGGTTTCCAGGTCTATCCAAAAGCCTGTGTAACTTCAAGTCAGAAGAATTCATTTGGATGGCTCCGTATTGATGATAAGTATCTTTGTCCACATATAACTGCCAAGTAATAATTCTAAAAGTACTATCAGGTGGATATAAAATAGAAATTGCCTTGAGCCTATCAAAAGCGTAATTAAAAGAATTTTTATGTTTTAGTGCTTGAACTAATTTTGGAATAAATTTTTTGCAAGCCCCAAATCGATGCTCAGGAAGTGAGTCATTTACCATCAAAAAACCGAGTGCCCCAAGGGTATCTTCGGCAATTTTTATTTGATCAAAAGAAATTTTGTCCAAAGCTTGAGCTTTATTGTTTTGGGCAAAAATAGTTAGAGAACATGACCAGCAAAAAACAAATATTAGTAACTTTTTCATATAGGCACAGTTTATGCGTTTATGTATTATATATAACTTTATTGATAACGCAAATCTAGTTTTTAAAATTGCAAAATTTATAATTAGGATATCGTAAAAGTTATTTTTTTTCCCCATTTCTCCCCCGTGTTTATTTTTCTTCCCCTCGAATTTTTTTGATGATTGTTTCATAAACTTAACATTTTTGGATATGCTCTTTAAATCGTTTAGAAAGATGCTAATCCTGTTACCGATGATGTTTTCAACATTTTTTGTAACTGGACAGGATACCCTTTTTACTTACCAATTTGAGAATGGCCTTGGAAGTCCATGTGCACCAGCCTCAGTAAATTTTTTTCCACAATCAAATTTATCTAATCCAACATATAATTGGAAAGTGAATGGTATTTCATTCTCGAATCAAGCAGAACCGATTCGGGTTTTTCCTATTGGAGGAACATTTAATATATGTCTTGACTTGATGGATAGCTCAGGGGGAACTGAGAGTTATTGTGAAGAAATATTCATTTTTGATCCGCCCACAGTTACATTAGATAATGATGTGGAATTAGGATGTAGTCCATTACCGGTCACTTTTACTTTGACCTCAACTACGAATATAGATTCTGTAGTTTGGGATTTGGGTGATGGAACGGTAGTTAATCAAGATGGAAATGATTTGATGATTATGACGTACGATCATATATATACTACTTCAGGAAATTTTACTCCAATTGTAACAGTTTTTGATGAAAATGGATGTGAAATTACGGTTACAGATCCAAATGCAGTTGAAGTAATCAATACACCTAATCCAAGTTTTACAGCTGATGAAACTATTGGTTGTACGGTACCTCATACAGTTAATTTTACCAATACAACTGCAACAGGGAGTAATCTTACTTTTAATTGGGATTTTGGAGTAGACGCTAGTTCCAATTCAACAGATATTAATCCAAGTTATACCTATACAACATTAGGTTCTTATGATGTGACTTTGATTGTGACTAATACTAATACTTTGTGTGCAGACACTTTGGTCGTAGAAGATTTTATAAATATTGGAGAATTTAATGGATTTCAATATGAGATTTTAGACGATGAAGATTGTGGTTCGGTGCAAGTAGCTTTTAGTTTTTTTAGTAGTGGAAATATTCAATCGGTTAATTGGGACTTAGGTGACGGAAACTCGTCTACTCAATTGAACCCAGTTTATACTTATACAACAGCAGGATGTTTTACTCCTGTTTTGAGTATTGTAACTACTGATGGATGTAATTATACGACACCAGCTTCTGAATGTATCAATTCAAATGGACCAGTTAATATTGATTATACTGCTTCGGGAGATTTGAAAACTTGCGATCCAGTTGTTGGAACAGACGTTACTTTTAATGGAATATCATCAGCTACGGCAAGTTCGTGGCTCTGGAATTTTGGGGGACTTGGAACGTCAACCCAACAGAATCCAACTTTTACCTTTACTGGATATGGTACTTATCCGATAGAATTGACTGTTACTTTTCCTGATGGATGTGAGCAAAGCGTAATTAAGACGTCGGTAGTTATAGAAGAATTACAAGCGGAATTTAGTAGCAATGTAGTAGATGGATGTGAAGATTTACAAGTTTTTTTTACTAATGAAACAAATGCGATAGATTTTATTATTTCTTATGAATGGGATTTTGGAGGTGGAGTTGGATTAAATAATATAGCTAATCCGGTTGTGATATACTCTGATACAGGATCGTATGATGTTACCTTAATTGTTGAAACAGTAAGTGGTTGTATTGATACGATACTGATGGAAGATTATATTCAAGTTGGATTTCCATCAGGACCAGGATTTTCAGCTGATCCATTAGTTTCTTGTTTGGAAGATCAAATTCAATTTACAAGTGAATCAGGACAATATGTAGATGAGTGGGAATGGCATTTTGGAGATGGAGGACAGTCAACTGAGATGGATCCACAGCATGAATATACAGATACAGGATCTTTTGACTTAATGTTGATTACCTATTTTCATGGATGTCCAGATACTTTAATCGTAGAAGATTATATTTATATCAATGCTCCAAAAGCAGAATTTAGTTTTGACCAAGATTGTAGTATGCCTGGTGAGATTCAATTTTATAATGAATCAGCTGGAGCAGAAACATGGGCATGGTCTTTTGGAGCTGGAGCGACTTCTAATATTCCTAATCCAGCCCACGCCTATGCTGGCAATGGTTCCTATCTAGTCACTTTGACGGTCACCAATTCTCAAACTGGATGTGAACATTCAGAATCGATGACTATTAATGTGACGAGTTCTGTACCTGAATTTACGTTAAGTGATTTAGATATATGTGTAGGTGATACGATCTCTGTGATAAATAATTCAGTTGGAGCAGATACCTATTCTTGGACTTTTCCATTTGGAGTAGGAATGATTACAGATCAATTCCATGACCCTGATCCTGATTTTTATTTCCCAGCTGCTGGAGCTTATCAAGGTTTTTGTTTAACAATTACTGATGGAAGTAGTTGTTCTAATACTTATTGTTTTACCGATACTGTTTTTGTTTCTGGATCAGTTTCAGATTTTGCGATTGATGATGCGGAAGGTTGTTCACCACATACGGTGAATTTTACGAATTCAGCTTATGGAATAAATAGTAATATTGTTGGGTACTCATGGGATTTTGGAGATTCAACAACTTCAGTTGATCCAAATCCAACTCATATTTATACAGATTTAGGATACCACTCAGTAGGATTGGTAGTTGAAAATGAGGCCGGATGTATGGATGAATTAACGATGGATTCATTAATTTTTGTTGATAGAATAGAACCATTTTTTATACCTCAAGTAGCTGACTGTTCTTCTCAATCAGTCAACTTTGGTAATGCTTCTACTTCTTATGATAATAACTTGACTTACTTATGGGACTTTGGAGATGGCAATACTTCGACAGAGGTGAATCCAAGTCATTCCTATGCTTTGACAGGAGATTATTTAGTTTGCTTGACAGCTACGAATGCTGCTGGTTGTTCGGAACAAATTTGTGACAATGTGAATTTCCAACCTTTAGTGGTTGGTTTCTCAGCAGACAATACTCATAAGTCATGTCCTGATCCACCATTGGTTTCTAACTTTACAGATCTTTCAACGAATGCTTCTTCTTGGTTTTGGGATTTTGGAGATGGTGCAAATTCAGGTTTGCAAAATCCTTCACACTCCTATAATCAAACTGGTGCTTATACGGTTTGTTTGACTATAACGAACGAGATTGGATGTTCTGAAACAGAATGTAAAACAGATTATATTACAGTTGATGGGCCATCTGGAACTTTTACTGCTGACGTAGTTTCAGGTTGTGCAGATTTAGAAGTTCAGTTTATTGTTCAAAGTCAAAATGCTTATAGATATACTTATGATTTTGGAGATGGATTTGTGATTGATTCATTAGCAAGTGGCGACTCTGATACGATTACCTATACTTATACTAATGGAGGAACATACTCTCCACTAGTTTTGGTAGAAGATATTTCAGGTTGTCAAATTCCAGTCTTAGGGCCGTCAATTTATGTAGAAGATATTCTTACAGATTTTGCATCTACTATCAATGAGGTTTGTGAAGATGGTAATACACCCATAGATTTTGTAGTAGCATTTGCTAATCCAAGTACAGTTATCTCTGTGGAATGGGAATTCCCAGGAAGTAATACACCAACTGCAACAGGTACTAATCCAACAGGAATTGTTTATAATCAGCCTGGTTATTATGATGTGATTTTAAATGCAAATACTACTTTTTGTCAGACGACAGTTACAAAAGATAGTTTTATTTATGTTCATCCAAAACCAGTTACCAATTTTTCAGTAACTCCTTCGAGTGCTTGTAATTTTGAAACTTTAAGTTTTGAAGACCAATCTTCTGTAATTGGAGATAGTATTATTAGTTGGAATTGGACTGTAGATAACAATACATTTACAGATACTAATTTCACTTATCAATTTACAAGTGCAGGAGATTATGTCATAACATTAGAAACAACTTCTGGTTTTGGATGTGTTTCAAATTACGAACAAACTGTAACGATTTTTGAAATTCCAGATGTCGATGCTGGTGATAATGTTTTCCTTTGTCCAGGCGAGAATACAGCGTTAATGGCAACGATCCAAACTGCTGATCCAGTCAATTATTTATGGTCACCAGCAACAGGGTTGTCTTGTACAGATTGTCCAAGTCCAATGGCTGACCCATCAGTAACGACTCAATATTTTGTGACTGCCACGTCTTTAAATGGCTGTGAATCAACCGATTCTGTCCTAGTAGAAGTGTCTACTTTACCAGCATTGGAAATTAATGTTTCTCCAGATGTAACGATTTGCGAAGGAGATGATACGAACTTAACTTCGAGCACAAACCATACTGCTGCTAGTTATGAATGGGATACAACTCAACCAGGATTAAGCTGCTATAATTGTGCTGATCCAGTTGCAAATCCAACAACTACTACAACTTACACCGTTACGATTATAACTACGGAAGGTTGTTCAGGTAGTAATTCAGTTACAGTTGAAGTGATTGAAGATGTAGACTTAATTGATGTTGATCCAGTTATTTGTGAAGGTGAATCTACTCAATTAGAAGTGACGATTGGAAGTGATATTACTTGGTCACCAGGGACAGGATTGAGTTGTACTAATTGTCCTAATCCAATTGCTTCACCAACATCAACGATAACATATACAGTTACAGCTATGCTTCAAAATCAATGTCTCCAAACCGATGAAGTGACAGTTTCTGTTTTGACAGATTCAGATATTGATGCGGGAGATGATATTACCGTTTGTGCAGGATTTCCTGTAACGATAAATGGAAGTTATCCATCAGGAACTTCTGAGTGGATTTTCGATGGTCAAGTGCTGGCTTCTAATACTTCAACTCCAACTATTTCTCCAACTGAAACAGGATATTATATTTTGGAAGTGACCAATGGAACTTGTGTTTTATCAGATTCTTTATTTATAGAAGTGAGAGATAAAGTAGAGATTTTTGCAGAGGATGTTACTATTTGTGAAGGCGATACTGCATTCCTTTTTGTAAGCGGAGATGCAGATACTTTTACTTGGATAAATGCACCAGGAATTAGTGATCCGACAAGTGATTCTCCTTTTGTAATCCCAACTCAGACGACAGTTTATACGGTCATTGGCTCTTTTGGAAATTGTGAATCTGATACGCTATTGGTGACTGTTGAGGTACTTCCAATCGCAGACATTAATCTTCCATCACTTGAATATTTTTCAGAAGGAGATGTGATCCAATTGGATGCAGGTGTTACTAATGGGAATAACTTTACTTATGCTTGGTCTCCACCACTTGGATTATCATGTACAGATTGTCCAAATCCAGAGGTGTCTCCAGAAGAGGATATTACCTATCAAGTGACTGTCATGAATGATTTAGGTTGTTTAGATTCTGCTTCCATTCTTTTAAAGAAAATATTTATTTGCAATGATGATTTGATCATAGTTCCAAATGCATTTACTCCAAACGGAGATGGAAATAATGACCGATTCAATGTAAGAAGTAAACTGGAAATAGGAATGGTTCGAATTTATAATCGTTGGGGAGAAGTCATTTTTGAAGATGTAGGAGGAAAGCAAGGTTGGGATGGAACTTACAAAGGGCAAAGATTGAACAGAGATGTTTTTGTTTACTACATCGAAGCCACCTGCGAATTTAATGGAAAAACAATTGTCAAAACTGGAGATATTACTCTGATTAGATAATGGGTAATGGAGTATTGAGATGTACTCACAATATTTTAGACTAATAATCTCATACCTCTTAAAGATAGATTTTAATTTTTTTGAAAAATTATAAAAAATATTTTAATGAAAAATATTTGTAAATGTTTTGTTATGACTTTTGTCTTTTTAACTTTTTTTGGAAAAAAAGCTAAAGCACAAGATCCACACTTTTCACAATTTTATAATGCACCAATGCAATTAAATCCTGCCTTGTCAGGTTTGCTGCAAGGTGATATTAGAGCAGTTGCCAACTATAGATCGCAATGGGGTTCTATTTCGACTCCGTTCCAAACCATGTCTGCGTCCGTTGATATGAATGTCTTAAATCAGATGACAAAAAAAGATCTTTTTGGCGTTGGTTTTTTTGTGTTGAATGATGTTGCAGGGGAGGCTAGTTTGAAGAATACTCAAGTTGGAATGTCTGTAGCCTACAATAAAGATATGAACGGAAGAGGCAATCACTTTGTAGGAGTTGGTGCTCAATATTTATTTGTCCAGCAATCATTAGATTTTACCAAACTACTTTTTGAAAGCCAATTCAATGGAGAATTTATTGATCCAGATATGAATAGTGGTGAGAATTTCGCGATGGATAATTTTAATTATTTTGATTTTACAGCAGGAATTTCTTGGGCATATCGTCCGAATAATAATAAGAGTTTTTATGCTGGAGGATCATTGTCTCATTTGAATCAACCGAAAATAAGTTTCTTTGATGACATGAGTGAAAGATTGAGAATGAAATATTCATTTTACGCAGGAGCTGATTTTAAAGTGAGTCGAAATATTTCATTTATTCCAAGAGCAGTTGTGCTGATGCAAGGACTAGCTAAAGAAATAAATGTAGGAGGTTTAATAAAGTTTAATGTGGGCGACAACCGAGGCGCAGATGATAAAACTTCCATTTATTTTGGAACAATGCATAGATGGAAAGATGCTCAAGTAATTATTATGCGATACGATTATGGAAATGTTGGATTTAGTTTTAGCTACGATGTCAATATTTCAGAATTAAATATTTCTTCGAAGGGTAGGGGAGCCGTCGAGTTAGCAATCATTTATTCCAGTAATATTTTTGATAGTAAAAGAAGAGAAAAAATCTTATGTCCCAAATTTTAAACATGAATTAAGAAACATATCCTTTGTCAGATTTATAGACAAACAATCATCTTTCGCGCACTCTGATTTCAGGGTGCGTTTTTTTATTTTGAAGATTTTTTTTTATTTCATTAGTTCTTAAAGTGCTGATTGTCAGTATTTTATGAATTTTTAGATTAAACGTGTGATATGGAACATTAATTGATTATTAGATTAAGTAGTAGTAGCTCTCTTCCAAAAATTTTCTTCAAAATTTTATATTTAACTCAAGTTGTGGATAATGTACATTTCATATTTTACTTCCAAGAAAGAAATATTTAGCTGATGAGAATTGGTCGTAGTTCCAAAATCCAAGTACTCGCAACTTAAAATATTTAGTATTTTTTTTAAATCATGTTTTATGAAAAAAAAATTGATTCTTGTCATTGAAGATCATGCAGGTTTAAGAATGGTCGAAGGAATGTTTTTGGGAAATTACTTTGAGGTAGTGACTAAAGAAGATGGATTGGGAGGAATCATTTGGATGAGTAGAGGAAATATTCCAGATCTGATTGTTTTGGATTTGATGATGCCAAGACTGAATGGAGTAGAATTTTTAATCAATTTAAAAAGTAGTGGGATTTTTCGAAATATTCCAGTTATAGTAGTTTCTGGTGATGAGGAAAAAGAAATTATTGATCAATGTTATGATCTTGGAATTGCAAATTATTTAGTCAAACCATTTAGTCCAAAAATTCTTTGTGAAAAAATTCAAGAGATTTTATCAGAGAAAAACAAATCAACTCTTTCTGTAAACGTAAAGTGAATTTTTCAAAAATAACCCAAATAAAATAAATCACTTCTTTGAACAAATCTGTTTCTTCAAAGAACTTTTAAATTAAAAAAAATGACTGCTCCAGTTACATTTATTAATACTAAATCTATTTTTCTAATTGGCTTTGAAAAGGCATTTGATTTAATGGTCAATCAGTTAGAGGATGTGTTTGGGATAACTAATTTTTTTGAATTTAGAGAGCAAGGTGATTTTAATAATTGGTGTCAATTGAATTCTAAAAGGTATGACAAAAATGATTTACCTAATCTGATTTTATTGGATTATGATTTTCTTCTAAAAAATAATTTTAAATTACTTAAAGAAATTGCAAAGCGTCCAAGTTTAAAATTTGTTCCGATCATTTGTATTAATAATGGAGAAAATAAATTTAAAGCGAAAGATGGATTACGTCGAGGAATTGATGATTGTTATTCAGGAAATATTGATTGGAGAGGATTAAGAAGACGAGCTACATTCCTCAAGACTTACAAACCATTCATGGCTACAGAACAGCAAATTGAGAAAGAGTCGAAAAAATTTAAAATGCCTTTTTGGAAACGAGTTTTTGATATTGTTTTTTCTTTGGGAGTATTGATTTTTTTGAGTCCACTTTTAATTTTAGTAGCAGTATTGATAAAATTAGAATCCAAAGGGCCGCTAATTTATAAATCAAAAAGAGCTGGAACTGGATTTCAAATATTTGATTTTTTAAAATTTAGGTCAATGGCAGATGGAGCAGATAAAAAAATACAAGAGCTTGCTCACCTCAATAAATATGAAAGTAATGATTCTAATGGACCGTCTTTTGTTAAATTAAAAAAGGACCCACGAGTTACTCGAATTGGAAAAATTATTCGAAAATTAAGTGTTGATGAATTACCGCAAATGCTCAATGTTTTGAAAGGGGATATGTCGGTGGTTGGCAATCGTCCATTGCCACTTTATGAAGCGGATCAGTTGACGAATGACCAATGGGCTACTCGATTCTTAGCACCAGCTGGAATTACTGGTTGGTGGCAAATCAATAAACAAGTAACTAAGAAATTACCTGAGTCAGAAAGAATAAAATTGGATATTGAGTATGCAGAGAACTTCTCGATTTGGTTTGATTTGAAAATTATATTAAAAACAATTCCTGCAATGATTCAGAAAGATGAGTCTTAATTAATGGTTAATACCAGTTGCTAATTCTAAGTAGTTTAAGTGGTCTTAATAACCATTCACAGTTAGCCATTCACCATTAAAATTACTTTCTCCGTTTCTTATTATTTTTATAATCCATAAAAATAAATTCACCCAACCCCTGCAATGAACTAAAAAATGCTTTTCCATTATTAGCCTTTGTAAATTGATCGACAAATCTCATCAGATATGGATCCCGTGCAATCATAAATGTTGTAATTGGAATATCCAATTTTCTACATTTAGTCGCCAAGTTGAGTGTTCGATTTACAATCTTCCGATCTAAACCAAAACTATTTTTATAATATTTTTTTCCTTTTTTGATACAAGTTGGTTTCCCATCTGTAATCATAAAAATCTGTTTGTTGGGATTTCGTCGTCGTCGGAGCAAGTCCATAGCAAGCTCCATTCCAGCAACAGTATTAGTATGATAAGGCCCAACTTCAAGATAGGGTAGATCTTTGATTTGGATTTGCCAAGCATCATTTCCAAAAACAATAATGTCCAAGGTATCTTTTGGATATCGAGTCGTAATTAATTCTGCCAAAGCCATCGCAACTTTTTTCGCCGGTGTAATTCTATCCTCTCCGTACAAAATCATTGAGTGCGAAATGTCAATCATCAAAACCGTACTCATCTGACTTTGGTAATAAGTTTCTTGAACTTCTAAATCATCATGTGTCAACTTGAACTCATCAATGCCATGATTGAGTTGCGCATTTTTGAGAGATTCAGACATCGCAATATTTTCTAAACTATCTCCAAATTCGTAAGGGCGCATATCTGAAGTATGCTCATCTCCTTTGCCCGTGTGTTTAGTGTTATGTTTTCCGTCTTTTGATTTTTTTACTTGATCAAAAATGTCATCCAATGCTTTTTGTCGCATCGAAATTTCCATTTTTGCCGTAATGGTAAAACCATCATTTTGCTCATCAGGATTTTGGATATAACCTTTGTCAATCAAATCTTGAATAAAGTCAGCCATCCCATAATTCTCATCTGTAATTTTATATTCCTTATCCAATTCAGTCAACCAACTCAAAGCTTCGCTCACATTTCCAGAAGTGTACACTAACATTTCTTGAAATAATTTGAGCAATTGATCAAAAATGCTTCCTTCATTTTCAGGAATAAAATTCGAAAATCTCCAGCCGATCATAAAGTTTTAGTTAAATTAAGTGATTAGGAAACTAATTAGATTTCGCAGCTATCCATCAATGCTAAATAATCAGGACGGTCTGCAGCAAATTTGTGAATATAATGTTGAGTAATGTTGCCTTTGTAAATAATAAAAATACCTGGCATTTGAGTTGAATCACCTAGAAGTCTCGCTTTTTCTAATTGATAATTTTTAGTTTCTTTTGAGAAACCTCGAATCCAAGTTTGTAATCCATAGAGTTGGGAAAAGCTACCTTTCGTTAACCTGAAAGCTGTATAATATTTGCAATCAGGATCGCTAATATGGACACAATCACCTAGTCCGAATTCATTAAGATATCTTTCAGCAATATCGTTTTCGGCCATGTGAACGAAAGCTAGTTGAAAGTTTTTCTCAGAAATTTCAGTTTTTAATTTGGATAGATCAGCCATGGCCTCTTTACAAAATACACAACCAAAATGCCTTAAGAAAACCAATAATACGGGTTTTTCATCAGAAAGCATTTTCAAGTTGGAGTTGTGATTAGTGGTCATCTCCGATGAAATACTTAAATCAATATCTGCCGAAATCATTCAATGTATGTTTATGAAAAAAGTAAAAAATAAACTTTTCCAAATTCTGTCAAGAATCTAAATTTACTTGATTCGCATTTTTTTACTTCTTCTAGTTTTTTAAAAATCTAACTAGAAGCAAAATTAATACTTTATAACAGAACATCCTTAAAATTGTTCTGAAAAAATAGGTTTTAAATGTGTAGTAAACCAAAAGCAAATAAAAAACCCTAGCCTTTTGAAAAGACTAGGGTTTTAAATTTTTTATCAAAAACAAAAATTAGCTAATTTTCATTTTTTCAAAAGTCTTCATCACACTTTTAACTGCCTCAGCAGATTTGTGAAGACCTTTCATTTCTGTTTTGTTCAGCTTCAATTCGAGTTTTTGAGTAATCCCATCTTTCCCTAATTTTACTGGAACACCTAAGAAAATATCTTTTAAGCCATACTCCCCAGTCAATCTTACGCAACATGGGAAAATACGATTATCATCTTTTACGATAGATTCAACCATTTGAGCAGCAGCAGCACCTGGTGCATACCAAGCAGAAGTTCCCATTAATTTAACAAGTTCTCCACCACCTTTTTTAGTTCTCTCAACGATTGCTTTTAATTTATCTTTATCAATCATTTCAGTTACTGGAATACCTGCAACTGTTGTATATCTTGGAAGAGGAACCATAGTATCACCATGTCCACCCATTAATACCGCTTGTAAATCTTTTGGAGAAACATTTAATTCTTCTGCCAAAAATGCTCGGTAACGTGCAGTATCTAAAATACCAGCCATTCCCATCACTCGTGATGCATCCAAGCCAGAAGCTTTCCATGCAGCATAAGTCATCACATCTAGTGGATTAGAAACCACAATGATGATCGGTTTTTTTGAATACTTCATGATCGACTTCGTTACAGAAGCTACGATCTTTGCATTCGTAGAAATCAAGTCATCTCGGCTCATTCCTGGCTTACGAGGAATACCAGCTGTGATAACAACGATATCAGAATTTTTTGTGTCTTTGTAATTATCAGTACCACGTACCATGGTGCTATAATAATCGATAGGTGCTTGTTCCCAAGTGTCGAGAGCTTTACCTTTGGCGAAGTCGCCTCTAATGTCAAGAAGTACTACTTCCTTAACAATGTCTTTGTGAGCAAGTACATTGGCAACAGTTGCACCAACATTCCCAGCTCCAACTACAGTCACTTTACTCATTTGTTAATCAGATTTGTGATTTAATAAAATAAAATATGATAGCCATCATACGATGGAAGTCCTAAATCGGTGCAAAAGTAGGAATTTTTTTAGTAGCAGTCATCCAACTGACTAATTTTTACAGGAGGTATTAGTAATTTTTTATAATTTTGATGCAAAATAATTTTTATTAAAAAATTTCAATCAATAAATATGAAAAAGACGTTACTTATTTTATTTGCCATTTCTGCATTGTTTTCTATTAATGCAATTGCGCAAAATGGATTTTGTGGGATGACAGTAGAAGAACAACTTATCATCAAAGAAAGAATGATGCAAAATCGTGCGAACGCAGCAAATTCTGTTCAAGTAAGAACTGGAGTGATGTGGGTGCCTATTCAGTTTCACATTTTAACAGATAATGATGGAGGGAATCGAGTAGATATAATGAAAGTCTTAGATATGCTTTGTGCGTTGAATGAAGATTACCTAGATCAGGATATTCAGTATTTCATGAAAGATGGGCTTAATTTTATCAATAACAGTTCTGTAAATACTAATCCGAATGTTGGTGGTCCAAATAATAACCCATTTGCTCAAACAGTAATGGTTGGGGCTAAAGTATTGAGTGCTATTAATATTTATATTGTAAAAGATATTCCTAGTAGTAGTCCTGGGAATACCTTAGGATTTTATTCTCCTACGTTTGATTGGTTAGTTTTAAATAGAAGTCAAGTAAGTGCCGTAAATGTAGAAACTTTAACTCATGAATTAGGACACTTCTTTACACTTCCTCACCCATTTTTAGGATGGGATGGAGAATATTGGGAGGAAGGTGTGCATGGGAATCCAGCACCAATTAATTCTCCTGGTGGAGTAAAAACAGAATTAATGAATGGGAATAACTGCACCTTCGCAGGTGATGGATTTTGTGATACAAAACCTAATTATGGATTAGGTTTTGGATGGTCAGGTTGTAACTATAATGGAAACTGTATGGATCCTAATGGTGAACTTTTAGCAACAGGTATTCAGGAAAATAATTACATGGCATACTTTATCAATTGTGCTTCAGAATTTACACCTGAGCAAAAAGCTGCAATTGCTGCGGATTTGAATAGTCGTACTAGTTTACATACTACTATAGAGCCAGATATTACGGCATTTACAGATTCTCCTACTCAAAATTTCCCTATCGATGGCGAAGATACGCCTCTATTTAATGTAGTAGGATTTGATTGGGAACCAGTTGCAGGGGCGACTTCATATGTAGTGGAGGTAGATAGGCAACCAAATTACTCTTTTGAACCGTCAGTAAAATTTGTTAGTGGTGGAACTTATGTTGAATTTGAAGATATATTTGATGCAGACAAAACTTATTACTGGAGAGTAAAAGCGATAAAAGAAGGAAATGTATGTGGAGAGGTACTTTCAACAAGTTTTAGAACAGGTACAGTTACAGGTGTTCGTGAAATCAAAGAAGTTTTAAATTACACTATTTCTCCTAATCCTATTAGTGATGAAGAAACTTTGAATATTAACATCGAGACAAATGAAGCGTTTGAGGCAGTTATCAATCTTTATAATTTGTCTGGTCAAAAAATCAAAGAAGTGAATGCTACTTTTGCTCATGGTACAACTAACCACCAACTTTCAGTAGGTGATTTGAGTGAAGGAATGTATATCATTTCTATCGAATCTGAAAATGGAGTGTTGACTGAAAAAGTGGTTGTTACTCGATAATCTTGGATTTTTTATAAGAAAAAAAAGCGATTGGTTTTGAAAGAAATCAATCGCTTTTTTTGTGGAAAAAACTTCCCGAACTTTTCTACTTCAATTTTCATTTTCAGGGTAATTTCCATTACTTTTGCAGCTTTAATTAGAATCATTTTAACATCGAAAAAATTCTCATTTTAATTTACATGGATATCAAGGAAAAGAATTATTAAAAAGCTATGGTATCGAGATCCAAGAAGGAATCGTTGCTGAATCTGTAGATGCTGCAGTTGCTGCTTACAATAAGATCTCAGAAGAAACTGGGACTAAATTCGCAGTAGTGAAAGCTCAAATTCACGCAGGTGGTCGTGGAAAAGGTGGTGGAGTGAAAGTAGTTAAGAGCATGGAAGATGCTAAAGAAACTGCTGGAAGTATTTTAGGTATGATGTTAAAAACTCCTCAGACGCCAGGTGGATTGGAAGGTGAAGGGAAATTAGTGCGAAAGGTTTTGATTGCAGAAGATGCATATCGACCTAATTTTGATGAGTGTAAAGAATTTTATATTTCTATCTTATTTGATAGAGGTTCTCGAAAAAATGTGATTATCTATTCAACTGAAGGTGGAATGGATATCGAAGCTGTGGCTGAAGAAACGCCAGAGTTAGTTCACAAAGAATTCATTGATCCAACTTTAGGATTGCAAGGTTACCAATTACGAAAAGTAGCTTTCAATTTAGGTTTGAGTGGTTTAGCATTTAAAAATATGACTAAATTTATTTCTAACTTATACAAAGCATTTTTAGGATCAGATTCTTCTATGTTTGAAATTAATCCTTGCATTAAAACTGCTGATGATCGAATCGTTGCAGTTGATTGTAAAGTTGCTTTGGATGAAAATGCATTATATAGACATAAAGATTTGGCAGCATTAAGAGATACTGACGAAGAAGATCCAACTGAAGTAGAAGCTAAGAGTTTTGGCCTAAACTATGTTAACCTGGACGGAAATGTTGGTTGTATGGTAAATGGTGCAGGTTTAGCAATGGCGACAATGGATATCATTAAATTGTCTGGTGGAGAGCCTGCTAACTTCCTAGATGTAGGAGGAACTGCTGACGCAGAAAGAGTAGAACAAGCTTTTAGAATCATCTTAAAGGATCCTGAAGTAAAAGCTATTTTGATTAATATTTTTGGAGGTATTGTTAGATGTGATCGAGTGGCTCAAGGAGTTGTAGATGCATACAAAAATATGGGTAACATCAATGTTCCAATCATTGTTAGACTTCAAGGAACTAATGCTGATATTGCTAAAACGATTATTGATGAGTCTGGTTTAGAAGTACATTCAGCTATTCTTTTGCAAGAAGCTGCTGATCTAGTGAAAAAAGTAATTAGCTAAATTAATGGTTAACTATTAATGGTAATGGTTAATTCTCGTTTAGTATGATTTAACTTTTTGCCATAAAAATATTAAGCCCTTTTCATTTAATTGGAAAGGGCTTTTTTTATATATTATTAATTGACAAACGAAAGAGGTGTTAGCGTTCAAAGCTAGTCGTGTATAAAATCATTCTTTTAATATTCTATTTTTAAGAATGTGTTTTAATTTTTCTACCCCTTGAGGATTTGAAATTATCTGAAATAGAATAATATCTTGTAGTTATTAGAAAAAACGGTTTTTAGCAGTTTTGTAAGATTTAATCTTATTTCGTTTTCGATAAATTAAAATCATCATAGCTGCGATCAGCAAAAGGTAAATTATATTCTGCAATGCATTTGAATCATGACACAAAATGTGATTAAGATT
>JBGCCY010000148.1:0-3693 GCA_045104975.1 Saprospiraceae bacterium
CAATGTATGGAAGAACGAGTTTGTTATTTCATACAGAAAAAATTCAACTAGAAGGAGTAGTCAGATTTTATGGCGCAAAATCATTAAGTGAATACGGCCCATCTGGTTCGTCAGATAATGATGATGAGGCAATTCCAGGTGTTGGAACGTTAGCATGGACGACATATAATTTTTATTCTTCGTACAAATTTAATAATCGACTGTCGCTTAATTTCGCAGTTGAGAATATTTTGGATACACATTATCGTCCGTTTGCTTCGGGAGTGAGTGCGGCTGGTAGGAATTTTATCGTTTCGATGCGAGGGAGTTTTTAGAAGTCAAATTTCCAGGAGTGTCTAGTCCTTCCAGATTTTTAAAATCTGGAAGGACTTTTAATTCAACTACATTTCTTTCAACATTTCTTTTACAATTAAACTCATCTTAGGCTGTACTTCATTAGCCAATTGAATCACCTCTTCGACCGTCGTTTCAGTTATTTCTTCAATTGGAAAACATTTGTTCGAAACGATCGACAAAACAAAAACAGGCAAACTCATATGTCGAGCAACTAACACTTCTGGAACAGTTGACATCCCGACCACGTCTCCACCAATTCGATGAATATATTGATATTCCGCAGGTGTTTCTAAATTTGGACCTTGCAGCGCGACATAGATTCCTTCGTGTGCAGTAATATTATTTTGCTCCGCAATTTCGAGTGCCCTTGCATTTAATTTTCGATCATAAGTTTTGAGCATGTCAGGAAATCGAGGGCCGAGTCTTTCGTCATTATTTCCTCGAAGTGGATTTTCTGGTTGGAGGTTGATATGGTCTTTTATAAAAACAATATCGCCAGCATTATAGTCTGCATTCGTACTTCCAGAGACATTCGAAATGATGAGTTTTTTGATATCTAAGAATTTCAAAACGCGAACAGGAAAAGTAACTTGCTGCATTGAATAACCTTCATAAAAATGAAAACGACCAGCCATGGCAACAATATTTTTGCCAGCTAATTTTCCAAAAATCAATTTACTTTTATGACTCTGAACTGTCGAAATCGGGAAGTGAGGAATATCAGCATATGGTATTTCAAAAACTACTTCAATGTCATCGGTGAGTTGCCCAAGTCCTGTTCCTAAAATAATTCCAAATTCAGGTTGGAAGTTAGTTTTGGAGCGAATGTATTGAACGGTTTCTTGAATTTGATCGTAAAGCATTATTTATATTTTTTTGAAAATATTAAAATGAGAGCAGTTTGATTTTTCACAAAAGTAATTACACCTAATTCATTTTTGAATAAATTAATCTTTAAATTTTCATAAAAAAATAACAGTTGCACAGTATAATAAAAACTGTTATATTTGCCCCACTTAAGAAAAAGAGACTCAACGGAAGAGGGAACAAAAGTTCCCTCTTTTTATTTTTATAGAGTCTTTAAAATTTTGTTTTCAAAAAATAGTACTCGTGGTCGAAAGTAAAATAGAACAGTTATTATTAAAGAAATTTGAAGAAGAAGAGTATTCAGATTGCTATATTATTGAGATACTGCAAAATAATATTAAGCTTCAAATTTTTTTAGATAGTGATTCGAATATGGATTTTACGAAGTGTAGAAAAATCAGTCGTTATCTAGAAGAGCACATTGACGAAAATCAATGGATGGGAGAGAAATATACATTAGAAGTTTCTTCTCCAGGAGATCGCCCTTTGAAATTTCCAAGACAATACAAAAAGAATATTGGACGAACCGTTGAAGTTCTTACGAATGAAGATGAGAAAGTTAATGGTGAAATAATCGAGGTAAACGAAGAAGGAATTGTAGTGGAATATAAAGTTCGAATCAAAGAAGGAAAAAAGAAACGAACTGAAATGGTGCAAACGCCAATTGCATTCGATAATATAAAAAAAGCAAAAATTAGATTTTCATTTTCAAAATAAAATTTTAGAAAAATTCTGTTGTCAGGCAAAAGTTGAAAATAGAAACGACCAAAGGAAGTGTTATTTTAAATTTTTACCTGACTTAAGAAACAGAATTTTATAAAATAAATAAACAAGACATAGAAATGTTATTACAAGATATTTTTTCGGAATTCAAATCGAACAAAAGTATTGACCTTCCAACGATGGTTAGAGTTTTGGAAGATGTATTCCGAACTTTGATTAAAAAGAAATATGGATCAGATGAAAACTTTGATGTAATTGTAAATGCTCAAAAAGGGGATTTGGAGTTATGGAGAGTTAGAGAAATTGTGCCAGATGGTGAGGTAACAGATGATCGTGCGCAAGTTTCGATTTCAGAGGCATTAGCAATTGATGATGATTATGAAATAGGTGAGGAATGTTATGAGCAATTATTCTTAGAAGATTTTGGTCGTAGAGCAATTATGGCAGCTCGTCAAACTTTGATTTCTAGAATTATGGAATTGGAGAAAGACGAAATGTACAAAGCATACGTTGAGCGGGTAGGTGAATTGATAGTAGGAGAAGTTCACCAAATTCTGAAAAGAGAATTATTGATCTTGGATGATGTGACTGGAACGGAATTAGTAATGCCTCGAAATGAAATGATTAAAGGGGACTTTTTCCGAAAAGGAGATATGGTGAGAGGAATCATTCGAAAAGTAGAAATGAAAAATAATAACCCAGTAGTTATTATTTCAAGAACAGATAGTCTATTTTTAGAAAAATTATTGGAACAAGAAGTTCCTGAGATCGAGGATGGATTAATTGTAGTAAAGAATATTGTAAGAATGCCAGGTGAGAGAGCAAAAGTAGCAGTAGAATCTTATGATGATAGAATTGATCCAGTAGGAGCATGTGTAGGAATGAAAGGTTCTAGGATTCATGGAATCGTTCGGGAGTTGAAAAACGAAAATATTGATATAGTAAACTTTACCAACAATATTCAGTTATTTATTCAACGTGCATTGACTCCAGCCAAAGTGAGTAGTATCGCATTGGATGAAGAGAAAAAGCGAGCTTCTGTTTATCTTGATCCAGACCAAGTTTCATTGGCGATTGGAAAAGGTGGAACGAATATTAAATTAGCAAGTCGGTTGACAGGTTTCGAAATTGATGTATTTAGAAATACAGATGAAATGGAAATCGATGATGTTGATTTGGACGAATTTAAAGATGAGTTAGATGCATGGGTAGTTGATACCTTGAAAAATATCGGATGTGATTCTGCAAGAAGTGTACTTAAATTGAGTCGAAGTGAGTTATTGAGAAGAACAGATTTGGAGGAAGAAACGGTTGACGAAATTTTGAAAGTATTGAGAGCAGAGTTTGCCGAGGAAGAAGAATAAGATTTTTTAGGAGGAAAAGTAGTTTGTTTTTTTGAAAAAAATAAAAAGCAGGCTACTTTTTCTCAAAATCAAATATAAAATAGGTTGTATTTATTTGCCTTAGGTGCTTGATTATCAATAGTTTTACAGTACCTTTGTGCTCAATTTGAACCATTTTTGGTTATATTTTGTAACTTTTATACAAAAGTCTTTTATGAGAATTTTTAATTTATTTTTCAATAAAACTTATTGATACATGTAAACTTAAAATAACTTATTGCGAAAAGCTTTTGTATATCTTTTTTTTAATAAAAGCCGCCACAGGATTTAAAAATTACGAATGGCAAAACGTTTAGTAAAGATAGCAAAGGAATTAAATGTAGGTACCACTACCATTGTTGACTATTTGAACAACAATGGTTTT
>JBGCCY010000149.1:0-2549 GCA_045104975.1 Saprospiraceae bacterium
CAAATCGTTCGAGAGGTAGATGCATTGGGCGGCTACTCCGGAATCATCACCGATAAAACGATGATGCAATTTCGGATGTTGAATCTTTCGAAAGGGCCAGCGATGTGGAGTCCACGAGCGCAAAGTGATCGAGCGAAATTTGCCCGATTGTGGAGAAATATGTTGGAGGCAAATACTAATATTGATTTTTGGCAAGAGATGGTGACGGGGATTATAGTTAAAGATGGACGAGCTTGCGGAATTCGAACGAGCATGGGAATTGAGATTGAAGGTTCGTCGGTAGTTTTGACCAACGGAACATTTCTAAATGGATTAATTCATATTGGAGAGAAAAAGTTTGGTGGAGGTCGAGCAGGTGAAAGAGCTGCCAAAGGAATTACCGAACAGTTGGTTGAACTAGGTTTTGAATCAGGTAGAATGAAAACGGGAACACCTCCACGAGTGGATGGGCGAAGCTTGGATTGGTCGGCGATGGAAGTTCAACCTGGAGATGAAAACCCATCTAAGTTTTCATTTACGGATACACCAAAATTAGAAAAACAACATCCTTGTCACATTACTTACACGAGCAAGGAAGTTCATGAAGTTTTGAAAACTGGCTTTGATCGTTCGCCAATGTTTAATGGTCGAATTCAAGGATTGGGGCCAAGATATTGTCCTTCCATCGAAGACAAAATTGAACGATTTTCAGATCGAGATCGACATCAACTTTTTATCGAACCAGAAGGTTGGGATACTTGCGAAATTTATGTCAACGGATTTTCTTCTTCGCTTCCTGAAGATGTTCAATACAAAGCGATGCGAAAAATTCGAGGTTTTGAAAATGCGAAAATGTTCCGTCCAGGTTACGCGATTGAGTATGATTATTTTCCGCCAACCCAATTGAAAATTTCATTGGAAACTCGCTTAGTGAAAAATTTATTTTTTGCAGGGCAAATTAATGGAACAACCGGTTATGAAGAAGCAGCTTGTCAAGGTTTGATGGCTGGAATAAATGCACATCAAGCGGTGAAAGAAGAAGACCCATTTATTTTGAGAAGATCAGATGCATATATAGGTGTACTGATTGATGACTTGGTGAACAAAGGGACGGATGAACCATATCGGATGTTTACGAGTCGAGCGGAATATCGAGTTTTGTTGCGTCAAGATAATGCGGATGTTCGATTGACTCCTTTGGCGGAGAAACTTGGGATGAATAATATGGAGGAACGTGCAGACCGTGTTAGAAAAAAGATAGAAGATGAAAAAGAGGTACAAAGACATTTCAAAAAAGTAGGTGTGACGCCTGCTGAAATTAATCCATTTTTGGAATCTATTGATTCAGCACCTTTGAATCAGCAGAAGAAATTGTATAGCGTTTTGATGCGTCCAAATATCATGATTGATGATATGCGAAAAGCACTTCCGTCATTGGATACTCACTTAAATCAATACGACAAAGAGTTTGTGGACTTGGCTGGCATCAATATGAAGTATGAAGGCTACATCAAAAAAGAACAAGAGATGGTGGATAAAATGAATCGCCTCGAAGATGTAAAGATTAAGGAGACGATGGATTATTCGCAATTGGTTTCTTTGTCAGGTGAAGCACGAGAGAAGTTGGGGAAATTGCAGCCGCATACGATTGGGCAGGCGAGTCGAATTAGTGGGGTGAGTCCTTCGGATATTTCGGTTTTGTTGGTGCATTTGGGGCGATAGGATTTTTTCAAAATAGAATAATAAACGAGCAGTTGTTATCTTAAATTTTAGCAACTGCTTTGTTTTTAATAGGAAATGTAAAATAAAAAACAATGAAAATACAAAAGAAGATAGACCGAAATTTTAGAGAAAAAAAATATTCAAGAATCACCCGAAAAATTTCTAAAAAAGAAACGGTAATAAATAGCGGTTATATTCTTGATTATTCTGATAGTTTTATTTTGATGCAAGAAGTAAGTGATTTTACTCTTATGGGATCTTGTATTTTTGAATCATCAAAAATTACAAATCTTCGATATAATAAAAATGATAAATATTATGATTTTATCATGAAATCGGAAGGTTTGAAAAAGAATTTGAAAGTTAAGACCAAAGTAAGACTGAGTAATTGGGAAACTATTTTTACCTCTCTAAGAAAAGCGAAAAAACATATTATTATTGAATGTGAAAATCCTAAAATTGACGATTTTATAATTGGAGAAGTAATAAAAGTAACTTCAAAAAGTGTTTCGATTTTGTATTTTAGTCCAGAAGGAATTTTAGATAAAAAACCTACAAAAGTGAAATATAAGAATATTACAAAAGTTTCTTTTGACGATAAATATGTTGATACTTATAGTAAGTATTTGAGAAAGAAGAAATAGTGAAAACTATTTCTTCTTTTTTATAACAATACATTTTCATTTTATTTCTCTATTCCTTTTATTAAAGATAAAACCCCATTTCCCCTAAAAAGTCTCCCACGAATTTTATATTTGTTCAAAAAAAAATGAACAAACCATTTCAATTTCTCCTCATCGGATTTTTAATCTGCTGGAGTTCATCAAATATATTCTCTCAAAAAATGA
>JBGCCY010000150.1:0-22091 GCA_045104975.1 Saprospiraceae bacterium
GCATTAAGTCGAATTCAACCTGATAAATATGTTTGGTTGGATCGATTTACGATTCGAAATTTGGAATTAGCATTTAGTAATCATCCAAGCGGAATTCCTTTGATTGATATTTTGGACAAAACAGTTTCGCCGATGGGCGCAAGACTGATGAAAAAATGGGTCGTGCTTCCACTTAAAAATCAAACAGCCATCGAAGCTCGTCTCGATATGGTAGATTGGTTGCTAAAAAATAATGAACAAGCTTCCGAAATTGAAATGAATATTCGGCAAATTGGAGATTTAGAAAGATTGATTTCAAAAGTGCCTTTGGGAAAAATTAATCCTCGAGAAGTTGTTCAATTAAAACGTGCTTTGGAAGCGATCGTTCCAACTAAGGCATTATTAGAGAAAAGTGAAAACTCATTTTTACAAAAAATAGGAGACAACTTAAATCCTTGTAAGTCAATCAAAGAACAAATCGCCAACGAGTTAAAAGAAGATCCTCCGGTGAATTTGGCGAAAGGTGGAGTGATTGCTGATAACTTTAATCAAGAATTGGATGACCTGCGGCATATTGTAAAAAATAGCAAAGATTTATTGTTGGGAATTCAGCAGGAAGAAGCAACAAAAACAGGTATCACGAATTTGAAAATTGGTTTCAATAATGTCTTCGGTTATTATCTCGAAGTAACCAATAAATATAAAAATCAAAATTTAATTCCTGATGATTGGATTCGAAAACAAACGTTGACGAATGCCGAAAGATATATCACAGAGGAGCTAAAAGTACTCGAAGCAAAAATACTTGGAGCAGAAGAAAAGATCCTCGCGCTGGAGGATAAATTATTTGAACAACTGGTCTTTTCTATCGCTGATTTTATTCAACCGGTGCAGATGAATGCCAATTTGATTGCACAATTAGATTGCCTTTTATCCTTTGGAAAAGTGGCGGTAAAAAATAATTATTGTCGGCCTGAAATTAATGATTCGATGGCCATTGATATCAAGGCTGGAAGACATCCCGTGATCGAACAACATTTGCCATTAGGCGAAAATTATGTTCCCAACGACGTGTACCTTGACAATGAAGATCAACAAGTCATGATGATTACTGGGCCAAATATGGCTGGTAAATCGGCACTTCTTCGTCAAACTGCTCTGATTTGTTTGATGGCTCAAATGGGGTCTTTCGTACCTGCAGAAAGTGCAAAGTTGGGGTGGATTGATAAAGTATTTACTAGGGTAGGAGCCTCCGATAATATTTCTTCGGGTGAATCTACTTTCATGGTAGAGATGAATGAAACGGCTAGTATTATGAATAATATTTCTGACCGTAGTCTTATTTTATTGGATGAAATTGGAAGAGGAACGAGTACTTATGATGGAATTTCTATTGCTTGGGCGATTGCAGAATTTTTGCATAATAATCAAATTGGTGCTCAAGCTGGTGTGCGGCCAAAGACACTTTTTGCGACCCACTATCATGAATTAAATGAACTGGCTAATAAATTTACTCGAATCAAAAATTTCAATATTGCGACCAAAGAGGTTGGACAAAAAGTAATTTTTCTTCGAAAATTAATTGAAGGAGGTAGTCATCATAGTTTTGGAATTCATGTGGCAAAAATGGCTGGTATGCCTCGAAGTATTGTTGAACGTGCGGCACATATTCTAGTACAATTGGAACAAAAATCTATTGCCAACGGTGACGAGGAAAAATCATTTGGAGGACAGCCGGACAAAAATATTGGAAAAAAATTAGAGAAGATTTCACAGCCAATGCAATTGACTTTCTTTGATGCGAATGACCCAATCTTGGAAGAGATAAAAGAAGATTTGATGGATTTAGATGTGAATTCGATGACGCCGATTGAGGCGATGATGAAGCTGAATGAATTGAAGAAAAAATTAGAGTAGAAAACGAAGATCCAACACTCAACAAGGAATAATCAATATCCAACTTTTAAAAAATAGCTTCTGCTTTAAGTTGGATATTGGTTATTCCTTGTTAGATATTGGATATTCAAAAGACTACCTTCGACGTCCACCCATCATATTCCCCATATTCCCTTTACTCATCGAGTGCATCATCTTTTTCATTTGATCAAATTGCTTAATAAACATATTGATCTGGTGAATATCCTGACCACAACCTTTCGCAATTCTTTTCTTTCGGCTCATATTTAATACTTCAGGATTACCTCTTTCTTGTGGAGTCATCGAGTAAATAATTGCTTCTACTTTATTAAAAGCTTTATCATCAATTTCCACATCTTTCAACGCTTTACTCATTCCAGGGATCATTTTCATCAATGATTTTATATCACCCATTTTTCGAATCTGATTTAACTGACTCAAGAAATCATCAAAATCAAATTTATTCTTTTTGATTTTTTTCTCTAATCGTTTCGCTTCTTTTTCGTCAAATTGCTCTTGCGCTTTTTCTACAAACGAAACAATATCACCCATTCCCAAAATCCGATTCGCCATCCGATCGGGGTGGAAGACATCCAACGTTTCCATTGTCTCACCTGTACTGACAAATTTGATGGGTTTCCCAACCGTGTACTTTACAGAAAGTGCAGCACCACCTCTGGTATCACCATCTAGTTTTGTCAAAACAACTCCATCAAAATTAATTCGCTCATTAAAAGCCTGAGCGGTATTCACGGCATCCTGACCCGTCATCGAATCTACTACAAAAAGTGTTTCCGTTGGATTGATTGCATTTTTGACATTCGAAATCTCCGTCATCATTTCCTCATCCACCGCCAAACGACCAGCCGTATCCACAATCACGACATCATGATTATTTTGTCGAGCATATTCGATGGCATTCTGAGAAATAGAAACTGGATTTTTATTTTCTTCTTCTTTATAAACCGCAACACCAATCTGCTCACCCAAAACAGTTAACTGATTGATCGCCGCAGGACGATAAACATCACAGGCCACCAATAGTGGTCGCTGCTGTTTTTTAGTTTTTAAGAAATGAGCCAACTTACCTGAAAAAGTGGTTTTACCAGAACCTTGCAAACCTGAGATTAAAATGATTCCTGGATCTTTTGTTCCTTTTCCAGTATTAATTCCTACGGATTGTCCACCCATCAATTCCACTAATTCATCCAAGACGATTTTTACCATCATCTCCCCAGGCTTCACCGCTGCCAAAATATTTTTACTTCCGAGTGCTTGTTCTTTTACTTTATCAGTAAATTCTTTGGCAATCTTATAATTCACATCCGCTCCTACCAATGCACGTCTGATTTCTTTAATTGAAGTCGCTACGTTTAGCTCCGTCAATTTTCCATCACCTTTCAGATTTTTAAACGCACCGTCTAATTTGTCTTGTAAATTTTCAAACATAATTTTTAATATTGAAATGACTGATTTGGGCAGCCAATTTGATTTTTAATTTAAGGGTGCAAATATAGTAGAAAAATGGGTATGATTGAAATGGTTTTTTAAGAAAAAAGTCTATTTAATAGGAATAATGAATTGGTTTTAAAATATCAAAAGTTATTCCTAGCGTAAGCCACATAGAGAATATCACCCCAAGAACAAGTATGGTAAGTTTGTATTTTCCATAAGAAGGATCATTTTAATAGAATGATTTTAGAATATCAATCCCCCAACCAAAACAATAACAGATATTGGCTAAGGAACCATAGATCAATATTCCAATAACTGAAAAGAGAAAGCCGATCTCCAATACAGCATCCCAAAATATATAAATTGGAATTAAACCTGATATTCCAACAGCAATGTTGAAAAGAATTCTTCTTGATTCCCACCATTTGATACTTTCATAAAGTTCCTCTGAAACAGGTTGATTGGAATATTTATCTAAAATATTTTCCATAAGTAGTTATATCTATTGGTAAATATAATTAGAAATGAGATGACCGAGAAGTTAAAAATTGAAAAGTATTTTAAAAGCGAAGTAAGGATGATATGAATTTTTTTTCACCACAGATCAATACAGTTTTTCCAAAATTAATAATCTATGAAAATCTTCATAACCTATGGTGAAACTGTTTCTTAAAACATAAGTCCTTGATTTACAATAGATTACAAAAGGACATAAGCTAAAAAAAAGTGAGGACAAAGGAGGAAAATAAAACTAAATTGAAATTCTTAGTATTGTTTTTTCCAATAGGTTTAATCTTAAAATAGCGCCATCGAAGCAATTCAACTCCCCATCCAAGACAGAAAGTGATATTTCCAATAATTAAATTAGAAATAAGGAAAAGCAACATTTGTGGAAGATCGAGGTTTTCCAACAAATCCCAAACCATAAAAACTGGAATGAATACAGCAGGAATTAAAATTAAACTGAATTGAATTTGAGTCTTCGTTTTTCCCACCATTTGATGGTTGAAAAAACTTTTTTAGCGGTGTGGGTTTCTGTAGTTAGATTTAGTAAACCTAAGATTTTACCCATGATATTATTGTTTAAATGAACAGTATCTAAAAATTGCAATAATTTTCAAACAACTTTTTAGCTTAAAAAATGATTTGGTGATATAAACTAAATTTGAATGGTTACTTCAAATCATCCATTAGATTCATTCCCTTTTTCTCCCATTTTATGACTAATTTCGCACCCTAAAAAAAAAATCATGTCCACATTTCAAGAATTAGGAATTTCTAAAAAAATCATTCAAGCACTTACTGAAAACAGAATTGTTAAGCCATCTGAGATTCAGCAAAAAGTAATTCCAATTTTGATGGGAGCAAAAACCGATATTGTTGGACAAGCTCCAACTGGAACGGGAAAAACTGCTGCTTTTGGAATTCCTATTTTACAAAAAATAAAACCGAACGAACCTGTGGTGCAAACGTTGATTCTTTGTCCAACTCGTGAACTTGGTATTCAAATCAAAAGAGAATTATTTCGTTACACAAAATACACCGAGAAGATTTTTGCAGAGGCAGTTTACGGAGGCGAAAAAATTGATAAACAAATTGCTTCTCTTCGAAGACCAACTCATATTGTAGTTGCAACGCCAGGTCGATTGATTGATTTGGTGGAACGAAAAGCGGTGGATCTAAGTCGGGTCGAGACAGTTGTTTTGGATGAAGCGGACGAAATGTTGAAGCGAGGATTCAAAGAAGACTTGGAGAAAATTCTAACGTTTACTAAAGGTAAAGGTAATATTTGGTTGTTTTCTGCGACCATGCCGAAGGGAATTCAAGATATCATTCACAATTATTTATCGCCTGATGCACATCGGATTCGAGTGCAAAAAGACAATGAAGTTAATCCAGATATTACGCACGAATATGTGTTGTGTAATCCTGTAGATAAATTGAATTACTTGATTCGTTTTCTTAAAGGACAAGGTGAAAACCAAGGTTTGATTTTTTGTCGAACAAAAAAAATGACTCAAACGTTGAGCATGCAATTAAAAGCTAAGAATTTTAAAGTTGATGCGATGCATGGTGATCTCAAACAAATCGAAAGAGATAAAGTGATGCGTGCGTTTAAAAATAAAAATTTACAGATGGTTGTCGCAACGGATATTTCTGCCAGAGGAATTGATATTAAAGATTTAGCTTTCGTTTGCCATTTTGAACAACCTGATCAGTCGGAATATTATACACATCGAAGTGGTCGAACTGCTCGTGCCGGGAAGAAAGGAATTTCCTTAAGTTTTGTTTCGAATCGAGATTTGGAAAAATTGATGTTGATGGCGAAGAGTTTGGGAATTAAAATTTCAGGACGAAAGTGATTTTTTTAGTCACTGACTTGGACTGACTAATATGACTTTCCCACAATGGGCGAGTCATAAAAACTCATATTAGTCAGTCCAAGTCAGTAGCTAAAAAAATAAATATCAGGTACAAGGGAACGTTTTTCTACTTTGCAGCGTTCTCTCTTTCGTAAAAATAATAACATGAGACTTACGATAATTTTCCAACCTTTTAAAATGGTATTTTGCCCATTGCTCTTTATTTCTTCAACGCAGAAGTAAAAGCTGGGCAGGCAATTTAGCACTCGCTAATTGACCATTGCTTCTGTATTTAACAAAAACAAGTTTGGTATTTTAAATTAACCTCCATCGGAGTTAATCTTTCTTTTTTTGAAAAAAATAAAATCAAAAAGAAGAATGGATTATTGTTTTGGCTGAAGGTTATCTGACATTGTTCAGCATGTCAGAGTATTGTTATTATTGAAGTTGATCAACAAAAAAACTAAATCAACTTCGCTCTAAAAATAAAAAAGATGAAACGCGACAGATTGCGCTTTTTACGAAATATAGGAATTGCAGCACACATTGATGCAGGCAAAACAACATTAACAGAACGGATTCTTTACTTCACCGGCAAGTCACATCGAATAGGAGAAACCCATGATGGCAATAGTCAAATGGATACGATGAAGCAGGAAAAAGAGAAAGGAATTACAATCAGTTCAGCAGCAACTCATACGGAATGGAAACACCGAAATGAACAATTTTCGATGAACATTATTGACACTCCTGGACATGTTGATTTTATGATTGAGGTGGAAAGGTCGTTGCGAGTTTTGGATGGAATGGTCGCACTTTTTGATGCAGTTTCTGGAGTGGAATCTCAGACGGAAACAGTTTGGCAACAAGCAGCTCGATATCAAGTTCCTGTGATTGCGATGGTCAATAAAATGGATAGAGTAGGAGCTGATTTTTTTGAAGTTGTTCGACAGATTGAAACTCGTTTGGGAGCGAATGCTTTGGCGATTCAAGTTCCAATTGGAGCAGAAGATGGTTTTGAAGGAGTCGTTGATTTGGTCGAGATGAAAGCGATCTATTGGAATGAGGATGGAGATATTTTGGAGAAAAATGAAATTCCAAAACTACTAGTGGAAGAGGTGCAAAAGTATCGTGATATTTTGCTTGAAGCCATTGCGCTTTTTGATGAGAATTTGATGACTCAATATTTCGAAGATGCGGAAAGTATCACGGCTGAGCAATTGAATGCTGTTTTGCGAAAAGCAGTTTTAAATCGACAAATTGTTCCTGTGATAATGGGGGCTGCTTATAAAAATAAAGGCGTACAAACATTGTTAAATGCAGTATGTAATTATTTGCCTTCGCCAATAGATCGTGGTGCGATTGAAGCAACAAGTTTGGCAGACGATACAACTATTTTACGTCAACCTGATGAGGGAGAACCCTTTGTTGGCTTAGCTTTTAAGATTGCTTTGGATGAACAAAATCGACAACTTTGTTTCTTTAGAGTATATGCTGGAACGCTGAAAATTGGCGATTCAATTTTAAATCCTCGAACTGGCAAGAAGGAAAGAATAGGTCGATTGTATCAAATTCATGCGAACAAACGAGCCGAGATTCAAAGTGTTTCTGCTGGTGATATTGCTGCTACCGTTGGCTTGAAATCTGTGCGAACTGGCGATACACTTTCTGCGCAAAATAATCCAATTGTATTGGAAAGTTTATTTGTTCCTAAGCCTGTGATTAGCATGGCAATTGAAGCGAAAAATGCGGAACAATTAGACAAATTAGGATTGGCATTAGCGAAGTTGCAAATGGAAGATCCTAGTTTCAAAGTCCAATTAGATGAAGCGACTGGACAAACAATTGTACTCGGAATGGGTGAATTACATTTGATGATTAAGTTGGATATTCTCAAAGAAGATTTCAATATTAATGTCAATGTTGGTTCTCCAAAAGTGGCGTACCAAGAGGAATTTACGAAGTCCGTTCAGACTCGATATCGATTGAGTAATCAACGAGGAGGAACTGGTTTATTTGCTGAAATCGAAGTGATTGCTGGACCTGCTGATAAAGCGTTTTTAAACAGCGATGCTTTTCTAAAAGAAGGAAAGCGATTGCAGTTTGTCAGCAAGATTGTCGGAGGAACTATTCCTAAGGAATTTATTCCATCAGTCGAAAAAGGTTTTACTCAAATGTTAGATAATGGTGCTTTGGTAGGTTATCCAATTCAAAGTCTGAAAGTAGAATTGTTGGATGGGAAAACTCACTCCAAAGATTCTAAACCTTTAGCTTTTGAGCTTTGTGCGATGGAAACCTTTAGGTCGATTGCTAATGAGATGAAACCTCAATTACTAGAGCCAATGATGGCGGTAGAAATCACTACTCCTGAAGAATATTTAGGAAATATTTTAGGTGGTTTGAATAGAAGACGAAGTGTTATTTTATCTCAAGAAATGACAGGACTTCAGAATCGGATTGAGGCAGAAGTTCCTTTGGCTGAGATGTTTGGCTATGTGAATCATTTGCGATCGGTAAGTGCTGGTCGAGCGAATTATTCGATGAAGTTCAAGCATTATGCTTTTTTGCCAGAGCAGAAAGTTGAGGAGGTTTTGGCGCAAGTTTAGAAATGTAAGTATTATGTTATAATCTGGAACGTTCATTGATTTGTGCGTTCCTTTTTGGTTTAAATACTTAAATAAATTCCTCCCACCACTAACGCAACTAAAGAGGTATGCAAAATAGTCGCAAGAAAATAACAACCAATCGCCTTCAAAAATCCTTTCCAATTTTTTTCTTCAAAAACAGAAATATAAGCCATGAACATATAAATAATAGTAACGGTAACAAGTACTGCAAATGCATTCATATGAATTAAAGCAATAGGAAAAGCAACAATAAAAAGAAAAGTAGTCATAGCGATGATGAAACTATTGATAATTAAATGTTCAGCGTAATTATATTGTTTTTTTCGAAAAATCCAAAAGGTAGCTAGCGCAAAAAATGGAATTTTTAATAATTGAAAAATGTGATAATATTGTTTCACCAAGGTGTTGAAGATTCCAATTGCATTATTTAGTTTTTGAGGAATATTTTCACCTAAATTAACCGAGGTTCCTCCCATTACATCATTAATTTCATTTCCACTCACCGCATCAGGATTGGAAGTTTTTATTAATTGTAAGGTTAAGAAAGTGGCGATGGTAATCATTAAAATAAGAAAATTCATCGGTTTGATATGCTTTGTTCTTTCTGCTGTAAAAAGATAATTACTCAATGTTTCTCCAGGATTAAGCAAAAGATTCTTTACCGTAAAAGAGAATCCTTTTTCAAAATTAAGAACTGCTAAAATGGATTCATAGATGGTTTGCATCGAAATGCGAGGTGGTATGTTAGTCTGCTCCATATTTGTTTTTTCTAAAAGTAAGAAATTTAAGATTGGAATAAAAAACTTTTTGGGAATGTATTGTTTTTATTAAATGTAAATATTAAAATTATTTTATATAATTTTCGTTCTCTTATTTTAAGAATTTTCACCTCAAAGAAAAACAACTAAATTATGGCAAAATGGCTCACTTCGATTTCTTCTAATGTTCAGTCGTTTATTGAAAAACAGAAAATGTTTTTTGTTGCAACTGCTGCTAAAGATGATAAAGTCAATGTGTCTCCCAAAGGATTAGATACATTAAAAGTAATGGATAAAAATAAAGTTGTTTGGTTAAATCTTGGAGGAAGTGGGAATGAAACGGAAGCTCATTTGTTGGATACCAATCGGATGACTTTAATGTTTTGTTCTTTCGAAGGTGGTCCGTTGATTGTTAGATTGTATGGAACGGCAACTTCTATTCGTCCTGAAAATGAAAGTTGGGATGAAATGATTTCACATTTTCCAAATCAACCGAGAGCGCGACAAATATTTGAAATGGAAGTAGTTGATGTGCAAACTTCTTGTGGTTACGGAGTTCCATTTTTCAAATTTGAAGCACAGCGCGAACCATTATCTATTCCAAAAGTCAAAAAATAACACGTGTTGGTCTGCTTCAGCTGACCTGAAAAAATGAGCAAAGCGAATCCTATAAAAAATAATTTTTTCTATTTTTACTATCCTACACTTTTATTTTTGTCACGAATTTTTACAAATTTCACGAAAAGGTTGATGAAAGTAATTTTTACGAAAGGATCTTGACCAACCAAATTCTAATCGGCAAAAAATCGTGCAATTCGTGGCAACTTTCAAAAAGTGTATGGTAGAAAAATTCTATTCAATATCGTGTTGTGATTTGATTTTTTGTAAAAACGCTTCGCCTTTTTTAGGTCAGATGAAGCAAACTACCATGTTATGAACTGCTACTTTTAGTGTTGATAAAAAAATAAAAAAACAATCCTCCTACAAAATAAAATACATAATCAAAATAGTCTTTTGTAAACTGATTTGACCATCTCGGAAATCCTTCCTCAAACACAATTGACAAAACAATTCCAATCACAATTGTCTCCAAAATAGGAAACGTGTACACTTTGTTATAATTTCTTTTTTGTAGGAAAAAACGACGCTCGGCCAGTATCATTCCCATGAAAATTGGAAGACACAAAAGTGGGTCTAAATAGCTATCTAAAATAGCGAAATTCAAACCCAATATTTTTTGAAAAATTTGATGAATGATAAATAGTATAACACAAAAAAGCCAAGTAGGATTTTGAAAGATACTCATCGTTTAAGAATTTAAAAAGCAGCAGTAATTCCAACAATCAAACCTAAAATAACAAAGGGCGAAATCGCAATCAAAAATAGAATTCCAATAATACGAATAACGATTTTTGTAAAGCCAACCCACATAGAATCGTTTTCATTAATCGTGGCAGCTCGATTCCACCAATTAAGTCGGTCTGCAGCTTTGTCCATCATTTTATTGGTAGCTGATGGTTTTTCATCTTTGGACTTTTCATTTTGATTTTTCATGATTTAAAAATATTGATAAATAATAATAATAGGCATGGTTTTTAGACTAATGGTTATTGTTTAGAATAAATTTAAATTCAATATGTCTTTTTTTTCAAAAACAAATGTTTTATTTTTTGAAGAAAAAGATTTCGTAAAGTAATGATTATCAATGCTTTATGAATATTAAAAATTTTTTTATTTCAAAAACTTCCTCCCTTCAATCCCCAGTTTACTTTTTTTAAAAATTCAGAAAACTTCTTTAAGATGAAAAAATGGACAAAGGGATTATTCCTTCTTATGTCGTTGTTCCTTATACAAAGCTGTGTTAAAGATTTCCAAGATATAGATAATATTGAGGTTGAAAATTGGCAACCAGAAGTAGCCGTTGCACTTGTCAACACTACCGTTTCCATTCAAGATTTTTTAAATGATTTCGATTCCCAAGGTTACCTTGATATTGATGACGAAAATTTCATGACGTTAGTTTATGAAAGCAATGTCTTTTCTGTTTCGGGAGAGGATATTATTGACATTCCAGACATTACTATTCCGATGTTGGATACCAATATGGTTTTACCATATAGTTCAATTAATACTTCGTTTGATATTGACTTTTTTACGGTGAAAAATGGCGTACTAAATTATGCTTTCCAATCAACTTATGATGAAGATATGAATGTCATAATAGAGGTGCGGAATCTAACTCAAAATGGAGCTAAATTAAGTTATCCAACTACGGCACAATATTCAGGAAGTAGTCCAACTAATGTAAGTGGAACAATTGATTTGAGTGGTTACGTTATGGATTTTGTCAATGATGAAATTGAAGTAAGATATATTGCAACTAATGCTGCAGGTGAGCGGAAATTTTTACAAAATATGGTTTTGCAATTTCAAAATTTTGAGTACTCAATTATTCAAGGATATTTTGATCAGTATGAGTTTGACTTACCAAGTGATACTATTTTGATTAATCTTTTTGAGACTGCGGTGAGTGGGAGTTTAAAGATTGAAGATCCTAAAATAAATTTGAAAATCTCTAACAGTTTTGGTATTCCAATCGGAATGGTTGCAGAAAATTTAACTGCTGAAACGATGTCGGAAGGAACGATGGATGTTTATTCTGTTTTAGATGATGGAATTGCATTTAACTACCCATCCTTGGTGGAAGTAGGGGAATCGAAGATTACTAATATTGGAGTGAATAAAGATAATTCGAATTTGAGTGAAATCATATCAAGTAATCCGACACAATTAAATTATGAATTAGGAGCATTAACTAATCCTGCTGCTGATCCAAGTATAAGAGGTTTTGTTCTTGACAATAGTCGATTTGATGTAGATGTAAAAATGGAACTTCCTGTGTGGTTGAGTGCAAGTGATTTTGCAGTAGAAGAAGTAAGTGAATTTGATGCTTCATTTTTTGAAGACATAGAAAGTGCTTCCTTTAAATTAATTACTGAAAATGGATTACCGATAGAAGCGGGCGTACAAGTTTATTTTATGGATGAAAATAATGTGGTTTTAGATTCCCTATTTAATAGTGGAAATATGACTTTGATTCCAGCGGCAGAGGTTAATACTGAAGGAGAAGTTACGGCAAAAAGTTCAAGTGAGAATATCGCAGAATTTACGATTGATCGAATTGCCAAAATTAAAAATGCTACTCAAATTTCAATTAAAGGAATGGTATCAACTGCGGAAATGGGAACGGTGGCGGTGAAATTTTATACTGATTATGGTCTAACCTTTAAGCTTGGAGTAGTTGCGAAATTGGATGAATAAATAGTTGTAAATATTTTGTTATAACAAAATATCTACAAATTATTTTTTTATTAAAAAGTTAAAAATAAATAGAATGAAACAATATATTTTTGCCCTACTTGGAGTTTGTTTAGCCGTTTCGATGCAAGCTCAAATTGAATTAGGGACACATTTTATGTCTAATATTGCTCAAAATAATTTGACGAATCCAGCTTCCTTCACAGACAATGGTTACAAAGTCAATGTAAGTTTATTGCCTTCGATTTATGCTGGATTTTATAATTCTTCGATTGCACCTGATCAGGTTTTGGAAAAAAGAGGAACATCACTTTATCTTGATGTTGATGGGTTAATTGAAAAAATTGGAACCAATGGAATGAATATTCAGTCTAATTTAAATATTGAAACTTTTACCTTCTCTTTCCAAGCAAAAAGATGGCAATTGAGTTTTAATCATGGGATTCGAGTAAATACATTTCATGCTATACCAAAATCTATGTTACAATTTGCTTGGGGCGGAAATGCTCAATTTGTAGGCGAAACAATTAATATTGGACCGTCTCAAAATATTATGGCTTACCAAGAATTCGGAGTCGGTTTTGGATATAAAATTGGTGACAACTTGACTTTAGGAACACGGCTAAAATACTTAGTTGGAATTGCTGCTTACCAAACGGCTACTTCGAAAGCGAGCATTTATACTGATCCTGAATACTATCAATTAACAGCTGATACCGATTATTTAATCAATACTGGAGGACTACCTGAAAGTGATATTGACAATGGAGAATTTTTAAATTTAGATGATTTTGAACCTTCTTTATTTGGAGATAATCGAGGAATGGCATTTGACTTTGGAGCAAGTTTTGATGTCAATGAAAAATTAAATATACAAACGAGTGTATTGAATATTGGAAAAATAAAATGGGAAGAGAATGTTAATAATTATTGGAGCAATGGAACTTCAACTTTTGCTGGTTTAGATTTTCAGCCACTCTTTGAAGAAGGAGATTACAGCCCAGAAGAGATATTAGATACCATTGCTAATACCTTTGAATTTACAACTTCTCAAAATGGATTTAATACTGTTTTACCAAGTTCATTTTACTTGAGCAGTACTTATGAGGTGATGCCAAAATTAACGGTAGGAGCATTGTTATTTATGCAAGGTTTTCAATCAAATTTGACAACAGCCTTTGCGTTGAATGTAAAAAAAGATGTTGGAAATATGTTTAGCATTGGTGCTCAATATGCTTATATCGAAGGAGGTGCGAATAATATTGGATTAAGTACTGCTCTACGATTAGGACCTGTTCAACTATTTTTCACTTCTGATAATGTCATTCCATTAATGAATCCAATGAAAGGGCAAAATGTGAATATGAGATTTGGAATGAATTTACTTTTTGGAAAAATGAAAACTCAAAAAACAGAATTTCCAATACCTAATGAAAACTAAGAAATCGTAAAAAATAACTCAAAGATATTTAAAGAAATAACCTTATACATAATCAAGTTTTGTTTCAACCGCGGGGGCGTTCCCTCGTGGTTTTTTTTTGCTAAGGAGCCAGGAGTGAGGTCGTCGCCTGTGGCGAACTGTCAGAAATCAGGGGCTTTTAATGCTTCCCAGAATTTAAATTAAAAATAATTATACTTTGGGAAGGATTAAAAACCCCTGATACCTTATCTAGCCACTACCACACGTTTCAATTCCATATCATTGATGATCACGATGTACATTCCATTTTCCCAATGAGAAATATCTAAAAATTTTCGACCACCTGTCGCAGTCATATCTTCGATTTTTCGACCTACCAAATCATAAACTTTAAAGCCAACTTCTTTTCCACCTTTTTCCCATTCAATCGTTAAAATATCGCTAGCAGGATTTGGATAAATTTTTAAATCATATTGTGTAATTTCTTCCAAATTATTAATAATATCAGGGCAAAAATCTAAGTCAGGTTCTAATTCTAAATATCCTTGAGGAGTCAAATCCCTTCCATCAAATGCTTGATAATCAGTAGGAATTCGTTTCATTCTAAAAGTCAAATTATTATTAATCATCAAAGTGTCTCCTTGTGTTGCAGGATTCACTCCATTTAGGGGAGTAATATATTCCCAAACAATTTCATCATCTGGCGTCAACTCAAAACTATATCCCCAACGACCTGAACATAACAATGTATTTCCATTGGGCAAGAGTTGAATACTCGATAAACCTGTTGAATACATGTCCTGTGGAGTCGGGTGAGTAAATGTTTGTAGATAATCACTTGGTCCCCAAGTATCGCTATCCAAAGTGTATTCCCAACTGTACATATCCCACGGCGGAATAATTACATTAGCTGTAGAAAAGTCAGCTCCAACTCGATTATTGAAAAATGCAATATATCCATATTGAGGGTGGGAGGTAGGCAAGTAATCATCAATCCAATGCACATCATGTTGGTAATATGATTTTTGATCAGCTGGATCTCCTCCATAATTAGCCGGCGATCCCCAACGATACATCAAGTCGCCTCCTAAATTAGAACTTCCTCCTGAACTAGTAGCCGCTTCCGCAGTTGTCGTCGTATGATCGATAATCCAAAACTCATTAAACGTCGGAACGCTAATCATAATCTGTTTTAATTCCTCATTGTAATCTAGCGAATTACCATGCATCCAATCTGCTTTTCCATCATTTGCATCATAGTTAAGATTGATTCGTCGAGGACTATTTTCTACTACGCCAAAATTATCTTTTGTTGCATCTCGATCTTGTATTAGATGATCCCAAGCATGCCATTCCCAGACAATATCTCCAGCAGAATTTACTTCGATAATAATATCTTCCCATATTTCGTCTTGAGTCAGCGGAGCAAAAGCAGTATCTCTTCCCGCTTGAATCGCCTCATCAAGTGTTTGTAATTTCCAAGCGATCATCAGTACATTTCCATTGTCTAATGGAGCAATATCATGATGCAATCGCATGCTGTCATTATTCATTTCGAAGCTCCATAAAAGTTGATTATCCCAGTCTCGCATTTCGACAATTGCACCACCGCCGCCTGCCCAAATTGGATTGCCTGCCACAGCCGAAGGACGCTTAGTTTTTACCAAATTTCCATTAGAATAAAGGTAGGCAGTATTCCCTGGTCGGAAGTCTGCATCATCATCCCAACGATGAACTATTTCACCACAATTATTGAGTAAATAAACGTTGGGTTGGTTGTGAGGATAAACTAAGTTATATCCATCAAATGATTTTGTCGGATTGTAAGAAATCAAACCAACTGTATTTTGTGCGGCGAGATTTCCTCCGATAAAAATTAAAGCTAAAAGAAGTTGTATATTTTTAATCATAAAATTAATTTTAATTATATTATGTATAATTTACTGATAGTCAGTATTTTAAGTTATTGTTTGATTAGTTTCTGTACAAAGAAACGATTTTTTTCTCTATTGGAAATACGAATAGTATAAAATCCATTTTGCCAATGGCTAGTTGAAATTTCAATATTTTCATTAGTTGAAAATTGACTCTTTTGTAATCGTCCCATGAGATCAAATACTTCGATATTCACTTCGTTTTCAGTTTGATTTTTTATAAAAATAAAATTGTAGAATGGGTTGTTTACAACTTGAACACCTTCCAGATTAGCGTAATCTTTAGTAGCAACTGAAGCATCATAAATTTCACAATCAGAAGGCAATGGATTGACTTCAATTGGATCTCCTGGAGTCAAATCTTTATCTATAAAAGCAGGGTAGTCTGTGCCATATCGAGTTGCTCTAAATACATTCGAATTAGTTACAATAGTCCCTTGTGACACCGGACCAGCATTGCCAATTGGCAGTCGATAATGCCACACCAATTCGCCATCATAATTCACTTCATAAAAATTTCCTTCACGCCCCACACAGATCAAAGTATTACCATTTGATAATCGATGTGCACCTGAAATATTTGAGGAATACATATCTTCAGGTGGATCAGCTTCGTAGGTCCAAAATAAATCTTCTGGCCCAAATGGTTCGGTATCAGAAATTGTATATGTATTGTTAAAATCCATTGGTGGATCAATTACATCTACTGAAGAATAGCTTCCCCCAGGTCTTCCTTGTCCATTATTAAAAACCATAATTTTACCTTCGTCAGGATAGCCTGTTGGAATCCATTTCGCATCATGTTGACCATAAAAAGCTCGATCATCAGAAGTACCTCGATCATAAGATTGAGGATTACCATAGCGAAAAAGGAAATCGCCTCCTTTGCCAGAAATTCCACCTGAGTGACCAGCTGCTTCCACAGTCGTAGTGCTGTGATCAATAACATAGATTTCACTCAAGTGCCGAGAACTTAAAATTATTTGATCTAGATCTGGATTATAATCGATCGAATTTAGGTGAATCCAATCAGTATTATTGCCACCAGTTACGCCAAAATTAACATCCATTAATTCTGGATGTTCCGCAACAACACCATAATTCATTTTGGTAGAATCAAAATCTTGGATCAGATGATCCCACAGCTGCCATTGCCAAACGATTTCAATTTCATCTGTTCCAATAGGTTTTATCTCAACGACTCGCTCTGACCAAACAGGATTTGAAATACTTGCGGGATTTCTACCAGCAGTTTCTAATTCTACTTCCACTCGAGTTTCCCAAGCAATGAGTAGAATATTTCCATTAGCCATCGGTGCCACATCATGATGATGATGGTAAGTATTACTCGAATAATCATACTGCCAAATCAAGTCGCCTTCCCAGTTGAAAATTTCTAATCGACCGCCAGTTCCTCCTCCATTGAAGTTGCTATTGATTCGACCCGTTCGCAATAAATTTCCATTTTCCAAAAGATAAACTGATGCTCCCGGATTGGTAGTGCTCTGATCCCATCGATGCACTTCATTACCACAATTATCAATCAAATAAGTAATCTTACTATTGCCATGTGAAAATAAGGTATAACCATTCAGCGAAATAGAATCATTGAGAAAAAGACCAACAGTTTGCCCCGTAGATGATATTTGTACTAAAAAGAGGAAAGCAAAAAGACAATAAAATTTAGTCATAAAATTGATTTTTGAAAACAGGAAAATTACACAATCAAATATCTAGCTAATAATTGATTTTTTATAAAATAGGAAAAGGATTAACGTGGATTTGTAACACAATTGCCAAGTAGCCGCCAACTTTAGTTGGTAGGTATTCTCAAAACAAAACAAATCTTTTCAAAAAAAAAAAAGAAAGCATTAAATAATCACAACTTCCTGATAGACAAAATAATAAAATATAATAAAAAACAAGTTATGTATAACAATATATCTACATGTTGAAAAAAAGAACGCATAGAGTTGCAGGGAAAGGAATAAAGTTATACATTTGAAACAAATTGTTGCAATAAATAACAATCTTCTAAACTGTCCTCCAACCTGTCATTTCCTCGAAACAAGCTTTAAAAAAGATTGATAAAACTGTATCACCCATGGCACGGCTCAAAGCCTTGTCACGGATAATACAACTACGTAATTTGATTAACGAAAGCGTTATAACAAATAATCATACAGGGAAAAGTATGTACATAACAAAACAATTACAAAATTATTTTTTAACAGAGAAAACGTGTAAAAAATGTATGAAAGAGCCATTCTCCATCTCGATATGGACGCCTTCTTTGCGTCTGTAGAATGCCTGAGAAACAGTTCGTTGAATGAGAAGCCGCTGATAATTGGAGGTTCTGGCAATCGAGGCGTCGTCGCTTCTTGCAATTATATCGCTCGAAAATTTGGAATCCATTCAGGTATGCCTGTCCGAATGGCATTGCAAAGGTGTCCCGATGCAGTCGTGCTTAAAGGCGATATGGATACTTACTCTCGCTACTCGAAAACGATCACCGAAATTATCGAATCCGAAGCACCTGAATTTGAGAAATCATCCATAGATGAATTTTATCTTGACCTCACGGGGATGGATAAACATATTGGATGTTGGAAATGGGGGAATGAATTAAAAAACAAATTAGTGCATGAAGTTGGCTTACCGATTTCTTTTGGGTTGTCGATCAATAAGTTGGTTTCAAAAGTAGGAACGGGCGAAGCAAAACCAGATGGCAAAATTCAAATTTCACAAGGCAATGAAAAATCATTTCTTGCTCCGTTGCCTGTTCGTAAAATGCCAGGTATCGGCAATGTACAAAATCGAAAATTAAGTATGATGGGCGTTCGGACGATTCAAACATTGAGTGAGATTCCTCCAAAATTATTGCAACGTGAGTTTGGAAAAACAGGTATTTCTTTTTGGAAAAAAGCCAATGGAATTGACAATAGTCCTGTGATTCCTTATCGTGAGAAAAAATCCATTTCTACCGAGCAGACTTTTCAAATAGATACGATTGACGTGACTCGATTGAAAAGTATCATTTCCAAAATGGTGAGCAAATTAGGTTTTGAATTGCGAAATTCACAACGCTTAACTTCTTGCATTACGGTCAAAATCCGATACACCGATTTCAATACTTACACGCTGCAAAAGAAAATCCCTTACACCGCCAATGATAAAACTTTAAGGAATTTTGCTTATCAACTTTTTGAAAAACTATATCAACGCAGGCAACTTATTCGCTTGGTCGGAGTGAAACTGAGCTATCTCGTCAATGGAAATTATCAAATCAATTTGTTCGATGATACGCTAAAAGAAATTCGCCTGATGGAACAGATGGATAAAATAAAAAAACGATTTGGAACAAAAGTAATACGTGGTGGTCTGATTTAGGAATGGTTAAACTATTATAAGTTATTGTTTGACCATTCCTTAGCTGACCTGAAAAAAATCACTTCTCATATTTTAAAAAAAACTTTTACGGTCAACTAAAGCAGACCACCACATGATGCTCAATAATCATACATATTTCAGTTTGCGGTACGGAACTTTATCACCACAACAACTCATTGAAGCTGCAAAAGCTAATGATATTAAGACATTAGTACTGACTGATGTCAATAATACTTCATGTAGTTACGAGTTTGTAACAAAATGTACACGAGAAGGAATTAAGCCAATTTTGGGTGTTGAGTTTCATCGAGATGGTCGGTTGCTCTATGTTGGAATTGCCAAAAATAACGAAGGGTTTCGAGTCTTGAATTTATTTTTGACCAATCATTCGTTGGATGGGACTTCTTTGCCAGATGTGCCACCGAAGATGGAACATGTCTATTTTGTTTACACCCATTTTCCCAAACAAATTCAAGAATTTCGAGAGTATGAATACTTTGGTATCCGACCGAATCAGGTGAATCAATTATTTAACTCTAACTTAAAAAAACATTTAGATAAGCTAGTCATTTTTTCGCCAGTCACCTTTCTAAATCAAGAGGGGTTTAACGTGCACAGATTGTTACGAGCTATTGATCGGAATGCTCTTTTAAGTAAACTATCGCCCGAATATTGCGCCAAACGAGAAGAAGTTTTTTATAAAAAGAAGGAACTCGAAACGATCTTCCAACAATACCCGCACGTCATAAAAAATACGCAAAAAATCCTAGACGAATGTTCTATCGAATTTAAAAATGGATTACATCACAATAAACGCACGTTTACAGGAAGCAAGGAAAGTGATTTTAAATTACTCACAAAGTTGGCGTTGAATGGTTGCAAAAAACGTTTCGGTAATCGTCACCCAAAAGCGGAAGAACGAGTCCGTCGAGAACTTAAAGTCATCGAACGTTTGGATTTTTGTAAATACTTTTTGATTACTTGGGACATCGTTCGCTATGCACATACTTCTGGTTATCATCATGTAGGGCGGGGGAGTGGTGCGAATTCGATTGTCGCTTTTTGCTTGTGGATTACAGATGTTGATCCGTTGGAATTGGATTTATATTTTGAGCGATTTATTAATCCATATCGAACTTCACCACCTGATTTTGATATTGATTTTTCATGGGATGAACGGGATGATGTGACCGATTATATTTTTAAAAGATATGGTCGGGAGCATGTTGCCTTGCTTGCGACGTACAGCACCTTTAAAGGAAAAAGTATTGTGCGAGAATTGGGAAAAGTGTTTGGTTTGCCAAAAGATGAAATTGATCATTTGATTAAAAGACCTGAAGATGTTTCGAAGCATCACAAGTACGCTCACCTTATTTTTAAGTATGGAGAAAAAATAAAAGGCTTTCCCAATCATCTTTCGATTCATGCAGGTGGAGTGATTATTACGGAAAAACCGATTCATTATTTTACGGCTTTGCAGATGATGCCGAAGGGGTTTCCGATCACTCATTTTGATATGTACCATGCAGAAGATTTTGGTTTTCATAAGTTTGATGTGCTGAGTCAACGAGGTTTGGGACATATCAAAGATGCGGTAGATTTGGTCAAAAAAAATCAAGGACGAGCAGTCGATATTCACGAAGTGGATAAAATTATGAATGACCAAAAAGTAAAAACTCAATTGAGTTCAGGACATTGCATTGGTTGTTTTTATATCGAAAGTCCTGCGATGCGTGGACTGCTCACCAAGCTGCATTGCGATAATTATAAACACCTCGTAGCAGCTTCTTCCATCATTCGTCCGGGCGTGGCGCAGAGTGGAATGATGCGAGAATATATCAAACGATTTCATGCGCCGCACTCCTTTGAGTACTTGCATCCTGTTTTTGAAAAGAACCTTTCGGAGACTTTTGGCGTGATGGTCTATCAAGAAGATACCATGAAAATTGTCCATCATTTTGCAGGGTTGGATATGGATGAAAGTGATGTCTTGCGACGGATTATGACAGGTAAAAAATACCAAGGTGATACCTTCGAAAAGTTGCGAAAAAAGTATCTGGTCAACTGCAAAGCAAGAGGTTACTCCGATGAATTGACGCAGGAAGTTTGGCGACAAATTGAAAGCTTCTCAGGGTACTCATTTTGCAAAGCGCACTCAGCAAGTTTTGCGGTGGAGAGTTTTCAAAGCCTGTTTTTGAAAGCTTATTTTCCTTTAGAATTTATGGTAGCGGTGATTAATAATTTTGGTGGATTTTACTCGACAGAATATTATTTTCATGAAGCTAAAATGTGTGGAGCAACTTTGCATGCGCCTTGTGTAAATAATAGTTTTTATTTGACAACGATCTGTAAGACAGCTATTTATGCAGGGTTTGTTCATTTAAAAAGTTTTGAAAATAAAGTTGCTCGTCGCATTGTCTATGAAAGGAATGTGGATGGTGAATTTAAGAACTTAGAAGACTTTATTAATCGAGTCAACATCACCGCAGACCAATTAGAGTTGCTAATTCGCATCGGTGCATTTCGATTTACGGGGATGAATAAGTATGAATTGATGTGGGAAAAAAATGCGGTTTTTAATCCAAAAAATAAATTCGAAACGACTGGTTTTTTATTTACAGATACTTCGGAACATTATGTTTTGCCGAAGTTGGTGGAAGGAGAATTTGACCAAGCATTTGATGAAATTGAACTGCTCGGATTTCCGCTGTGTTCGCCATTTGATTTGTTGAAAGATGCAATTCCAATTGATATTTTTTTTGCAAAAAACCTGTCTCAATTTTCTCATAAAAAAATAAAAATTGTAGGGTATTATGTTTGCAAAAAACCGGTGCGAACGTCGAATGGGAAGTTGATGAGTTTTGGAACTTGGGTGGATTCGGAAGGGCGATATTTTGATACGGTACATTTTCCGCCGTCGTTGTTAAGAT
>JBGCCY010000151.1:0-3935 GCA_045104975.1 Saprospiraceae bacterium
ATGTGGCAAAAATGCACGTGTTACATTCATTAGACCAAAAACGTTGGTATCAAATTGTTGTCTTATTGCTTCTTGCGAAGCAGCTTCAAATGTTCCTAGCAAACCATAGCCTGCATTATTTAACACGACATCAACAGTACCGGAATCATTAATTATTTGCTCAGTTGCTTTTTCTATTGAACTTTCATTAGTGACATCAAGAGCGTAAAGCTTGATATTATCTATTTCGTTTAGTTCTGTTTCTTTCTGAGGTGTACGCATTGTAGCGGCAACATGCCACCCTTTGTTTGCAAAATGTTTTGCTGTTGCTTTACCTATTCCGCTACTTGCTCCTGTTATTACGATTGTTTTTTTCATTGATAGTCTATTTTGTTTCTTTTTTACATTATTGATTTTCAATTGTATCAATATATTAATAGCCACTTTTATTTTTCTTCTTGCATCTGTCTTGTTGTCTTAAGAATCATTTTCTTTGGAAAGAATGGTACTAACGATAACTGTATCTTCTGTGATATTGATGATACCGAAACTATATCTAGCTTTCCTTTAATCATGGCATTATATCCATCTTCTGCAACGCTTCTAGGTGAAGCTGGGTTACTATATATTGCTGTTTTATCTACACCAGATGTTTTTGCAAATCCCGTTTCTGTAGCACCAGGTAACAAGGCTGTTACTGTAATATTTGTATCATGCAATTCCTCTGCTATTGCATTGCTAAAAGATGAAACATACGCCTTTGAAGCAAAATATACGGCTTGTAATGGTCCTGGTATTAAAGCAGCAGTCGAAGAGGTATTTAGGATTTTCCCACTATTACGAGCTACCATGCTTGGTAACAAAAGATAAGTCAACTCTGTGAGTGTAACCATGTTGAGATTAATCATTTGCATCTGCCGATTCCATGCAAGTTCATGGAACTTACCTACCAATCCAAATCCTGCATTATTCATCAAATAATCTACTTGAATGCCTAAAGATTCTACCTCATTGAATAATTCTTTAGCGGCTCCAGCTACACTCAAATCTTTCGCAATTGTGTTAACTTGTACGCCATGTTTCTTCTCTAATTCGGCTTTCAGTTCATTTAATCTTTCTTGCCTTCTGGCTACTAAGATTAGATCGCCCCCTTTTTCTGCATGAATAGTTGCTAGTTCCTTTCCAATTCCACCGCTTGCTCCTGTAATTAATGCTGTGTTTTTCATCAAATTTTATTTTTTTATTAAAAAATTAAATACAACTCAAATTTCGTTGTTTTTGTAAAATTTGACTAACACTAATAAAGGCAGCTTGCACACAAATTACTGAAATTGAAAAAGAAAGCTAATTCCTCCCTTTAGTCTAATTCATTTGACGATATTCTCGGGGTGTTTTGCCAGTTTTCTTTTTGAAGAGTCGACCAAAATAATGAGGGTAGTTGAAGCCCAAAGAATAGGCTATTCCGCTAACCGAATCTGTTGTGCTAATAAGCAGGTATTTGGCTTTTTCAATTAAAAAATCATTGATATGATCTTTAGCTGATCGGCCTGTTTCCTTACTTAGTAAATCGCTTAGATAATTCGGTGATAAGTGACATTTCTTGGCCAAATACTCAATAGTGGGTTGGCCAGCTACAATTAGCTCGTTGGTTTTATAATAGTTCTTTAGAAGTGATTCAACTTTTGCAACGATATCAGTATTTTGAGCTGACCGTGTGTTAAATTGACGCTCATAGAATCGCGAGGAGTAACTCAACATAAGTTCAATATTCGATACCAAAACTTGTTGGCTGTGATTGTCAATACGCTCTGTGATTTCAGTCTTAATTAAATTTACTAGATCAGCCATTACAGTTTGTTCTTTTTCTGATAAATGAAGCGCCTCATTTACTTCATAATTAAAGAACGTATAGTCGTCTATCTGGTCTCCTAAATTGCTATTTCTGATCAAATCTGGATGAAAGTAAAGCATCCAACCTTTTACTTGATTTATCTTCTGAACTTTTGTGACGGTAAAAATTTGGTTGGGTGCAGAAAAAAAAAGTACTCCTTCGTTAAAGTCATAAGCATTTCTACCATAGTCAAGACCACAACTAGCATCTTTCAAGGCTATACTATAAAGATTAGATGCGATTTTAAGTCCTAGCATTTCTTTACCAAACGCTATATTGGCAGTATCAACAATGGCTATTAAAGGGTGTGTTGGCTTACCAAAACCTGACCCTTCAAGTAATTCACTAATTGATTTTATCTGAATTATATTCTTGTCCATTATTTTTTTTAACAAAGATATTGATGGTAACCTAGAGATATTAACACAAATTCCATTTATGTTAGCACGTATTGCTTTTTTTGCTTGCATCGAACGTCAGTCTGTGAAAAAACTCCCACCGTCTAATTTAGCATATCGAAAGATACCCAAAAAGCTGAATAACTTAATCCTAAGCATCTTTAATTTTTTGAGTATGTCATCAAGTGATTTTTACCAAAATAAAAAGAAGGCGTAAAACTGCTTAAAATACTTCCTAACAATACATTTACAAAAGCAAAAACAACTTTCAGCCGCTTGATCAACTCCGCAATTCCAAAAATGGACACACTTCTCATAATATTAAAACAAGTAAAAATAATAGCGAACTCTCCAGTCACTTTTTTCTTGGTTTTGAGGAGGGTATAATCAAATCCCCATTGCCTCTTGATGATGCCAAATTGATGTTCGACCGTCGCTTGCCGCTTTCGATATAACTCTTTGTTGAGGTGGTAGCGTTCGGTATTTTCTTCGACGTAAGGTTCGGATTCGGAGCGATCGATGAATCGACCTTTGCGTTGTTTGAGAGGTGCGCCGACGCAAACTATTTTGTGTGGACAGGCGACGCAAATTGTGTGAGAACAAATGTATCGTTGGAATTTATATTCCGCTCGGTGTTGGTTGTATGCTTTTCTTTTATACCAATTTCCATTGGTTGTTAAAGGATGATTTTCAGGGCAGAGATACTCGTTTTTGTCTTCGTCGAAGTAGAATTTATTTTTTGCAAAAGCTTTGTTTTTTTTATTGCTTAATCTTTTTTTGACGGCAACAATAGTGGTAATATCATTTTCAGCACAAGCTTTTAACTCGCTACCCGTATCAAAACCTTTGTCTGCTAAGACGGTTAATTTTTCGTCTTCCTTTTTTTGTAACACTACTCTTGCATCTTTTGCAAGGTCGGCTAAAAGGTAGGTGTCCAGTTGGTTAGCGACTTTAAAATTAGTGATGAGTTTTTTTTTCAAGTCAGCAGCGGTGACGATATTATAGCCTACTTGGACGACATTCATTCGCTTGGGCAATGCTCTAGCGTCGGGGTCGATGGCGCTGAATTGAGTCTGTCCTTGTTTTCGAGCTGCTTTTACTTTTTGTTCTAGATCATCATATTTGAGTTTTCTTTTATGGAGGTGATCTAGTTTCGTGGAAATTTCAATTCTTTGTTCGACTTCAATTTCAGTTTCGTTTTCTACTTGATCGAGTCGATCCATTTCCTCTAAATATTGTTTGGTTTTCTTTTCGATGTGGTCGAGGTGTTGTTTTACTTTTTTTTCATTGTAGTTATTTTTCGTGCTGTTTTGACCTTGAAATTTGGAGCCGTCGATAGCAACTGTTTTTGTATCAAAAAGATCTTCTCCCAATAAAAAATGATTTTAGATTCTAAAGACTTTTTCTAATGCTTTAGGATTGTTTTTTCTGAAATCAGCAGAGGCCTGCTACCTTTTGCGGTATGTTGACTTTCAAGTCAACACAAGCAGGTTTGGTTTTGATTGTTGGGTTGAGTTTGTATTGGACAGCGGGGGATTTTCAAAATCACCATGACTTAGAAAACACTAATCACTATACAACGACTTCAATTTCCAAAGCAAAGCTATTAAAACAAACTGCAGGCCTAGTCGAATATAAGCAGCATTACGACTACCTGTAAAAGGGTT
>JBGCCY010000152.1:0-6304 GCA_045104975.1 Saprospiraceae bacterium
TTAAAAGAAATCAATTTATTTTTTCTTCCATTGGAACAAATTACTATCCTTTAGCTTCGACAGCAAGAACGGGAAACGGCTTTTCCTTTTTCCCTTTCTTCCATCTTGGATATAAAAAATTATGGCGCAAAACTATGTTCAGGCTTTTTGCAGGAATCAATTATGATGTCAAGGATTCAGAAGTAAAAATATCCCCTATCCTACAAAGATCAGAACCTGACATTATTCCTAAAAAATGGTTTTTAGGAATCGGCGCATCAAGCGGTTATCATTTTTAACCAAAAAATATTTCTCAAAAAAAGGAATCCCGAATCTTTGACCAATCAAAGATTCGGGATTTCTCATGCTTCAAGTTAACCGTTAACCATTCAACATTAACCGTTAAAAAAGGTTATTTTATCATATTAATAAACGATCGCATAAACCAATTGGAATCTGCTTTGATTAAAGTATCGAGGATCGAATCTGCTTTATTGGAAAATAGTTTGATGTCTTTGATCACTTTGCAAAATTCATCTGAGTCATTACACATTCCATCTACCGCTGAAATTTCGTCTAATATTTTTATGACAGGTTCGAGTTCTCGTTTCTTTCTTTGGATGACGATTTTTTTAACGACTTCCCACATCTCTTTTTCTGCTATAAAAAATTCTTTTCTTTCCCCTGGTTTCAATTTTTTATAAACTAATCCCCAATCCATCAATTGACGAACATTCATATTTGTATTTCCCATCGAAATATTCAACTTCTCTTTGATGTCCATCGCACAGAGTGGTTCGGGTGCAATGAGTAACAAGGCATGAATTTGTGCCATTGTTCGATTGATTCCCCAATTGGAACCTAGTGTTCCCCAAGATTGGATGAACTTTTCTTTGCCTTCGTCTAATTCCATTTTATAATAAATAGTTTGTGTCGAGATAGAATTTGAAAATAAAAACAAGTACTTATTTTACTTTCAAAAGTTTCTGAAAGTTACTTGTTTCAATAGATAAATCAAATTTAAGGTGAGATTGTTTAGATTTTTTACTTTTTTCTGTAAAACGACTTTCCAAGTCGTATGCTACTCATTCAACAAATCTGGAGATTCGTTGGACGAGGAACGACTTGGAAAGTCGTTTTACGTTATCCGCCAACCATTGCTCGCATTATCTCCGCACACATGATTGCTCCATACGTTCCAATCGCATATCCCAAAACTGCTAACAATGCTCCTACGGGAGCTAACGATGGACTAAATGCCGAAGCCACAACTGGCGCTGAAGCAGCTCCTCCAACATTGGCTTGACTTCCAACTGCGACGAAAAAGAAAGGTGCTCGAATCAATTTTGCTACTAAAATTAAGAGCGTTACATGAACTAACATCCAAATAATTCCAATTCCAAATAATCCTAAATTCGCCCACACTTTTCCTAAGTTCATATGCATTCCAATTGTCGCAACTAAGATGTAAATAAAAATTGATCCCCATCGAGATGCACCGACTCCTTCTAATTTTCGAGCGGAGGTAAATGACAAAAGTAAACCTACCGTAGTCGAAATTACTATCAACCAAAAGAAGCCTGACATCACAGAACTCAATCCATTCTCGACCAAACTTCCTGCTGAAAGAATTTCTTTTCCAGCAGCATCAGTTCCAATCACTACTTTCGATGCTTCATTCATTCCACTAAAATATGGTGAAATCAAATCTGCTCCCCAATGCGAAATCCCAACTGCTCCAAAAGCAACTGCCAACATGATAAATAAAGTTGTGGTCGTTGGCATTTGAGCAATACTCGCGCTGTATGCTGCTACTCTGTTTTTCAAATCTTCGATGGCTGAAGTATCTGCTTTTAACCACGCATCAATTCGCTCAGTAATATTTGCACCGTACAAAAGGAAACCCATCCAAATGTTTGCAACCACAATATCAACCACGAGCATGATGGCAAAAACTTCGTTGGGTACTTCGTATATAATTTTCATCGCATTCTGATTCGCTCCTCCCCCAATCCAGCTTCCGGCAACGGTTGACAAACCATTTGCAATCTCTACAGAATTCTCACCCAATACACTTGGGAATAAATTAATTGCTGCGAAAAGTGCAATTGGACCACCGATTACAATACCTAGCGTTGCAGTCAAAAACATCACAATTGCCTTCCAACCTAAGTTCATAATCGCTTTAAAATCAATACTCACACAAAGCAAAACCAAACTAGCTGGTAATAAATATCTCGATGCAACAAAGTATAATCTCGAATGTTTCGTGTACGAATTAATGACTCCACTTTCCACTCCATTCTTTTCCAAAAGCAATTTTATATCATCATAAGAACCTGAATTGAAAACGGCTTGCGCACTTTCAAATGTTGCTTTCATTTTTTCAGGAACAGTTAAAGTCATGTCTTTGACAAATTCTAATAATGAATTATCAAACCAATCTGAAGCGATTAATCCCAATGGGTAATATAAAATTGCGGGAATAAAATAACACAATAGCAATGCTGGAACAAACTTGTAGAATTTTTTCCACCCTGGAGAATCCAAACTATGTGTGTAAAAAATGGATGCTAGGACAGCTAATAAAATTCCTAGAACAACAGCATCATTCGTAAAAAATGGTTCCATGATTTTCGTTTCGTTTTTAATAAATATTAGGACAAGGTTAAAGATAGATTTTTTTTGGAAAAAATTAGGAGTCAGGCAGGAGGTCATTCGCCTGTGGCGAACTGTCAGGAGTCAGGGACTTCTTTTTTTCATAAAAATAAATAAAGGGCTATTGACACTCGATGTGCCAACAGCCCTATTTGATTTTTTATAAAAACTTAGTTGTCAGGTATTTTTTCCCATAAAAGAATACAAATAATAGGAAATACACCAAGCCCCTGACTCCTGACCGTGACTACAGCGAACAACCTGATCGCCTGACTCCAATTCAATTATTTCATTTTTACTAATCGTTTCGTCTTTTGACCATAATCAGTTTGGATGCGATAGTAATAACTTCCTGAAGGTAGATTATTTCCTTCCATTCTGATTTGATGAGTTCCAGCATTGAATTTTTGGTTCGTTAAAACTTTTAATTCACTTCCGATGACATCAAATAAACTAATTTTCACCCACCCTGATTTTACTGTGAATTCGATATTCGTTGATTGATCAAATGGATTTGGGTAAGCTCTTAATTCGAGTTCTTCTTCTTTTAAAATATCCTGTGCACTCACAGAGTCACAAGTTTGCAAAATGGGTAAATGTTGGAAGTCATCGTACAATAAATCCTTCACCACTTGCTCTTCCACATCAAACCAATCCATCAATACAGTTCCATAGACTGATCTAAAATCGAACTGCATTGGCACTCCTTCTTGGTTATCTACATCAGGTGCAATTTCAGGATTGTCTCCCAATACAGCAGGATTGACACATGATCCAAAAAGCATCATTGGTGCAGCAGTTCCATGATCTGTTCCCAAACTATCGTTGGAACGAATTCGTCTTCCAAACTCTGAATAAACCATTCCGACCACTCGTTCATCCAAACCTAATTGTTCCAAATCATCTTGAAATGCACAAATTGCTTTGGACAAACTGCTCAATAAATTCGCATGATCTCCTACCGTTGGATCAGAACCATCTACTTGCAAAGCATGTGTATCAAAACCTCCGAGGTTGACGACATACACTTTAGTTTTTAATCCACCTGCGATTAATTTTGCAACAATTTTTAACTTGCTAGACAAATTATCATCATCTGAATACTTTGTCGAAAGGTTGTTTCCATTATCATTTGCCGTTTGAATAACATCATTATATGCATTCGTTTGAACAATACTATCAATCAAAAATTCAACTTGATCTCCATAGCATGAATCTGGCAAAGTTCCATTAACAGGTGTTGCCAAAGCTGATAAATTATTAGGATCAACCAATGCCATACTAAAATTTCCTCCTGAGCCTTCACATGTTTGAGTGACTTGCGAACCAACAGTAATTGCAAATGGATCAGGATTCTCTGCATTCGGATATCCAGTTGGAAACCCAGCATACATCGATTCAAAATATCTTCCTAACCAGCCTGTATTCAAATATTGGTTTGCTGCAGAACCTGAGGTCCAAATATCAGTTGAACGAAAGTGCGAACGGTTTTGATTTGGATAACCTGCACTCTGAATGAGGTTTAATTTCCCATTATCAAACACATTTTTCAGATCGCCCATCACCGGATGAAAACCTAAAGTATCCGTCAGATCCAAAATTGAATTTTCGGGAACAATGACATTTTCTCGAACTTGAACAAGGCTAGAATATTGGTCTTTTGGAATCAACATATTCAATCCATCATTTCCTCCATCCAATTGAATCAAAACCAAAACTCGATCAGTTTCCGTGTTCAACATATTAAACATCGGATTATTTAAAGCGGATACATTTACTCCTCCTAACAAAACAGGAACAGATGCCGTAGAACTTCTTTTTATAAATGTCCTTCTTTTCATAAGAACTTAATTTTTAAGATTTTTTAAAATAAAGTTTAAACACAGAAAACGTGCACACATTGTTACATGAGATAAACCTCAGGCATTTTCAGCATCGTTTTGACCAAACCTTTGAGCTTATTTTCAATAGCTGGTTCAAGACTGACATTGCCTGTGCTATAATCCAAATATTCATCTTGCCATTCGGGATTAGTAATTCCATGAGAGTCTTTTAACGAATCTATTTGCTCTTGAGCTAATGGTTGAGCAAATAAAATACTTGACATCTCATTAATCAAATCGTCAGGATCTGCGGGGTTGTCAAGTGATGCCACAAAGTTGAGTACATTAAGTTTTACTTGAAATCCAGACACATTAAATCCTTCGGACAATGCATCAGAATAATTCATTCGCACAGGCAGGGTAACTGCGTTTATCCAAATTTTATAATATTGAGGTGCTTGATAATAAGCTTTCCAACCTGCAACATTTGGATGAGAATACATGATCATTTCGAGCGGAGCCATGGCCTGAAAGATCCTTCTTAAAATATTATATTCTTCTAAAATATTTGGATTGAGTTCCAATTCAAAAGTATTGATCATTTTAAAAATATAATCAATCGGGTGTGTAATCATACAGCCTCGAATTGACATATCATAAAAATGCTCACTCGATAAAAGTGCCTTGATTGTTGGTTCTACATCATAATTATCAGCAATCAACATTTGCGCCATTGGCTCGATAATATTCGCTTCCACATCACTATTAATATCAAAATGAACAAACCATCGATACAATTTTCGAGAAATAAAACGAGCTACTTCATCTTTTTGAAAAATGATGTCAATGACCGTTTTATATTCATCAGCTCCTGCATCAGAAATAACAATTTCATTGAATCGATGTGATAATTGTTTATCTTCTGTATCATGTCGATTAGAATTAAAACCTGCTTGCACTACCGTCAAATCATCAATATCAAAATGCCTCCAACCTGTGAGCGCACGAGCAATTTGAACAACATCATCTTCCGTATAATTGGTGTAATCACCCGGCCCAGCAGCATCTCCTTTTCCAATCGTAAAAAGTTCTAACAATTCTCTTGCATAATTTTCATTGGGAGCATTTTTCGAATTTTGCGTCCCATTTAAATATTGCAACATGGAAGGATCGATAGTAATCAATTCTACTAATTCTTTAAAATTGCCCAAAGCATTTTCTCTCAACAAAGTCATATATCTATGTTGAAATCTCGAATCATTGGTACTCGCTACCACAAAATGATTATGCCAAAACAAAACCATCTTTTCTCGAATATTCATACCTGATTCTCGAATCGTTTTGAATGACCAACCTTGCAAAGATCTTTTTCGACCACCATTCAAACCTGTGATGGCGAAGTTCGTCGGTTCATCCACCCAACTTTCGCCATTGGCAATATTTGGATCATTTTCGAAATTATAATAAATAGGATCAGCAGGAAGTGGTTGACTTTCAAAAAGCAAACTGATGGTCGCATCCAAACCATCAGAAGTGGCTTGTTTCATTTGAGCATAAGTTGGTCCGAAGGTAGTTCGGCGAAGCAAATGAGCAGCTTGCTCAAATCCCCAAGCTCCCGTGTAGGGATCAAAAGTATTCGTCACCGTTGCTGTTGCAGTAGTTGATTTGGAAATAGTTTTTTTCTCTTTCCCCATTAATAATGCGAGCGAAGCTCTTCGATTCATATGCATTGAATTTAGGTTTAAAAAAATAAGCTTTGATTGAAATTTTGACTCCGTGAGTCATTAATAGTTTAATCTAATTTAGAAAAAAAATCTCACCTCTTATTTCTTAAGTTTCTTTTT
>JBGCCY010000153.1:0-4902 GCA_045104975.1 Saprospiraceae bacterium
AATCAATATCTCAAAATCTTAATCGCCTCACTTTTACTTTTATCCGAATTTAAAACCAAACTTTTGATTTCCTCTTTTCCATTCCAGATAGAAATGGCAGCAGTATTCGGCGGCATTTTTCCTAAATTTTCAGCATAGAGAATTAACTCATTGGAATCCTCTGGCAAGTCAATTAAAATATTCTTCACTTGTTTTTTCAATCGATAATTTTTGAGAATCCAAATCCCATTTAAATTAAGTGAAACTACATCTCCATCCACTTTATCATTATCCCAAATTTTGATTGTTACTTTTTTATTTTTGACTAAAACCGTTTCTACCATTTCCGTTTTTCGTCCATTAATATCTTTTGCTTTTTCGAATACAACTTCTGTGGTGGCTGGAATTCTACAGGCAGAATGATCAGGATAATATTGATTGTTTTTATAAAAAATTCCATTGCGTTGGCACTCTCCAACGAACTGAAATTTAGAAAGTGTCTCATTGAATTTATAGTCACACTTGGAAAGACATTGACCATTGGAAGATTTTAAAAATAATACTTCTTCCATATCATAACTCAAATATTGTCCATTGAAATTTCCTCCGATGGTAAAGGTAGAATTGATATTGCGAGATTGATCTTTTTTAGATAATTCGATTTGTTTTCCAATTCCCTTGATCTCTGCATGATCTTGTTGCAGGTCTAATTCAAATGACCAATGTCGTGCTGATCCTTTGAGTGAAAAATGACCGTTCCACGTTCCAGAAAGATCTTGTGCGAAAATCGAATTTTGAGAAAATAGAAAAAGGGAAATAAATATAACGAAGGTGTAAAAGTGTCTCATGCTATTTTTTTGGATAAAAAATCGATGAGGGGAAATTCAATGAATTAAAGTGAATTTTAATGAAGGAAAAGATTTAAGAGTATGCTTAGGTATAGTTCAATAATAGATTTACAATGCCTTAGAAATGAAAACAAATAAAATACCAAGATTAGTTTTTTGAAAAAAAATATCACCAACCCAACCTTTTAACAAAATATTAAGTCATTATAAGTAGACAGTTATTATTTTTGTAAAAAATAAATCAATGAAAAACTTAAACATCTACCTCCTCCTTAGTATTCTTTTTCTTGCCAGTTGTTCTAATCAACAAAAAGAAGACATTAACCCTGATGAAATTGATTGTGAATTAGGTTGTTTATTTGTCATGGAAAATAGTGAAGCAACTATGATTTATATGGATTGCTTTCAAAAATATGCCATTCAAGCTCAATATCCTGATGATCCATCTATCACCATTTATGGCATTCCTGAAAACGTAAAAGAAGAATATGAGGAAGAAGGGAAAGAGGTTGTTTTTACGGCAAGATTTAGAGAAAATACCTTAGTTCCTCAATTTCCTGATCCAAGTTTTAATATGTCTTCGATCTATGAAATTGAGTTGATTGAAATTAAATAAATTTGGCTAGACTAATTCTATTCTAATAAAAACCGCTTTCCTTATTTTAGGGAAGCGGTTTTGTCATTTTTAAAATAAGATTAAACGCAAGTATTTTAACTTTAATGCATCTAAAACCTTTAGGAATGCGAATTAAATAGAATTGCAGTCCTAATGATTTGATTTTAGAAAAAACTTAATAAAATATTTGATGAAAAATCTACTCCTATTAATCAGTTCCTTATTTCTTAGTTTTTCAGTAATTGCCCAAAATGGGACGATTACTGGAAAAGTTGTGGGCTCAATGAATGAACCTTTACCTGGTGCTCATATTTCCATCAATCAAGTTTGGGGAGAACAAGTTAAATCAGGTGTCTCCGATGACCAAGGAAATTTTGAGATAAAAGATGTTCCTACTGGTGGCTATAAAATAAAAATATCTTTTCTCGGAATGGCTGACCTCGAAAGAGAAATTTCTTTGACCAATCAAAATCTAAATCTTGCAACCATACAATTGAAAGAATCCACCTCCAATCTAAGCGAGGTGGTTGTGAAAGAAAAAGCGCCAATCGCCACTCAATCAGGAGATACTACTTCGTACAATGCAAGTTCATTTAAAACATTAAAAGATGCCTCTGCTGAAGAGTTGGTAGAAAAGATGCCAGGGGTGGTAGTAGAAAATGGCGAAGTGCAAGCGCAAGGCGAAAAAGTTCAACAAGTCTTAGTCGATGGTCGTCCATTTTTTGGCAATGATCCTTCAGCTGCTTTGAAAAATTTACCAGCAGAAGTTATTTCCAAAATTGAAGTATTCGATCAGAAAAGCGACCAAGCAAATTTCACCGGTTTTGATGATGGCGAAACGACAAAGACGATGAATATTGTTACGAAAAAAAATATGCGAGCTGGTCAATTTGGAAAAGCCCAAGCAGGTTATGGCTATGAGGATAAATACCGAGTTGGTGGAAATTTTAGTATTTTTAATGGCGATCAAAGGATCTCTTTAATTGGACAAAGTAATAATATTAACATCCAAAATTTCTCCACCGAAGATTTACTTGGAGTAGTTGGCTCAGGTGGAAGTCGAAGAGGAAGAGGTGGTCGTGGAGGTGGTGGTGGTCGTGGAGGAAGAGGCGGCGGAGGCGGAGGATCTGTCAATGATTTTTTAGTGCAACAGCAAGGTGGGATTGCAACTACTCATGCTATTGGTTTAAATTATTCTGATAAAATTGGAGAAAAATTTGATCTATCAGGAAGTTACTTTTTTAATGCCTCTGAAAATGACGCGGATGAAAATGTCCTACGCCAATTCGTTGATAATGAGCTAGTTAACGAATCTTATGATGAAGAGAGTGCAAGTTTTACTGATAACTTTAATCATCGAGTCAACCTAAGAATGGAGTATAAAATTGACTCTGCTAATTCCATTATCATGCGCCCACGAGCAAGCTGGCAAATGAATAAGGGAACAGAAAGTGTTTTTGGAAATACCTTGTTAGGAAGTGAGTTACTTAATCAAACTGATAACGATAGCAGGTCTGATTTGGCAGGAGTTAATTTTTCTAACAACGTTCTTTTCCGTCATCGTTTTCCTAAAAGAGGACGAACGCTTTCCTTAAATGTAGGCATGGGATACAATGATAAAAAAGGAGAAAGTTACCTTGAATCACATAATGATTATTTTGATCCACCACCCTATTCTGATACTTTAAATCAGTTTGCTAATCTAGATTTACAAGGCTGGAATATCTCTTCGAACATTTCCTACACCGAGCCAATTACTAAAAGTCAAAGTTTGATGGTTGAGTATCGAACTCGATATCAGGAAGAGGATTCAGATAAAACCACTAATGATTTTTCTGAAAGTACTCAAGACTTTACGATTCCTAACAATACACTCACAAATGTATTTTCTAATAATTATTTGACTCACACCGGAGGCGTTGGTTATAATTATCGACAGGGAAAATTCATGTTAATTACTCGAGCTAGAGTCGAATTTGCCCAACTAAATGGAGAAGAAACTTTTCCAAATCCAACTAACTCGATCTCCAAAGATTTTGTGAATTTTGTACCGTTTGCAATGATTCGATGGACTAAATCTCGACAAGAGAATTTTAGATTTATGTATCGATCCAACACTACTTCGCCAACTGCCGATCAATTGCAAACGGTGGTAGATAATACGAATCCATTGCAATTATCCATTGGAAATGCTGATTTGAATCAGTCTGTTTCGCATCGATTATTCGCTCGGTATCAGAAAACGAATGTTGAAAAATCACGTGTATTTTTTGCATTAATCGGAGGTAGTTTTCAACAAAATTATATTGGTAATCAACTCTATCTTAGAGAAACAACTGACCCAATTTTTGATGAGATAGATTTAGCCCCAGGCGCTCAAATTTCACAACCGGTGAATTTAGATGGCTATTGGGATATGCGTACTTACCTGACTTATGGAGTTCCCTTGAGCAAAATTAAATCAAATTTGAATTTCGACTTCGGGGTCAACTATTCTAATTCTCCTAGTCAAATTAATCGAGCGATCAACGAATCAAAAAATAGTTCTTTTAAAGGTGGGATTGTTTTGGCAAGTAATATTTCTGATAAAGTTGACTTTACTCTTTCTTCTCGAACTGGTTTTACCTCTGTCAAAAACACCATCAACTCAGATGGCGATAGCGACTATATCACGCAAAGTACTCGTGTGAAATTTAATTGGATTATTGGAAAAGGTTTAGTTTTCCGAAGCAACTTAAATCATCAATTATACAATGGGTTATCTGATGACTTTAATCAAAATTACTGGTTGTTGAATATGAGTATTGGGAAAAAGGTCTTTAAAAACCAATTGGGAGAAATTGCGATTTCTGCTTTTGATTTACTCAACCAAAATAGAGCCATCACTCGAAACATCACAGAGGTATATATTGAAGATGTGCAAACGACTACTTTGACTCGATACATCATGTTGAATTTCACCTACAATTTTAGAAACTTTAGAGTTGGGAATGCACCCATTCCAGAGGAGAGAGAAAGACGAGGACGGAGAGATTTTTAGTAGGCAGTATTCAGTAGGCAGTTGACAATTGTTGACTGCCTACTGAAAGCTGAATACTGAATACTGAATACTGTTAGCTGCCCATAAACTCCCAAGCTGATCGATAACCACCACTTTTTTCTACATAATCGATAAATTTTCCATAAAATTTATCCTGTCCAATCGTAGCAGAATCACCAATTATAACAAGCTGTTTACGGGCACGAGTCATCGCCACATTCATCCGTCGATAATCATTTAAAAAACCAATTTCATTTTTATCATTAGAACGAACTAGTGAAATATAAATCACATCACGCTCCTGTCCTTGGAAGCCATCAATGGTATTGATTGTTACAAAATCTTGATAGACGGCAAGCGTTTCATCCTCTGTGAATTGTTCTTTCATGTGCACAATTTGTGACCGATAAGGTGTAATA
>JBGCCY010000154.1:0-7832 GCA_045104975.1 Saprospiraceae bacterium
AATTACCAGAGAAGCATAAATAGATATTAATTGAGGGGTAGGGTTTTTTATTTTTTTACTCATTTCTGATAGCATTTATTCTCTTGAAGTTGAACATTTTACAGTCACATCTTCAATTTAAATTAGAGTGAACTCCAATTTATAACATCCTTCGTTTTTTTACTTAGATAGCTTTACTCAATATTAGTTCGTGTTTAAAATTTTAACTAACTGAAAGTCAATGATTTTGTGGTTCTTGCTAACAATTTCATTTGAAGTTTAGCGAGCTAAATAAATATTAAATTGGACGTAAGGTTCATAAAGCGTTGATTTTCAGGACGGTAAAAATTTAAACATGCTCTTATTTTTTATTTTACTCTTCCATTTTATAACCAATTCCTTTGGAAGTTTTGATATAGTCATTACCAATTTTTTCTCTAATTTTTCGAATGTGAACATCAATCGTTCGATTACCAACAATCACATCATTTCCCCAAATCTTTCTAAAAATTTCTTCTCTGGTAAAAACTTTCCCTGGGCGAGAAGCCAATAATGATAACAATTCAAATTCTTTTTTTGCAAGATCTATACTTTTACCATTTACCTGAACAGTTACTTTTTCTTCATCAATGATTAGGTCTTTAATCTTTAAAATATTTTCTGAAGGTTTTACACTCGTTCTCAGTTTTCTTCGAAGTAAAGCTTTAATTCTACTGATCAAAACTCGAGGACGGATAGGTTTCGTAATGTAATCATCTCCTCCTACATCAAAGGCCGCAATCTGAGAATAATCTTCTCCTCTAGCTGTCAAAAATGTAATAATGGTGTTATCAAAATTAGGTTTAGTCCTTAGAAGTCTACACACTTCTACCCCATCCATTTCGGGCATCATAATATCTAAAATAATCAAATCAGGATTTTCTTCCTCAGCCTTCAAAAGTCCTTCTTTTCCATTATTAGCTATGCTAACTTGGAAGTTTTCTTTTTCCAAATTGTATTTGATAAATTCGAGAATGTCTTCCTCATCATCCACAATTAATATTTTGAACTGATCATTTTCCATTAATGATTATTATATTTTACTCAATAAAAAGTAGGTTTTGTACAATTATAGCTAGTTTTTACAATTTTAAAAAAAAATGCTTACGTTATACAATCCCTTTAACTTATATTTGTCTTAGCCTTTTAATTATTCTCTCATAAGTCTAAGTAGAGTTTACAATCCTTGTAAACTTTACTTATTTTTATTTAGGGATAAATCTTTCTGTTGAATCTTTCTGTAATTTTTCTGTTTTAGCTACATTCAATAACTCTATGTTATCGATTACTTTAAGGTAAATTTCTTCCAATTTTTTAGCATCTCTTCTCAATATTTCTAAGTCACTATAAAATGTAGAATCAGTTACTCCGTGAATTTCAAAAATTTGTTGATAGTAAACATTTGAAATGCTATCTTTTAATTTTTGATTCAAACTTAAAATGGCTGCTTCAGAAATATGTAAATCAGTTAATATTTTCACCATTTCCTCATCAGAAATTTGTGGTTTGATTTCCTCTTCTTGACAACTCAATAAGAAAATTGATCCACAAAGGATTAGAATAAGTAAATCTATTTTTCTCATGTTTTTTTTAGTTTAAAACCTTAGTTTTACTTTAAGACCTTTAAGTGAAAGTAGAAATGCGAGCTGTTACAAATATTGTTTTGGAAAATAAAATGTCTTCAATTTTCCTTTCTTTTCAAAGTCACTCCATCTTTCAACGTCAGCTTCTATTTTAACAATTCCACAAGTAGGAACATTTGGAATATATTCATCAGAAAACTGATTAGCTAAACTAGTAAAACATGGATTATGACCAAATAATAAAATAACATCATCAGCATCTGAGAGGTTTCTAATAATATTCAATACTTCTTCAGGATAGGCATGATAAATTTCCTTTCGAACGATAATTGCTTGTTCAGGAATATTTAATTCCTTCGCAAAAAAGGTAGCTGTCGTAAATGCTCGATTGGCAGGACTGCTAATCAATTTATCAGGATTAACATTTTCTCCTTTTAGCATTTTTGACATAAAAGGGCCATCTCTCAATCCTCTATTATTTAAAGGTCTTTCAATATCACTTAATCCTGGATCTTCCCAACTTGATTTGGCATGTCTTATTAGATATACTTTTTTCATTTAATATATTTGCTTGACTAAAGAATGGTGAAAAAATAGTTTTTTCCCTAATAAACAGTAGCTTTGGTAGTTATCCTAATTAACGGATGAACCTTCTAAAGTTGTACTTGGTTTAAAAGAATAGGCGTAAATATTGTAAATTTCAAGGGTATTACCAATGAATTTTGAAATAAAAAATATCGAAACATTTTTTCCTGAAAAAGTTGTGGAGCAAGCTGAGGCTTTACTCCAAGAAGGACTGGTGCAAGGTATTGTTTATTTGGAAAAAAAGATTTGGACGATGAAGGTCGGTGAATCTTATGAAAACTTAAAAGATGGAAACGCCTTTGAAGTGGAAATTCAGATGTCCGGTAAAAAAGTAAAAAGAGGAACTTGCGATTGTGATTTCTATCAACAGAATTTGTCTTCTAAAAATAATCATTGCAAACATATAGTTGCTGGACTTTTTGCTTTGCGAAAACATTTATTAGAAAAAGAATTAGAAAGACAAAAGGCAATTAGAGTTACACCTTTTAAACATAAAAGACTGACTACTATTTCAGTTCTAAATTCTGTGGATCCAGAAGCTTTAAAAAACTTTGTAAGAGCTTATGCAAGAACCGATAAAAAATTTGCGCTCTCACTAAAAGCTAGATTTGCACATGCAGTAGAGGTAGAAAATGATAAAGAAAAATATTTGCAGTTATTGCAAGCAACTTTTAGTTCAGTAACTACGACAAAAGATAAAATAAAATATAACTCTCTTCAACAAGTTCAGTTAGTCATTACAGATATTTTAGACCATGTAGATGATGCAATTGCCTTGGAACATTACTCTGAAGCTTCGGATATTCTTCAAGCTATTATCATAAAATTATCGCCCAATATTAAGCGAGCTGAAAATCATGAAGATCGGATTTTAGCACTTTTGAATTCGACTTTTTCATTTTTGAAAAATTTGATAAAAAAGGATTTACCACCAGAATTAAAAGGTGAAATATGGCAATTTTGTTTTGAAAATTTTGATGGACGTGAGCACAAAAAATATGAGACCAATACTCATTTCTTAGCTTTCCTTTTGGAACTCACTACTGAAAAAAAATACGCTAAAATTTTATTAGAAAAGATCAATAATGAAATTGCTAACACCTTTGATAAAAAGAAAAAAGGGGTGTTACTTTTATTTAAAATGAAGTTAGTAGAGCAGTTTGAAAAAACTTCTTTATCAGCTTTTATTGAAGAAAACTTAGAGGAATCCGAAATCCTTTTAGCTGCGATAAAAAATGCTGTAAGTCAGGAGAATTATGACGATGCAAAACATCTAGCCTTAAAAGGACTTGAGATGCAAAAAAATGTAACAGTAAGAAATGAGCTAGATGATATATTGTTAAATATTGGTTTAAAAACTCAACATATTCAAGACATAACAATATATGCACGTAAACGATTTTTAGTAACATTTGAATTTCATTTTTATCAAATATTGAAAAATACTGTCTCAAAGGGTTGGAAAAAAGAAGTTAAAAACTTGTTGAATTTAATTGAAGGACAACCCTTTTCTCCTCAGAAAAAAATTACATTTGCAGAGATTTTTGCAAAAGAAAAAATGCATAAAGAATTAATTGAATTCATCAAGAAAAATAGATCTTTAGATCTTTTAGAAAAATATGATATTCAACTCATTGACGATTTTAAAAAAGAAATTTTTGAGTTGTATGAAGATTTATTGGATGGGTATTTAAGGAATCATTTAGGACGTCAAACCTCTACTAAAATCCGAGATATTTTTTATCATTTAAAAAAAATCGGAGCTAAAAAATTGGTTTATAAATTGGCTAAACAATACCGAGAAGAATATCCTGAAAGGCATACTTTGATGGAAGAATTGGGTATGTTTTGAAAGAGGTAAATTAGGGAGGAAAGATTATGAATTTGGATTTACTTGGTTCTCTAATTATTCATAATAATTCATATTTTTTAATCAATCATTTTAAAACTTTAATGAAAAAAAATGAAAGTCGAATTTTGGGTAGTTGGGAAAACACAATTTAAATACCTTAACGAAGGAATGGAAATTTATGAAAAGAGACTTAGTAAATATGTTCCTTTTCAGACCATAGTTTTGACGGATATAAAAAATGCTAAAAATATGACACCTCCACTTTTAAAATCAAAAGAAGGTGAAATGATTTTAAGCAAATTGGATAAAAATGATTTACTCATTTTACTTGACGAAAATGGAAAGACTTTTACTTCTGAAAAATTTGCTTTTTGGGTAGAGAAACAATTACAACATTCTGCTCGCAAAGTGATTTTTTTGATTGGTGGTGCTTATGGTTTTTCAGATGAAGTATATGCAAGAGCTCAACAAAAAGTGGCACTTTCCACTATGACTTTTTCACATCAAATGGTTCGGTTATTTTTTATCGAGCAGTTTTATCGCGCTTTAACTATTTTAAAAAACGAACCTTATCATCATTCTTAACAAACAACGTATACTATGGAAGGTGTTCAGATTACACTCACTTTAATCATTATAATTTTTACTTGTATGATTTCTTATCAGGCGTTTAACGATTCTGCCATGAGAAATAAATTTGTTATGCATCCTGCTTCAGTAAAAGAGTTTGGTCAATATTATCGGTTTTTAACCTCTGGATTTTTGCATGGAAGTTGGCTTCATTTAGGGATTAATATGTTTGTTTTATATCAGTTTGGTGAGCAACTAGAATTAACATTGCTTCATCATTTTGGAGATTTAGCTGGTCGGTTATTCTTTTTATTAATATACCTTGGTGCAATAATATTTGGTTCAATCCCCTCCTTTTTAAAACATTCAAATAATCAATATTATTCTGCCTTAGGTGCATCAGGAGGTGTGGCTGGAGTTTTGTTTGCCTGCACCTTTTTATACCCTTGGAGTATACTTTGGCTATATTTTGTAATACCGTTACCTTACATAGTTTCTAGTGTTTTATATTTATTTTATGAAAGTTATATGGATAAAAAAGGGGGAGATAATATTGCTCATGATGCACATATGGGCGGAGCAATTTTTGGGTATATAGCAATGATTATTATCTTTTTTCTAATGGATCCAAAACTCTTGCAAGCCTACTTAAGTAGAATATTAGAAATACCATTTTTTAGCTAAACAATTTCAATTTATTAACTGAGTTAAAATAATGTTTTTTATCCTATCCAAAGTCTTATTTTTTCTTATTCAACCCATCAATTGGATTGTCTGGCCGCTGCTATATACTGCATTTGGAAAAAACGAAAAGTGGAGGAAAAGAACTTTAATTTTATCATTATCAGCAGGTTTATTCTTTAGTAATCACTTTATTTTCAACCAATTCATAAAACTGTGGGAAGTTGATACGATTACCACAACTGATATCAAGGAACCATATGACGTAGGAATATTGCTTGGAGGTTATTCTAATTTTTTTATTCAACCAGATGAAGACCGTCACAATTATAATGAAAGAGGAGGTAGATTTTTCCAAACCTATGAATTGTATAAAAAAGGAAAATTCAAAAAATTTCTATTGACAGGTGGCTCTGGATTTATGTTTGGAACTGAAAAAAGTGAAGCTGTTTTAGCTCGAGAATTATTACTTAGATTAGGTGTTCCTGATTCAGATATATTAGTAGAACCTGCTTCCAAAAATACTTTTGAAAATGCACTTTTTACCCACGAATTTTTAGATGAAAAATATAAAAACGAAACACCTAATTTATTATTAATCACCTCCGCTTGGCATATGCGTAGGTCCATGGGATGTTTTGATCGAGTCGATTTAAAGTACACACCTTTTTCGGTTGATTTCATTGGAGAAGAAAATCGGTATGTTCCTGGCTCATTAATTATTCCAAATAGTGAAACGATTTGGCGGTGGGAAATTTTAATGAAGGAAGTGATTGGATATATGGCGTATCGAGTCCGAGGATATATTTAGGATTGTCCTTTCAAAGTGACTTTAGATCGAATATCGTCAACTTAAATATTCAAAGAATTCCATTTTCCTCAGTTGACGAATCACTTTGACGAATGAAAAATTGAATAGAAAAATACATATCCAAAACCAAAACTCAACATCAAAAAGAAAGGCAATAAGGCAAAACTACCGTAGTGAAAACTTAATGCAATTCCGCCTAAAAAATAGATAAATAAGACTCCTTCCAAAATCGTCACTCCACCAATACTACTTGCCAAATATTTGTTCCCATGCCACTTGTCTGATGACTTTTCAAGATTGAATTTAGGTGTTCTTACAAAGGGAGATTTCTTCCCAAGGTAACCTTCCATCACAGCAATTCCATTATGTAATGACATCCCCATCGATACAGAAAGGAACAATGGGAATTTCCAAATAAACTGTTTTAGCGTAGTCAAAAAATTGGTTTTCAAACTTCTCAATGCCACCCAATAAAAAATTAAAAGGAAAAACATACTTGAAATAAAACCTGTTGCATATTTGAAAAGCAAGGCATACTCCACGAAATTTTGTTTGATATAAAATAGAGGAATAGATAAAATAGCCACCGAAAAAACACAGATAAAAATAAAACTATTCATCAAATGAAAAATAGAATGTAATTTAGTTGAAATAGGTAAGTCTTTGGTTTTCAGTACTTTATATAAATTTTTCCGTGTACATTCTGCAGCCCCTTTAGTCCACCGAAATTGTTGATTTTTTAAAGCATTCATTGCAGCAGGTAACTCTGCGGGCGATTCTACTTCTTCCAAATACTGAAAATGCCATCCTTTTAATTGCGCTCGATAACTTAAATCTAAATCCTCTGTCAAAGTATCAGCCGACCAACCTCCAGCATCTTCAATACATTTTTTTCGCCACACCCCTGCTGTTCCATTGAAATTGATAAAGTGTTTTCCAAAATTTCTTCCTCCTTGCTCAATCGTAAAATGTGCATCTAACCCAAAGGCTTGAATTTGGGTTAACTTTGAATAATTTTCATTAATATGAGTCCATCGAGTTTGAACCACACCAGTTTTCTTATCAATAAAATATGGAATAGTTTTTTTCAAAAAATCCTTTTCTGGTAAAAAATCCGCATCAAAAATGGCGATAAATTCTCCTTGACAAATCTTCATTCCATAAGCCAAAGCACCTGCTTTAAATCCAACTCTATCAGGTCTTCGAACTAAATCAATTTTAACCCCCGAGTTAGATAATTTTTTAATTGCACCTTGAATAATTTGAGTTGTCTCATCATTAGAGTCATCTAAAATTTGGATTTCGAAACGATCTTTTGGATAGTCAATTTTAACGACTTTCTGAATCAATCGTTCTACTACATAAAGCTCATTATAAATGGGTAATTGAATGGTGACGAAAGGAAAATAATCGGAAGAACTCAATTGGGGAGTTTCTTTTTCCTTATTTTTTCTTAAATACAAAATCACCAAATGCATTTGTATTATGCTATAAAAGAAAATAAAGGTTAGAAAGAAACCATAAATAAGGATTAATAATAATTCCACTTTAAGTATGTTTGAGTATCAATTGTGTTTAAAATAAGTTCAACAAAAATAGACATTATTTATTGACGAGTATGTCGGTTTTAGGACGGCAACCAATCAATATAAAATACGTTATTGCAGTATAAAAAACATTTCAAATATGAATTTTAAGTATCTAATTTTATTTCTTTTAGTTTTAGGAAATT
>JBGCCY010000155.1:0-3585 GCA_045104975.1 Saprospiraceae bacterium
GAAGAAGAAGTTGGTTCTTCCAACCTAACTCCTTTTTGCAAAAAGAATAAAAAGAAATTGGCTTGCGATGTCGTGTTAGTTTCTGATACCGGAATCATTTCCAACAAGCAACCTTCCATCACCACCGGTCTGCGTGGATTAAGTTATGTCGAAGTTGAAGTGACGGGACCAAACCGAGATTTACACTCAGGACTTTACGGAGGAGCGGTCGCAAATCCGATTAATATTTTGAGTAAAATGATTTCTTCGTTGCATGATAAAAATGGAAAAATAAATATCCCAGGGTTTTATTCTGACGTAGTAACCGTAAGCAAAGCAGAAAGAAGAGAAATGAACAAAGCACCTTTTAACTTAAATAATTATAAAAAATCTATCGGTCTAAAAGACATCAGCGGCGAGAAAGGCTACACCACTTTGGAGCGAAATTCGATTCGTCCGACCTTGGACGTGAATGGAATCTGGGGAGGATATATTGGCGAAGGTGCGAAGACGGTTTTGCCAAGTCAAGCATTTGCAAAAATAAGTATGCGGTTAGTACCTAATCAAGATCCTGATAAAATCACTAAATTATTCGCAGCTCATTTCAAAAAAATTGCGCCAGATTCAGTTACTGTAAAAGTGACTCCTCATCACGGCGGCGAACCTGCAGTTACTCCAACTGATACCGTTGAGTACAAAGCTGCTCACATGGCAATGAAAAAGACTTTCAAAAAAGATCCAATTCCACAACGATCTGGTGGAAGTATTCCTATCGTTTCTATGTTTGAAAAAGTGTTTGGAGTAAAGACTGTTTTGATGGGATTTGGTTTGGATTCGGATGCGATTCATTCACCGAATGAGCATTATGGCTTGTTTAATTTCTATAAAGGGATTGAGACGATACCTTACTTTTTTGAGTATTATGCGGAGTTGAAGAAGTAGACATTCTACCTGTCCTCACCAATATAATAATTGGAGAGGACAGGTTTATTTGAAATAAATCATCATCTTATTCCTTTTCCAATTCTTTTATTACTTCTTCAATTAATTCTTGAGAAATTCTTTTCTCTAAAGAATTTAATTCTTCAAAATTTTTATTCATTTTTTTAAAGAAAATTTTCTTATCCTTAAATGAACTTTTACTTTTTTTATAAAACTCTAAAGCTTTTTGAGTCTCTTTTTTTATCAACCAATAATGACCCAAATTTTTTGTAGTATATTCATGTTCTGATTTACTACTAATAGATAAAGCTTGAGTTAATATATTTTTTGCTTCTAATAAATCATCTTTAGTTAAATAAGTCCATCCTAAGGTATTATAGTAACTTGCATCGTTCGGATTTAACTTTATCGCCTTTTTAAAATTTTCTATGGATAAACCATAGGATTCTTTTCCGTGGTAAGCTCTACCTAAATTATTATAATAAAGAGCTTTTTTCGGATTTATTCCTATTGCCTTTTTAATATTTTCTATGGATGAATCATATAATTCCAATTCGTAATAGGCATCTCCTAAATTATTATAAAAATGAGCTTCTTTCGGATTTATCCCTATTGCTTTTTTATAATTTTCTATGGATAAATCATAGGAGTTCTTTCGATAGTAAGCTACACCTATGCTATTAAAACTTGTTTCAATAGCTTCATGGTTAAACCTATTATTAAATACTTTTTGCTTCTTAGTTTTTGAATGATTGTCTTTAATTATTTCCCATATCTGAAGCTCAAATATCATCTCAATCAAAAATTTAACACCTGTATTTAATTTAATTACATCAAACTCATCTAATGAAACTTTTTTATCTATTACAGCTTTAGCAATAAAATATTCTAAAATAGAACGATGAGCAAAGCGAAGCCTATTTTCAATTGTATCATGAACTAATAAACCTTTAAGTGCAGCTTCCCTTTTGGAAATTTTTCTACTTTCATTCTTAAAGTTTAGTTGAAGTTTTTTCCAGAATTTTTGTTCTTCAATTTCTTTAATTGGAATAAAAAAACCTTTCCGCTTAGCCTCGTTCTGATACATATTTAATGCAATACCTTCAGTAAAAGAATATAGCTGAGACCGAAAATCACCTTCCTCACTAAAATCGAAATCAATCCTTGGTTTGTTGGCTTCTCTTTCAATCCATTTATCAATAATAGTTTCATATTGTTGGAAAGTATATTCATATTCCTTTCCCATTAAATCATCAATATAAGATAAGAGTAATGGCCGAGACATTAAATCATGGCTGTTAAGAATGATTTCATTAGCTTTTTTGATTTTAAGAATATTATACCATCCATATTTTTTAGATAAGTATTGTTGGATTTCTTTTTTAGAAAAAGGAGAAACATACAAAGCTGTTAATTGATGCATCCGCTTTTCACCTTTTAGCTTAAATAGTGTTTTCTTCTGTTTATCAATAAACTTTCCTTTTTCCAAAAACTCATTTGGAAAGAAATTAATTCGACAAGTAATGACTAAATGTTTGACTCGCCAGATATTATCTAATATTTTAATCAACGCTTTTTCTAATGCTTCTATCTCAAAAGCGATATCTGTATATTCATCGTAAGCATCAAGAAGTAAAACACTTTTGGATAAAACTTCAGAAGGTTGTTTTAAAAAAATATCCAACTCTTCATTTGCACCTGGATCGCCTAAGTCAATTATTTTAATTGGTCGATTAATTTTTTCACGATAAAGCTTTGAAATAAAATTTATCATAAATGTAGTTTTCCCCATGCCTGCATTTCCCAGAATCAAAAACTTATGTTCTGTTTGATCTTTAATTTTGAAATCTCTGAGCAAAAAATCAATTAATGGTTTACGATTAGGATCTTGAATTATTAGATTTGGATTGTCAGGTAAGAAGGCTGGTGCCTGCGCTTGAAAATGAGTTGGCACATAGTTTTCAATCGCACGATCTACTCGATCATCTCTATAAAATGGGTCGAGTTAAGTAGATAATTCTACAATTCTGTTTTCATATTTTTTTTGATTTTGTCTTTCTTTAATTGCGTTTGCGATAAGACCAAATAGAAATACAATCAAACTTATTAATCCACTTAAAAACCCAGCAAGATTATCTCCCAATCCAATTAAGTCTTTGACTTCCTTTGGTAAAAGTTTTATATCAAAGTAATTTATTAGGAAATAAATAATTAGGAATAAGGTGATTAGTGAGATGACAGATACAATAATTTTTAACCAATTCTTCATAGAGATACTTTTCCTTATTTGATTTTTTAAATATCGTAATTTTTGATTAAACCACAATATATTCAAATTACAATATATTCAAATAAATTTGAATAGTGTTCTTCTTTTACTTTTTCAACTTCCTAACCACAAACCTTTTCCCTATTTTTACACCTCAAAAAATAACCGAACAATTTTATTTTGAAATAAAACCATCAATCATGAATTTGAGAAAAATGTATTTATTTATGTTCTTATTCCTTTTAATCGGCAACCTCACTTTTGCCCAAGTGGATAAAAACATGCCTTTAGATGATATCGAAGTCAGCCCATTTGATTTTGGGAAAATGTGGACTTTTGAAAACTTACCGTTAGATTATTTTGAAAAAACATACGGGTTCCGACCTTCCGAAGAA
>JBGCCY010000156.1:0-12749 GCA_045104975.1 Saprospiraceae bacterium
GAAAGGGTTTGATTGGGGATTTAATTTTTTGAAAAAAAGTAAAATTGGAACTTCGATTTTCCAGATGAGTATTGTGAGTTTATTGATTCTTTACCTTATCCCTATTTTAAATTTGATTGGGAAATTGGTGGATGCGTAAAACTATTTCTTCGAAGTAATCTTCACCAACTGACAATTACTCCAATGATTAATCTGCTCGTAACTATATCTTTTTTCAAATTCACTTTTAGTATTCGACTCACACATCATTACTTTTTCTCCAATTTCAAAATCCATTTCTGATTCCACAAATTTAAAACTATCATCTTCTTGCAATTGATTAATTTCTCGAACTTCAATATCGAATCCTTTTCGTCGATAAGCTTGTTGCAAAAATACCACTTGACCATTGATGTCCCAATGCAAAATATTGTATTCCAAAGGAACCGATCGATGCATAAATCCTTCAAATAATTCTCGTTCAGGTGTCAACCACAATTTATTAAAAGTGTAACTATCACTCACTCGTTTAAAATATGGATTCCCAAAAACGGCCAAACCAATTGCTCCTGTCACCATGATTTTGGAAAAGCGAAAAGAGTTTTCTTTTTGAGAAAAATGACTATTAGCGATTCTAATTATTTTTTCAATTCCCAAACCAACCACAACTGCCCACAAAGATAAAAGTGGCGCATCATACCAAATCAAATTCGTTTGAGAAAAAGAAATAATTAAAAGAAAAAACAAACCACTAAAAAACAATAGTCTTACAAAATCTTTCGTCCTCGGTTTTGCAAAAAAAGTAGCGAAGAAACCGAGCGGTAAAAAATACAACCAAGGCACAAAACGCTCTTCATAGATTTTTCTCATATGAAAAAAGAAAGATCGATTATTTCCTTCCTGCGTTTCAAAATATCGACCTCGAATATCATTTTCCAAAACTGCTTCCAAGTAGCCTGGGTTTTGGTTTTCCCTCAAAAAATAATAACCCAATACGATAGTTAGAAAAATCCCAACGGCTCCATAAAAATGCACCGAGGAAAACAGCGTTCGTAATTTATTTTTCCAAATCAAAAACAAAAAGAGGGGAGGAAGTAAAACAAATCCCATAATGCTTTTAGTCAAAACTGCGGCCGCTACACTCAATGAGGTGGCGTAAAGTAAATTCCTTTTTCGCTTTTTATTTTCATTGTCAGAATTTACCCAAGTAAAAAAAAGAAAAACAGTCAAGGTCGTCCAAAAGGTCAACAGCGAATCATAGTCGCCCGTTCTCGTCACATGATTGGAAATAAAACCTTGTGTTGTGAGTAAAACGAAAGCAGCACAAAATCCCAAAAGTTGATTGTGTAAATATTTTTTACAAAAAAAGAAAAGCAACAGAACTGTAGCTAAACCTGCCAAAGCAGAAGGCAACCGAACTGCCAAAGTCCCTACTCCAAATATTTTAAAACACAAAACTTGCAACCAAATTAACAAAGGCGGTTTGGTATTCCACATGTCAGGTTCGCCTCGATAATGAGTGACTAACCAATTTCCATTTTCCAACATTTCTAGTGCATTGACTGCTTGGCGAGATTCATCCCACAAATGAAGTGGAGCGACATCTAAGTGCAAAAATAATGGTAAGCAACACAAAATTAGAAAAACGAAAAATACGATTCTATTCATTTCTTTTTGAAAATGATTTTTACTGAAAGGTGAAAGTTATTGGAAAGCGTAAGATAGTTTAAATCAAATTTTTTTCCTAAAAAAACAAAAAGCACAACCTCCAATGAGATTGTGCTTTCCAAATTTTTTAGATTTTAATTCTAGCAACAACTTGCTGCGTCGCCTCCTTCTTCCGTATTAAAAGGCATCGATCCACCACATCCTTCGAATACTCCATAATGGGTATCCCAAGTTCCATAAAATTCAAAATGCTCAGCATATCGAGTCGCTTGCAACATCAAAAAAGTATTGCCACAAACCGTCATGATTTTATTTTTTGGAAAATTATGATGGTCGTCTAAGTCGAAACTGCTGGCATTATTTTCAATCGTTCCTTTGTACGCCACCGCTTGACCATAGTCTTCGCATTCATCTTCAAGATTGTCAATTTTCCATAATCGATAAGTCACCGAGAAGAATTGAATGTCTCCACATTTTTCTTGCACTTCTTTATTTTCGATAGTGATCGGATTATTTTTTACACTTCGAGGATCTGTAAAACCAACTTTTCGGGAAGTTCTCAAAAAATCATTCCAATACAATGCGCCACTCAAACACTCGCCCCAAAGAACAGGGTCAGCTTGCAATTCTTTACTGATTCGACGATCGCTATACACATCGCTGAAGTACATTTCTCCACCTGGTTTTAATAATTGGTGAACATCTCGAAGCACTTTTTCTTTGTCTGTTGCGAGATTAATGACACAATTTGAAATAATTAAATCGAAGCTGTTTGGTTCCAAATTTAACTCTTCCAATTTCTCGATATTTCCTTTTAGGAATTTTACATTAGAAGTTTTGTAGCCAAATTTCTCTGTATGATAATCAATATGTTTGTTCGCAACATCCAATTGTTCGTCAGTCATATCTACGCCAATCACTTCTCCATTTTGACCAACGAGCTGAGAGAGAATATAACAATCTCGTCCACTTCCTGAACCCAAATCAAGTACTCGCAATCCTTCCAACTCAGCAGGAATTGCTAAACCACAACCGTAATATTTAGTCATCACTTCATCATGAATATTACTCAATGCAGCTTTGATGTGCTCAGCAGGCTCTTCCATCGTGCAGCAAGCATTTGTTTTCAAATCTTCGCTAGTCGACAATTCTTTGCCGTAATATTCTTTGATTTCTTCGTGCTTATCTTTCATCGATATTTAGATTTATTTTTATTTAAAATTATTCGTAGAACGACTCTCCGAGTCGTTACCTGTCATTGTTCCATTTTTTACGACTCGGAGAGTCGTTCTACGGATTGGCTTGAAACAACTAAATTAGTGTTGACCTAATTCATAACATAAAGTAAATTTCAGTAGTTTTGTTTTGCAAAACTATCATATCTAGGACTTCTTGCGAAGTTTTTTTTAAAAAATTAATTTTTGGATAAATTCTTTTCTATGAAAAAAACTGACCCACCAATTATTGTAGAAGCCAATTACAACACTTCCGTGAAAAAAGTATGGGCTGCCATCACCGAACCTAAAAAAATGCAACAATGGTTTTTTGCTAACATTGAAACGTTTCAAACTGAAATAGGTTTTGAAACGTCCTTCGCAGTTCAGTCAGGTGAAAGAACATTTACCCACCTCTGGAAAATCAAAGAAGTTATTCCTTTTAAAAAAATATCTTACCATTGGACATACGAAGAATATGAGGGAGATGGATTTGTGGAATTTGAAATTTTTGAAAAGGGAGAAGAGACACAACTTCGCTTGACAAATATAGTTACAGAAGATTATCCAAGTGATGTTCCTGAATTTAAAAGAGAAAGTTGTATTGGAGGGTGGAATTATTTTTTAGGAGAAAGCTTGAAGGCATTTTTAGAAAAAGAATAAAAGAAGCCAAGAATAAACTTGACTCCTTTTAATTTAAAACTCGGGGAGGTAAAAAAGGGTAGTTGCTTTGTTATTGTTTATTTGCTAATTCTTCATTTTTTTTCACATTAGCTAAAACTACTTTCCATCTTTTGTCATCGTGAAGGTTATTTAAGTCGGTATCAGTTATTAAATTTTTAGATTTTTTATAATTGGTGTCAGCTAAAGCTTGCAAATGATTAAATGCTTTTTCTGAATTATTGGTCAATGAATAAAGGCAAGCAATATCAAAATGATCTCCATGATCTATCTGATCAGCATGTTTCTCAAATACTGTTTGATAAGTTTTCAAAGCTTTCGTGTACTCTTTCTTTTTATAGAGATCATATACTTTATCTTTTAGTATTTTATATTCATTTCCATATAAATAACGAATGCCACGAGAGGTAGCTGGTAATCCAACCGAACCATGATCTTCCTCATCAAAAATTACTTTGTGGGATTGAATGTTTTTATTCTCTTTAACCAAGTCAAATAATCGGTTTGCATATGAGATCATTTCGTTAGCTTCCAAAGCTCCGCAAGCAATAAAAACTTCCAGTCCATTTGCATTTTTAATGTTTTCCAAAAGTTCAGCATCTTTTAATAAATACTCTTCACCGTGCCATAGAGCTGGACTTATTATATTTAGCCGATTAAATAATTGAGGTTCTTCTTTTAACGCATAAGTGCAAAATAAACCTCCAAGAGATCCCCCCATCAATCCTCGATCATTTGGATCCGCTGCATAATTTTTTTCTATATGGGGAGTTAATTCTGTTTTGATAAATTGTAAAAATTTACCTCCTCCATTCTTTTTATCTAATTCATTTATAGGCGGCTGATAATCTCGTTTTCTTAATTTGCCAATAGAGAATGGATTGGTTTCGTAAGAAATTCCAACAAAGATTATTGGATCAATGTTTTTGAACCACATCATTCCTAAAGCCATTTCATTGACTGTTGCAGAATTGCTCCAAGCATCTAAATAATAAAGTACAGGGTATTTTTTTCCATTAGGATTATAACCAAAAGGAAGTGTGATATGTAATTTGTAATCCTCTCCAACAATATCAGAATGTAACGTTTCCAATTTTGCTAGAGGAATACTCGACATGGTTTGAGCAGTTAATTGCGAGATACTGAAGCATAGGATTATAAGAGTTAAAGTTTTTTTCATGTTTTGATTATTTAATTTTTGGTTTTTACTGATCTTAAAATATCCAATCCAGAAATTATCCATATCAAAAATATGATGGAGCCGATCGGTAGAATGGTTGTTTTAAGAAATTGAGAAATAAATGAAGAGGATTGTGTAGTGATGTTTTCTTTGGTTAGTCCTGAATTTTGATTTTTGTGAAATTCCAAAGTTGAAGTTGTTGAGGGGGAGATAAAATTTTCTTTTTGGAAAAAAACTCCAACAGAAAGCAAGGCGGCAAGTAGAATTGTGGTTTTCATTTGAAATAACATTTGGGGGTTATGAGTATTTGGTTCGGAAATGATAATGCAAGTTTAACATCATCATTTAGCTATAAATATTTTTTTTCGCCAACGCCATTTTTAATCCTATGAATGGACAAAAGGTTTCAATAAACGATTCTCATCGAAGAGGAATGGTTGGTTGAATTAAAAAGCATGTTCATAGATTCAATTCCTCCTTTCGCAAAAAAAAGTACAGATAGTTATTCTCCTATCTGTACTTTTGAAGAATCTATTTTCTTTCAAACAATGATTGAATTTTGCTATCTTCATCACATGACCAATTCGCCCCAAATAATTCAATCTGATCAATATAAAAAATGGATTCAGCTGGGACACCTTTTATTTTGGGTGTTGTTTGGAGGAATTATGTTGATTATATATAGTGGATTTGTTGGAGGATATTTGAAGGCATTAGCTCCTACTTTAGTGAATCTGACAGGACTAATAATTTTGACTTATGTTCATTTATGGTATTTGCTCCCTCAGTTTTTTGATAAGAAAAACTATCTGGTTTACGGAGTTCTAGTTTTTATACTTCTATTATTAACAACACTTTTTAGATTCATTGTTGGTTGGGAAATAGTAAGGATTTTAGGTTGGGAACTGGCCGACAAATTTACACCTGATTACTTTGTAGGAATGATAGTGACGGGATTGTTTCTCGTTTTAATTACAATTCCACTTCGTTTGATTGAAAATTATTTTAAAAAAGAAGAATTGGAACAGGAACTTAAAACACAACAACTGGAAGCGGAATTACGATTCTTGAAAGCACAAGTCAATCCGCATTTTTTATTCAACGCTTTGAATAATATCTACTCTTTGTCGTTTACCAATTCTTCTCAGACACCTGAAATGATTTTGAAATTGTCAGACATGATGAGTTATATGTTATATGATTGTAAAACGGAAAAAGTTAAACTTACTAACGAAATAAATTACCTCCACAATTTTATCGCCTTACAACAACTTAAAAAAGAAGGCGAATTAAATATTGAATTTTTAACCAAAGGTGATTTTTCTGGAATTCATATTACTCCGATGTTATTTATTCCTTTTTTTGAAAATGCTTTTAAGCATGGTAACTTGGAAGACATCCAAGATGGTTGGCTAAAAAGTGAAATGAAAGTAGAATCTGGAAAATTGTTTTTTTCTATAAAAAATACTACGCAGAAAGAAAAACCAAAAAGTGAAAAAGGAGGAGTTGGATTGGAAAATGTTCGAGCGCGATTAAATTTACTTTATCCAAATAGGCACAAATTAGAGGTTGGAAAAAAGGAAGGAATTTTTGAAGTGGAAATAGAAGTTCAACTTTAAAATAAATGATCCTGGATCAAATAAAATAATCAAATGAAATATAATTGTGTCATAGTTGATGATGAACGTCCTGCCTTAAAATTATTAACGGCATACATCAAAAAATTACCGCACTTGGAAATCGTCGCTTCTTGTGAGGATGCTTTCGAAGCAATTGCTGCACTTCAAAATCATCAAGTTGATATTTTATTTTTAGATATTCATATGCCTGAATTTACAGGAATAGAACTTCTCCAAACTTTAAAACAAAAACCTCAAGTCATAATGACAACTGCTTATCGAGAGTATGCGGTCGAAGGTTTTGAAATGGAAGTAACCGATTATTTGGTAAAACCGTTTTCCTTCGAACGATTTCTTCTAGCGGTCAACAAAGCTACCCAAAACTTAAATACTGAAAAAAATCCAAAAAGAAACTCCTCATCTACTGAAACACTTTCTAACATTTCTGAAAAAAAACAAGACACGTATTTTTTTGTAAAAACCAATCACAAAATGGAAAAGGTACCGCTCCATGAAATACTTTATATCGAAAGTATGCGCGAGTATGTTTCCATCCAATTAAATTCAAGACGATTCGTCGTACATCAAACCATGAATGCGATGGAAGAAAAATTACCACTTCCTAATTTTATGAGAGTTCATCGATCGTACATTATTGGACTCAATCACATTCAAACGATTATGGGGAATGTCTTGAATATTAATGGAAAAGAAATTCCAATTGGTGGAAGTTATCGGAAGTCATTTTTTGACCAAATTGAAATGCTTTAAATCGTTGGACAAAAGAAACGTAGAATTTTCCTATCATTTTTCTTCAGTATCATATACCATATAATTCACCTCAGCCTACCTTCTCAAAAAAATATTTATTCCTTCATGCAGCGAAATGAATTGCTCGCTGGTTAGGTAGTTGAAATCAGGGATAACATTTTAGTTGACTCTCTTTTCAAACCTACAAAGTGGCCAACTCTCAGGTTTTAAAAAAACATATTTTATAAATAATTAGAAATCAAAAAAATGAAAAATTTAGGAATATTTAGTTTAATGCTTTTGCTTTTTTTCTCTTCATGCCGAAAAGATGAAAGACTTATTGATACAACTGTAACTACACCCAACCCAACTATTGAATCTTATATTCCTCCATCTGATATGGTTATTGCAGGAGTGATTGGATTTGTTGTAGACGAAAATCAAACACCGGTAGAGGATGCTGTAGTGAAATTAAATGGTAGCACATTTACCACAGATGCATACGGTCATGTTTTTATCGAAAATGAAAATTTAAATGCTTTGGGAACTTTGGTTGAGGTAGAGAAAGACGGTTACTTTGAAGGTAGTCGAAGATTTTTTCCAATCGAAGGAAAGCAGAGTAGAATCAAAATACAATTATTAGAAAAAACTTTTGATAAATCTTTTGTTGCATCAAATGGTGGAATTATTGAAATTAGCAATGGAGCAAAAGTTGAATTCTCACCAAGTAGTATCAAAACTGCAGATGGAAATAGTTATTCAGGTACAGTACATGTTGCTGCCAAGTGGATGGACCCATCTCTTTCAACTACATTAGACCAAATGCCTGGAAATCTCCAAGGTGTTAATATTGAAGTAGAGCAAATGGCTCTTGCTACTTATGGAATGATTGCAGTAGAATTAGAAGGTGATGCTGGTGAGTCATTAAATATTGCAGATGGAAATACTGCAAAAATTACGATGCCAGTACCTTCGAGTATGCTTAATGCAGCACCTTCAGAAATCCCTCTTTGGTCTTACAATAAAGAGTTTGGCTTATGGGTAGAAGAATCAAAAGCAACATTACAAGGAGATAAATATGTAGGTGACGTTTCTCATTTCTCATTTTGGAATTGTGATATCCCGATGGACTATGTTAATTTGGAGATGACACTTGTTGATGACAATGGAAATCCTTTAAATAATTACTTAGTTACCTTAACTCTTGCAGGTGCATCAACAAGTGGTTCAGGCTATTCTGATCAGAATGGAAATGTTTCTGGATTTGTTCCAGCAAATGAAATATTGACAATGAATGTTCTTGATGCCTGTGGAGATGTTTTATTTACTCAAGAGATTGGAGAATTTAGTGTAGATACAGATTTAGGAGATATTACCATCTCTGGAATAAATGTAAATGCAACAACTATAACAGGAAACTTACTAGATTGTAATGGATCTCCATTAACAGAAGGTATTGTGATTGCTCAATTCCAAGGGCAAACTATTTATCAGTATACAGCTACGTCTAATTTTTCTATGACTTTTTCATCTTGTTCAAACACCTCAGATATTGAAGTAATTGGAATTGATCCTTCAAGTTTAGAACAAAGTGATATAGTGTTAGCAACTCCTAATGTTCAGAATGACCTTGGAGATATTAATGTATGTGGAACTCAATTACAAAATTTTATCACTATAACAATTGATGGGGTTACAGGAGTTTTTACTAACAATATTATTAATGCCAATGCAAACTCTACTTATATTGAATCCTTATCGCCAAGTCAGGGGCATTATATAGGGTTTGGATTTGATGGAACAACTACTGGAGATTATACAACTACTGCTTATAGTGAAGGTATATTCAGTACTTCTTTGGGTTGGAGTTATGATCTTATTACGTTTACTTCTTTTGAGGTAACTCAGTACGATACTAAAGTGGTAGGGTCATTTACGGGAGATATATATGATAATAGTGGTACTCTAGTTCCAATAACATGCACCTTTAATGTACCGTTTTAATTGAAGTTGTTAAAAGAAAAACATGAATCATTTCAAACTTAAATTCTAAGTAGCAATGGTTCATGTTTTTCTTTTCTAATTCTTTTTGAGTCTATAAAAAAAGATATTCTTTGCTTTCAGAAAAACAAATAATCGAAGGTTGCCAACAAAAAGATAAATCTTGCCAACAGGAGTTGGTAAGGCGTTATGCTAAGATGTTGATGGCTGCCTGTCGAAGATATGTCAAAGATGAATCCTCAGCCAAAGATGTTTTACAAGAGACCTTTATTCGAATTTTTACCAATATCAAAAAATACGAACCAATTGGACCATTTGAAAATTGGATGAGACGAATTGCCGTTCGATGCGCTTTTACTTGGTTAGATAAAACTAAAATCAAAAAAGAAATAGAATTAACTCATCATCATTTGAATGGATCAATCGAACCTGAGGTTTTTCATTATTTAGGATTTGAAGAAATTAATCGATTGGTGGATGAATTACCTGTTGGATATCGGACTGTTTTTAATCTAAATGTAGTGGAAGGTTATCCTCACAAAGAAATTGCTGAGTTGCTAGAGATTACAGAAAGTGCTTCTCGATCTCAATTGACCAGAGCCAAAAAAATGCTTCAGAAAAAAATAAATTTGATTAATTCTCAAAAACGTACATCCGCATGAAATGGGAACAGTTTAGGAATAGATTTAGAAAAGGTGCTCGTCAACAAGAAGTTGATGTCAATATGGATGCACTCTGGGAAGCGCTAGAACCTCAAGTTGATGAATTGAATAAAGAGGAACCTCGACGAAGACGGTTTGTTTTTTGGATTTTATTTGCTGGAACATTGGCGATAGGAGCAAGCTGGCTATTGGTTTCAAATGGAAATAAACAAGATGTTATTGTTGAAGAACAACTAGGTGAAACAAATCCTATTAGTAATCAAGAAGATGAAAATTCAGCGAATCTGAATTCAATTTTTGAATTGGAAAAAGAGGATGATCAATCTTTGAATAAAAATGAAATAGATGTAAATCTAAAATTAAACAATACAATTACAAACCAAAGTAATAATCTTAAAAAGGAGAATACGCCTTCTTTTTCTAATGAAAAAAGTAAAAACGATAGGGAACGTTTAGAGATAGAAAAAGATTTAACAAGCACAAATTTAAAATTAGATCAAACTCAAATTAATCAATCGCAAAAAAGCACGACTACTTCAACAACCCCAGAATTGTCTCTTTTAAAAAATAAAGCATCTAACTCTAGTAAGGGTTTAGACTTAGAAGTAAATAGCAATGGTGGTCTAAAAGAAACAACCACGATTTCTGTTTTACCTGAAAAAATACCAGGCTCAAATAATCAAGAGGATAATCAAAAAGAATTTCTAAGACTCCCTCATCTCCCATTATTTTTGTCTCTCAAAGAAGTGGCAATTGTAAATTTGGAAGATCTTTTTTCAATGACTTCTGAAGAGAAAAACATTGATGAAAATAAATCTAATGATTCTAAAGATGATTCATCGGAAGGAACTCCTCCAGGTAATAAGACTGATTCTGACTTTAAATTTTGGGCAGGTATTGATGGCGGAGCAAGTTTTATTAATCGCTCATTAAGTGCTAAAGATGGATCTGTAAGTGTATTGTTACAAAATAGAACTCAATATGAATCTCCATTGGAGACAAGTCATTATGGAATATCAATTGGTGTAGACTATAAAAATAAATTTCGATTTTCAACAGGTATTCAACAGACGATTATTTCAGAACGATTTGATTTTAATGAAACGCTAACTGCGGTTGATTCTATTTTAGGTGTTCAAATATTACGATTAAATTTTGCAGGAGATACCATTCCTATTATGGGAAATATTCCTCGAACGACGACGACTAAAAATCAACTTAAAGTTTATAATACGTATAAATTGATTGATATTCCAGTTACCATTGGTTACCATCATACTTTTAAGGACAAATGGAAAGTAGGTGTTCAGGCTGGAGTTTTAGTAAATTTATCCTTAAAAACAAAAGGCGGTATTCCAGATGAAATGTTGCAAGAAGTCAATATCGAAACAAATCAAAGTAATATTTTTAAATCTAAAGTTGGATTAAATTATCATTTTGGATTATCAATTGGTCGATCCTTTTTTGATAAAGTTGAATTAAATTTTTCTCCTACAGTTCGATTTTATCAAAATGATTTTTCAGTTCAGAATTATGGTCTTTCTCAAAAATATATGTTGATTGGAGGAAATTTAGGATTGAGGTATAAATTTTAATCGACTGATTTTTTATAAAAAAAACACTAAAATTAAGGTTTCAAAAATGGCCGTTAAGCATACTAATGTTTAACGGCCGTTTTAATATGACTTAATTTATAATTTCTACTTCGAATTCTTTCCCATTAAAACTAATCCTGCTAGTTTTGTTGTTCATTTGAAATAATGCATTAAACGACAATAAGATGCTACTTCTAAAACAAAATCACTTTTATTTATCTGAAATAAAAAGCTTGATAAAATTGTATATTTTATCATCGTTGATGTTATCAACTAGTCAGGTTTATGGTCAAGATAAATCAGGTGGTGAAGCATTTTATACTTGGTTAAGTGGGAAAGGAACAACTAATGAAGCAGCTGCACCTCATTTTAAATTGAGGTTTAATGAAAATGAATCTCGGTTCTTTTTTGTAAACGACGACGATGAAATTCCTTTTACGCTCCAATTTGTTCTAGCAAAAAATAAAAATATTTATACCAATAGGGAGACTAAGAAAATGTTAGAAGCAAAAAAGGGATTTAAGAAAGTAAAAATGTTTCTTATTGAATCAAAGCTAGAACCAAGAGATTGGGAAATCACGAGTGAAACTAAAAAGATTGGCAATTATACTTGTCAAAAAGCGACTACTTCTAGAGAAATTTATGAGGGAGGAAGGTTCTTATTTATAGAGTATGCTGAGGCCTGGTTTACAGATAGTATACCTTTTTCTTTTGGTCCAGAAAAGTATGGAGGCTTGCCAGGTTTGATCTTGGAGTTGAAAATTAAAAGATTAAAAGAGGATGTGTTTAAAATAAGTCATCTAGAATTATTATCTAATGTTGAAATCATAGAACCAACTGATGGTGAGTTGGTTTTATATAAAGACTATGACGATAAAATAAAAAAGATGTATGATGAGGCAGAACTTAAGTTGAGAAAAATGGAAAAGGATAAGCAAGAAAAAGAGAAAAAAAACGAATAGTTCATCAAGAACTTTGAAAAAAAAAACGAATATTTTAAGATCTAAAAATCAATTTATAAAATGCAAGACGGTTATATTAAAAGAGAAACGTTAAAAAAAGGATTAGAAGAAATCACTTTTTTCCATCCAAAACATAACTCACTTCCGAGTCATTTACTCAAAGAATTGGAGCAAACAATTATCGCAGCAGGAGAAGATCCTGAGGTGCAAGTCATCATTTTAAAAAGTGGTGGCGAACGAACTTTTTGCGCAGGTGCAAGTTTTGACGAACTCATTTCTATCAATGATTTTCCAACAGGTAAAAAATTCTTTATGGGTTTTGCCAATGTGATTAATGCATGTCGTAAATGTCCAAAATTAATTATTGGTCGTGTGCAAGGGAAAGCAGTTGGAGGAGGAGTTGGTTTGGCTTCGGCAGTAGATTATTGTTTGGCGACA
>JBGCCY010000157.1:0-18945 GCA_045104975.1 Saprospiraceae bacterium
TGCTCAATTGGTCGCATTATCAACTAGTTCGAGCATGGCAACTTTACCAGTGACGATGGAATGTGTAGTAGATAATTTAGAGGTGGAAGATGAAATTGCTAGTTTTGTTTGTCCAATTGGAGCGACGATAAATATGGATGCGACGAGTTTGATGCAAAGTATTGCAGCGGTTTTTGTTTGTCAAGTGATTGGTTATGAATTGAGTTTAACTGATCAATTGACCATCATCGTAACTGCTACGATGGCTTCGATTGGTGCTGCTGCTGCACCGAGTGCGGGAATTGTGATGCTAGTTTTGGTTTTGGAATCGGTTGGATTTCCTTCGGATAAATTGCCTTTGGCGTTAGCGATGATTTTGGCGGTGGATCGCCCATTGGATATGTGGCGGACGGTAGTGAATATTTCGGGGGATAGTTTTGTGAGTGTGATTGTTGGAAAACGAAATTTAAGTTAATTTAATAACAATACATTCACAAAAATAAAAAAGCTGCAATTTGTAATTATTGCAGCTTTTTTATTTACTAATTGTTTAGTTTCTAAATCCTCTTTTCACTCAAATCTTTTTTATAATGACGAGCAGCCATATAAAGTAAAACAGCTGCAATAATTGATGTCAAAAAAGTACAAGTAAATGCCCACCGAAGTGCATCTGATCCATAGGTAGGTTCCAACCAATCACTCAACATTCCGATCACCAATGGCCCAAATCCTAGTCCAATCGTATTTAAAACAAAAAATAAAACCGCCGAAGCAAATGCTCTCATTTTAGCAGAAACTAAATTGTGAGTCACCGCAATCGCTGGTCCAAGATATAAAGCGGATAAGAAATAATTAAGCACTAACACTCCCAACATTAGTTGAGTATTTTCCCCAAAAAAAACATAGGCAGATAGTGGAATATTAATCACGATCGCTAAAGCAGGTAACCAGAAATACCATCGCATATCTTTCTTTTGCATTTTATCAGTCAGATAACCTCCCATAAAAGTTCCGATTCCACCACCAACTGCTGCAATCAGTCCAAGTGTAATTCCAATAGTCGCTATATCCATTCCATGCGAACGACCTAAAAATGGCGCTAACCAATTTCCTGTTCCGTAATTTCCAAAGGCTTGAAACCCTGTCGCCAAAGAGAGAAAAATAAAAGTCTTTTTTTGTACCAATGTTTTTACAACTTCACTAAAACTTAATTCTTTTTCATTCGAATCGACAACATCCATTCTTCCTTTAATTGGTTCTTTTATCGTAAACCAAACTAAGATTGCATACAAGATCCCTGGGATTCCTAACGCATAGAGAGCCATTCGCCAACCATAATTTTGAGCGATAATCCCTCCAATTATGAATCCTAGACAAATACCAATATAAACTCCTGTAGAATAAATGGAGAGTGCAGTTGCTCTTTTTTCAGGTTCATAATAATCAGAAATAATTGAGTGTGCTGGTGGACTTCCACCTGCTTCACCAATTCCTACTCCTACCCTTGCTAAAAGTATTTGAATAAAATTTTGAGCCATTCCGGAAAGTGCAGTCATCGCACTCCAAACGACTAGGGAAATACTCACTACATTTTTTCGATTATTTTTGTCAGCATAGCGAGCAATCGGTAAACCTAAAGTCACATATAAAAGTGCAAAAGCGAAACCAGTTAACAACCCTAATTGAGTATCACTTAAATTTAAATCTGCTTTGATGGGTTCTTGTAGGATAACCAGAATTTGTCGGTCGATAAAGTTGAAGGCGTAAACTCCTGTAAGGATAAACAGGACATAGCGTTTGTAGGATTTTGAATACGTGGTTGTAGACATATTTTTTGATTTCGTTTTGTTTAAGGGATAAGATAGGTAAGTATTTGGGGTTCACAAAATTTATATTTTTTTGAGGAAAACAAATATCGAAATTGTGAATTTTTTATTTCGAAGCTGTTATTTTTATTGGAGCATTTTTCATTTTTTTTCTTGATAAAAAAAACGAAACAAAAAAAATCAAGACTTTATATCAAATTGGTGCATTTCTAAACTTGGCTTTTTTTGCTTGCGCAGTCCAAACTCGTTCTCCAAGAAAATCTAAAACTCGTGCCTCGTTTTGATTTTCTAAGTCGTACTCAAACAGGACTGCTACCACTAAATCCTCCCGCAAAAACCAAGTTAAGAACTGCGCCAATTTCCTATAAGGTCAATGCTAAAATCGAAACTTTTTCCTTTCAATTGGAAAATAAGAGATGGTGGTTTTGGTTACGATTATTTTTAAAGAACAATATTATTTTATCTTATTTCTTATTTCTTATTTCGAAGTAGCTATTTTTGCATGGAGCATTTTTAAAGAACAATAATATTTTTTCCTATTTCTTATTTCGATGAAGTTGTTTTTGATTGGAGCATTTTTCATTTTTTTTCTTGATAAAAAAAAACGAAACAAAAAAAATCAAGATTTTATATCAAATTGGCACATTTCTTAACTTGATTTTTTTGCTTGCGCAGTCCAAACTCGTACTCCAAGAAAACCTAAAACTCGTGCCTCGTTTTGATTTCCTAAGGTGTTCTCAGACAGGACTGCTACCGCTAAATCTTCCCGCAAAAACCAAGTTAAGAACTGCCCCAATTTCCTATAAGGTCAATGCTAAAATCGAAACTTTTTCCTTTCAATTGGAAAATAAGAGATGGTGGTATTCAAAAGCTTATTTTACAATAACCAATATTTTTCTCTCAACTTGAAAACGAATGTTACCATTTACTTCTCGGCCTTATTCTTTTTAGGAAAATTGGATTTAAAAAGGCATTAAGAACAGTTTACTGTTTGAGTACAACTTAGAAAATCTTTCCGACACAGGAGGAATTAGATTTTCTTGTTGGGCGAGTTTAAACTGTTTAGCCTTTTTGAATTCAATTTTCCGTAAAAAAAAGAATACAGCCTTGATTTTTTTTATGCCGCCATATCCAGTCGGTATGGCTTGCCTATTTTTCATCAAGGAAAAAAAGTAGGGAAGCGGGAGACTATAAAAAGTGATTTTTTCAACAAAAGAAATCCCGAACCTCCATTTTGAAGATTCGGGATCACTCCTAAAACTATGTAAATATATTGTTACAAAAACTTATTCTATTCCAAATCGCAAACCAATATAACCCATTGCACCAGTAATCGGCGCATAAATATGTGAAGTATCAAAGTTATCCCCAAAAGGATTTTGCCAATCAATAATCGGATCTTCTTGCGTATAGTTTGTCAAATTTTCACAACCTGCATATAATTCAAATTGCTTGGAAAGTTTGAAAGTCACCTGGGCATTAGCAATCGCATAAGAAGGTGTATCTCCAATATGGTGATCTAAATTATGTTGAGGATTCCCAGTCAAATCAACAAACCTTTGCTTCCCTACAAATTGAGTTCCCACATTGAATTCCCACTTCTCATTGGGAGTTGCATAATCCAACGTAATTAATCCACGATGCCTTGCATTCATTGGTTTTTCTCTTACTTCTCCATCAAGGAAAGTTACTTTTACATCGTTGAATTTATAAGCAACCTTAAGTTCTAAACCTTTAAGAATTTCCATCGATGCGACTCCTAGAAAGCTATTAGCATAAGATTTTCCATTCAAATTATAAAACAAAATTGCCTCCACGTCTGTATTCAAATCCATTACAACTTGATTGACAAAATTAGTCCGATAAATATCAGCAGAGAAACTTCCTTCTCGCTCTCCTACTTTAAAATTTTGGGTAAAATTAAATCCAAAATTCCACGCTTCTTCCATATCCAAATTTTCTAACAATACAATTGCACGGCTACTTGCGAGCACTCCAACATTCTCTGCAATCACATTAGCTGTTCGATATCCACGACCTGCGGAAAGTCGAACTACTTGATCTTCAGTAAAATTATATTTGACATTTGCCCTTGGCGTAAATAAATAACCAAACATATTATGATAATCTAATCTTGCACCTACTACCAAACCAAATTGATTTACAAAAGTATAAGGATCGTCTTCGCAACCTCTCACTTTTGGAACAAAACTATACTCTGCAAAAACACCACTCACTTTTTCAGTTCTACTTATATCAAGGTCATCCAACTGCTCATCGTAATCATCATAAGTGTAAGCAATTCCAACATCTAATTTATGCAACTCTGCACTATCTAAAGCTGTCGAAAACATTCCATTGAGGTAAACATTCTTTTGACTACCTCGATGATTTAATTTTCCATAATAAGAATCCAAATCATGGTACGCCACATCTGCAATCAAACCGATAGACTGTGATAAATTCTCAAACCCGAGGTAACCGATTTTTCCAAATACCTCTACTCGATCATTACTTTGTTTGACTTCGTAAGGTTTTAATAATTCTTCATTTGGAATTTGACCAGCAGTATGTCGATCACTCAAAACATGTACATTAAATTGACTCCTCAAAACATCGCCACGATAAAATGTTCGCCACAAAGCATCATACATCGTCTTTTGTGGAGTATCATAAAAAGTATCGTCATTATTATCCATTTGATTTTTCCGAGTACTGGTATGTAGCAATAAACCGGTACTCCATTTTTCAGAAAACTTATGATTCAAATGAATATTCGCTTCCCCTCTTCCAAAAGTAGAACCATAGAGGTTAATAAAAAATCGTTTGTCTTGAAATGGTTTGACCAACTCTGAATTGATTTGACCGGTAATCGCTTGGTAGCCATTTTGTACGGTACTTGTTCCTTTGGAAATTTGAATACTCGACAACCAAGTGCCTGGAATATATTCCATCACAAACGCAGAACCTAATCCTGAAACCAAGGGTCTTTTTTCCACCAACATTTGAGTGTAGGTTCCTCGTAGTCCCAACATCCTAATTTCCCTTGCACCAGTAACGGCATCAGTATAGGCTACATCAATCGAAGCATTAGTTGAAAAACTTTCTGCCAAATTACAGCAAGGTGCTTTTCGAAATTCTCCTGCTCCAATTGTTTCAATATTTAAAGTAGAAATGGTGGAAACATAATTATCTCTTCGCTTGGCAGCAACTTCAACTTCCATCAATTCGGTGATCCCTTCCACCGCAATTTTTAATTCATTTTCCTCCGGTAAAACTTCTAAGACCACAGCGTCGTAACCCACATATTCTATTCGCAAGAATGCAGTTGTATCTTGCTTTGGTAATTCAAAAAAACCATTTTCATCAGCAACTGTGCCGATGTCGGTCCCTTCCCATAGCACTGTTGCGCCGTAGAGAAATTCACCCTTTTCATTGGAGATCGTCCCCGTTAAGTTTTGTGCACTCAGGGAGATGGAAAAGACTAAAAAAAAGAAAGTATATATTAAGTTTCTCATTATTAATTTTACGGATATTATAACTTGTTGTTTTAAATCAGACATCAAAAATACTCAAAAATCAAGCAACTATTGCTTTTTCGCTAACCACTTTAACAACTCATTATCATTTGGGTTTCTTAGTTTTTTTCCTTTAATCATAATGGTTGGAAAATTCAGTTTTCGATTTTCATATAAGTTACGAAGTTTTTCAGCATAAACTTCATTTTCTTCTACGTCAAAAAAAGTAAAAAGTATATTTTTCTCTTGGAAAAAGTTCATATAATATTGTGTTTTGTGGCAGCGGGCTGCTCCGTAGAGTTGGATGTCTTTTTTTGAGAAGGTCATGGTTTTAATTATTATAGTAGATATATTATCTATCAACAAATTTAGCACTAATTAGGTTTTCAATCTCAATTACAAAAAAAGAGAAGTAAATATCCAACTATTCCCTATTAAATAATATATTTTTACAACAAACAAATCAGCGAAAAATGAAAGAATTCTTATCCAAAATTCATCCCGTCGATGAAAGTATATTGAATGAGTATATTTCTCATTGGAAAGAATATTCAGTTCCTAAGAAAACGATCATGACCGCTCCAAATGAAACCGAAAAATATTGGTATTATGTCTTGGAAGGTATCCAAAAATCATATTATTTGACGGAAGGTAAACAACATATAATTGCATTTACTTATCCTCCTTCTTTTACTGGGATTCCAGAATCTTTCTTTTCACAAACTCCTTCTAAATATTTTTTAGAAACCATTTCCGATAGTCGATTTCTAAGAATCTCTTTTAAAAAACATCAAGAGTTGATGAAAGAACATCGAGAAATTGAAACCTTATTCAGGATAGCTACAGAGGGATTATTAACAGGAGTATTACAACGTTATTATGAACTGATGGCTTTTGATATTGAAACTCGATTTAAAAAATTTGTAAAAAGAAGTCCACATCTCTTGACTTTTATTTCGCATAAAGACTTAGCTTCTTACCTACGAATAAACCCTACCAACTTCAGTAAATTAATTAACAAGGTAAAAATTTAAAATCTTGGTTTATACCAAGATTCTTTTAATGGAAAGTAGCCAACTTTGTTTTATATTTCTTTCACAAGCTATATTTAGCTTTTATAAAAAAATAAAAATGAACGATTGGATAAATCAAATTGATAAAACTACTACTGAATTTCAACAACTTTTTAATGAATTATCTCAGAAAGATTTAAACTGGAAACCGACCCCATCTACTTGGAGCATTGCGCAAAATATCGATCACTTGATCGTCATCAACAAATCCTATTTCCCCATTTTATCAGACTTAAAATCTGGAAATTTAAAATTGCCTTTTTTTGGTAAAATTGGTTTTATGGTTTCCTTTTTTGGAAAATTAATACTCAAAGCGGTTGAACCAAGTCGAAAGAAAAAAACAAAAACTTTTTCGATTTGGGAACCTTCAAAAAGTAATATTTCTGGAAATATACTAGCTCAATTTTCAACCCATCAAGAAGAATTAAAACAAAAAATTCTTGATGCAAAAGATTTAATAAAAGAGGGTGCCATCATTTATTCTCCTGCCAATAAAAATATTGTTTACAAACTTGAAACTGCATTTGATGTAATTGCCATTCATGAACAAAGACATCTAGAACAAGCAAAAGAAGTTTTATCTCAACTAAAAAAAATCAATATCGATAGCTTATAATCCTTATAAACTCAAATAGCCTTCTAAGCATTTAATAGGCTCGTCATTTAAGATGACTTTTGCACTCGATACAACCAAGCATCGGAAAATTCTTCTGATTTAAAAAGTAATCAATTTAACAATTGATTACTTTTTTTTATATTAGTTAAAACAAAGCGATTAACTCATCCAAAAATGCTACCGAATGACTAAGAAAAAATCAAGAAGAGAATTTATCGAAACTGGAATAAAAACAGGAGTAGCCTTATCTTTTTTAGCTTCCAGTTTATTTAGTTGTACCTCAAAAACATCAGACCAGCCAACTGATTCAAATAGTGATAATAAAAAATTAAAGATTTTGATTTTAGGTGGAACGAGTTTTTTGGGGCCACATCAAATTGCTTATGCGATGAGTCGTGGACATTCCATCACCACTTTTACCAGAGGAAAAACTCAACCTTCTGTTCACAAAAACCTTTTTAAAAATGTAGAGCAATTGATTGGTGATAGAAATGATAACTTAACTGCTTTGCAAAATCGAAAATGGGATGCGGTGATCGACAACTCAGGTCGTGAAGTAGAATGGACTAAAAAAACTGCCGCACTTTTAAAAGATAATTGTGAACTCTATCTATACACTTCATCGACTGGAGTTTACTATCCTTACCTCGGCAATGACATCAAAGAAGATACGAAACTCGTATTGACCGAGCCCGATGAAATGAATGAGGAAGAAAAATTAGAATATGGATATGGTGTCATGAAAGCAAATTCTGAACTCGCAGCGATCAAGGAATTTGGAAAAGATAGAACCATTATCGTCCGACCAACTTATATGTTTGGCCCTGCGGACAAGACTAATAGATTTATCCATTGGCCAATCAGATTGAGTCAAGGTGGTGAAATTTTAGTGCCTGGGAAACCAACTGATATGGTTCAATATACTGATGTCAGAGATGCAGCTGAATGGATGATTCGATTGATTGAAGATAAAAATGTAGGAAGTTATAATGTTGTTGGCCCGAAAGAAAAACAAAACATTTATGAGTTTGTCGAGGTAGTAAAAAATGCATTAGAAGTAAAATCAACATTTGTTAAAATTGATGATTATGATTTTTTGAAGGAGAATAATATCCATTACATTGTCCCTTGGATTATGCCAACGGGGAAAAATCATGGTTCGGCAAAAGCCAATAATCAGAAGTCTATAAAAAATGGACTTACTTTTAGACCTCTAACGGAATCGATAAAAGATACTTGGGAATGGTGGAATTCTGATGCCGTCAGTCAAGCGCAAAGAGATAAAGTTGGATCAGATCCAAAGTCGGTTTTAGCGCTAGAAAAATCAATTATTGAAAAGTGGAGGAAGCGATAAAATTAGGAGCTCATGAATTTTAAGATTCGTTTTTGGTATCACCTTATTTTTGCTTCGCCCTTTCAGGGCTGACGTGTGTGTATTGTTATTTCATTACCTATGGCGTTGCCCTATGTTAGTGTGTTAAAGCCCTTTGGGCTTATTGCTTTATAAGAAAATAGATTTTTACTGATGACAAAAACGCCATTCATTTATGTAAGATAAATGAATGGCGTTTTTTTAAACACTAGAATCTTAATTCAAAAAATACGATAGATTTCTCCTCTAATATTTTATCAATTTAAAATAACCTATCGAACCATTTTCATTATTCACTTTTAGGAAATACGAACCTGCTGGAACTTGATGATTGACTTCCAAATTGATTCGATGATTCCCATTTTGCAATTCAATTTTTCTAGCAAAAACTTCTACACCTGCAACGTTCCATAAAGTCAATTGCAACTCTTGAGAAATTTCCAAATCTACTTCTAAAAACAATTGATCAGAAAATGGGTTTGGAAAAATATCTAATTTTGAAATCCCTTCTTCTAAATTGACTACTGCCGTCTCCATCAAGATTGTAAAAGTTATTTGAACAATACAACCATTTCCGTCCAGAACATAACCATCATAATTACCTCCTGGAAGCTCAACAAATAATTCTCCCGATTGGAAGTTTGCGCCATCCAATGAGAATAAATACGGAGGTGTTCCACCACTTCCTACAAAAGTGACTGTTCCATTTCCATTACCGGTATCAATAGTTGTAGTAATTACTTCGATAACTAAAAGTTCAGGTTCTACAATTTCTATCACTTGAATTTGAGCGCAACCTTCACCGTCCATTACTTGTACGTCAAATATTCCTGCTGGTAGATTATCGAAAGATCCAGTATTATTTGATTCACCATTTAAAGTGTAAGTAAAATCACCATTGCCTCCTGAACCATTCACCATTACCTCCCCTGTCGATGCGCCGAAGCAATCAACTGGTACAATTCCAATTAACTCTAAACCAACTGCAATCGGTTCGATAATTTCAAATGATAAAACCGTCGTACAATTATTTACATCAGTAATAAGCACCTCATAATTACCTGCTAGTAGATTTTCAAAAACGCCCGTATTGTTGATTGCTCCATTCAAATCGTAGGTCAAATCTCCTGATGGACTTCCTGCGAATATATTAACCGTTCCATTTTCATTTCCAAAACAATCCACATCTGTCGTCATAAAACTCTCCACCGTGATGTCACTATTTCCAATAATAGTAATCATAGTAATCACTTCACAACCATTTCCATCGATCGTCACTAACTCATAATCCCCTGCTGCAAGGTTTTCAAAAACTCCTGTAGTATTTATAATTCCATTTAATTCATAAGTAAAATTCCCCACTCCATTCATTCCTTGAACTTCTAGGAAACCATTTGCGGCACCTGCACAATCGGCAGGAATATTATTTAATATTTCTAAACCAACTTCAGCAGGCTCATCAATGGTAATAGAAATAGTTTCTGAACAATCCATTTCATCAACAACCAAAACTTCATAGGTTCCAGCAGGTAAATTATCAAACATACCTGTTAAATTAGACATAGAATTTAATGTATAAGTAGGCATTCCTGTTCCTCCAGTAACTGATGTTTGAATAGCTCCTGATGATGATCCAAAACAACTAACAGGAATTATTTGAGAAATATTTGGAACTAATTGTGAAGGTTCTGCAAAAATATATTCTTGAGAAAAAGAACAATTATTTTCGTCCGTTGCCGAAAGAATATAAGTTCCCGCTTCAAGATTTTCAAATACTCCAGTTGAGTTCGTTTCATTGCCAAGAGTGTATTCTATATCTCCAGTTCCACCTGAAATAATTATTTCAAGCGAAGCATCATTTGTTCCGAAGCAATTAATAAAACCTAAAATTTCAGTTGCTACTTCTAGTGCTTGAGGTTCTTCAATTGAAACTTCCATGGTGGTGGAACAATTATTCTCATCTGTCGCAATCACCTCATAAGTTCCTTGAGGAAGGTTTTCAAAAACTCCTGTGGTATTAGTTTCATTTCCTAAAGTAAAAGTCAAAATACCTGTTCCGCCATTCGTACCAAGTTGAATCATACCATTGGAATTTCCATTACAATCAATATTTTGAGTTTCAACATTTTCGAACTCAATCCCTTGTGGGTCATCGAAGGTAAAAGAAATTTCTTCCACACATCCATTTCCATCTGTTGCAAAGAAAGAAAAAGTCCCTGCAGAAATTCCTGAGAAAACACCATTAGTATTAGTTTCATTTCCAAAGGTATATTCAAAATTATTGGCACCTCCAACTGCTATAATCTCGATCATTCCATCGGCCTCTCCAGCACAAGTAATCGATTGGTTATCAACTATCGTGGTAGAAATTTGAATAGGAGAATTGATCTCAACTTCCATCATATCAATACATCCATTTTCATCTTCGATGGTGAAATTAAACGTACCTGCAGTTAAACTTTCAAAAATCCCAGTTGTGTTAGTTTCATTTCCTAAAGTAAATTGTATGGTTCCAGTTCCTCCGTTCGCAACTAAATTTACCACTCCATCATTGCCTTCATAACAATTCACTTCCGTAATATTTGAAACCATGATTTCAAGTTCACCTGGTTCAGAAATAAGTACTTCAATAGTCGAAGAACAATTACTTTCATCTTCCAATATGATATTATAACTTCCTGCTGAAAGGTTTTCAAAAAATCCAGTTGTGTTCGTTTCACTTCCTAAAGTGTAAGTCAAATTTCCAGTTCCACCTGTTCCAGTCACTTGAACATTCCCACTATTTCCGCCGAAACAATCAATATTTTGAGATTGGGAAATAGAACCATTTAAGGAATTAGGTTCATTGATATCTACCTCTAAAATAGAAGTACATCCATTTCCATCTTCAACCTGAACAATATAAACCCCTCCAGTAAAACCATTAAAAATCCCAGTCGTATTAATTATTCCTCCAACTGAAAATTCGTAATTCCCTACTCCCCCATTTGCACTCACTTCAATGGTTCCCTCTTGTCCAGTACACGAAGCTTGAGTGATATCTTCCAAGACGATATTCAATTCTGTCGGTTCGTCGATTTGAAAATCCAAAGTGGTTTCGCAATTATTTTCATCCAAAACTTGAATTGCGTAAGTACCTGCATTTAAGTTGGGAAACTCTCCCGTAGAATTTGAATTCCCATTTAATGTAAATGTAATGTTACCAACGCCACCATTAGCTTCTATCGAAATCATTCCTGAATTCTCCCCAAAACAATTGACATCTTGTTGGTTTAAAATATTAGTTAGTAATTCTGTAGGCTGAGTGATATTTGATTGAATCGTAGTTTCACAATTATTTTCATCCGTAACTGAAATGGTATAATTTCCTGCGGTCAAATTATCAAAAACACCTGTTGTATTAGTTTCTGTTCCATTTGAAAATTCAAAATTTCCAGTACCACCTGAAGCGGTAATTTCAATGCTTCCAGAATTCCCTCCAAAGCAATCTACAGTTGTGTTTTGAGCGACTTGAACTTCAACTTCTGTTGGTTGTGTGATATCCGTCTGGACACTCACCACACAATTATTTTCATCCAATATTGAAATTGTATAATTGCCTGCTGAAAGATTATTAAACTCTCCAGTGCTATTCGTTTCGCTTCCTAAAGTATATTGTAAATTTCCTGTCCCACCTGATCCATTAATCACAATGGAACCGTTATTTTCTCCAAAACAATTCAAATTAGTTTGCTGCGAAACTTGAGCTTCCAAAATTGCTGGTTCTGTAATCTGTATTACTTCAGTATCCGAACATCCTGCATCGTCGATTGATTCAATCGTATAGGTTCCACTTTCTAAATTTGTAAATGTATTGTTGGCACCTTGATTTACTCCATTTAAAAAGTAAGTGAAATTCCCAGAACCTCCTGCTGATTGAACTGCAATCTGACCATTAGTTTCGCCGTTGCAAAGAATATTTTGAGCATTATTAATCACTAAATCAACTTCAGGGTTTCCTGTAATTTCAACTGTTGCAGAAGCAGTACAATTATTTTCATCATTTACTAAAACAGGATATGTACCTAAAGCTAAATTTTCGAATGTGACAGAATTCCCTACCGTAGTTGTCCCATTAAAAACAATAGAAGAAGTCCCAATTCCTCCTGTCGTATTTATGGTAACGGATCCTGTATTTCCTCCGGAGCACGGTATATTATTTTGGTTAGTCAACTGAACTAATAATTCATCTGGTTCAGTAACCATAACACTTAGACTTTCTACACATCCATTTTCATCCGATACATCTAAATTATAGGTTCCACTCGATAGGCTAGTAAATTGGTTGCTATTCTGATACCCTTGTCCATTTATTTGATATTCTAAATTACCTACTCCTCCTAAACCACTTACCTCAATCATCCCATCGCTTTCACCAAAGCAACTTAGATTAGTTTGAGAAGCAACAGTAAACTGAATGGCAATTGGTTCAACAAGTGTAACGTCAAACGAATGTTCGCAGTTATTTTCGTCAACGGTAGCTACGGAATAAACTCCTTGAGATAAATTTGTAAATATATTGTTATTACTATATGCTCCTCCATCAAAAGAATATAAATAATTGGGAGAACCACCTGTCGATCCAAGAACCACTTCCCCATTATTATTTCCATTACAATCAATGGAAACTTGACTTGCTACAAACGAAAGCAACTCAGTCGGTTCGGTAATAACAACAGTAGTCTCTCCTTCACAATTCAATCCATCTCTCACGACAATTGTATAGACTCCTCCTCCAAGATTTGTAAAAAAGTTATTATTTGTAAATGGACTACTATTCAAACTGTAAGTATACCCACTACCATTATTGGTTCCTCCTGCACCATCCACAATTATACTTCCATCGTTTTCTCCAAAACAGGAAACATTAATTTGTGTACTAATGAACGGAATAACTTCTGTCGGTTCAGTAAGTGTTACACTCATGGTAATAATACTCGATCCATCGTCTACTCCTACCTCATAAGTTCCTGCTGCCAACCCTGTAAATATATTACTAGACTGTGAAGAACCTGGGTTGATAGTATAAGTGTAATTTCCTGATCCACCTGAACCAAGGATTGTAATTGTTCCATCGTTTCCACCATTACAAATAATATTTGTTTGTCCCACCAACTCCAATGCTAATGGTACTCCAGCATTACATACAATAGCCGCCGATCCTAACAAACTTGATCTAGAATTATTTAAAATTTCATGCATCCGTTCTCCTTGACCGGTGGTAAATGCATTCATACAATTGTCATTTACATAATCCATATAATTCATAAACATATCTCCTCCATTGCTACAACTTGGACTAGGATGACTCGGGCAACCAAAATTATTAGAAGATTGAATTGGCGTATCCGCAATATTATCATCACTTGTACATCCTCCACTTCCCCAAACATGACGAAGTCCTAAATAATGCCCCACCTCATGAGTAGTCGTACGACCTAAATGATAAGGTACATTTGTTCCAAAGCCAGGTCCACCAAAAGTAGTCGAAGCAGTTACCACTCCATCCAGCGTTGAATTGGGCAAAGAACTTGTTCCCGGCAAATATGCCCAACCTAAAATACCTCCAAGGTTCGGTCCAACCCAAATATTAAGATAATCATTTCGATTCCAACCTGTGGCCGATTTGATCGAGAACTCATCATCACTCAAGTTTTCATTAGTTGCATGTCGGGTAATTCCATCGGTTGGGTTTCCACTTGGATCAACTGAGGCTAGACAAAATTCAATTTCCACATCTGCTGCAGGAAAAACACTTGGTGTATTTCCTGCATCAGCATTGGTTCGACGAAAATCTTCATTTAGGACAGTTATTTGAGATTCTACATGTACAAGTGAAAAATTAACTCCTGTACCAACTGATTGTCCAGGGGGATGAACGATAATTACATGAACGGGAATAGTAACTACAACTGAAGAGTTTTTTCCAAAAGTATTGGAAGTTGAAGTCATTGGTTTGGCAAAATCTTCCTCCATCGCTTTTTTATAAGCAGGATCTGCGTCCATGGCCGATTGCATTTTTTGATCGGTATGGCATCTTTGGGAAGCAGTATTTTGTATATTTTTTTGGGGAAATGCAAATAAAGGAAGTGTTAGAAATAATAATATTCCTACCCATTTAGATAGTTGTGAAACGGACATAGTTTTTGACAATTGTTGGTTTTGTAAATTTTTCTCTTTTATAATTAATCTGGAATGAAGTCTTAAAAAAATTATTTTTGACTTATTCCTAAGGGTATTGTCAATTCAGTCTTAGTAATGAGAGAATGAAAAATACCATTACTATAAAAGGGAAATACAAATTACTAAAAAAGATACATTTTTTAGAAATATTACTTTTGAATAAGTTATTTCCCGACACATTATAATATGATACTTTTTTTTTCTAAAACTTGCGGAAGGAGTAAATATTAATTTGTTGGACAAAAGGAGCTGTAAAATTATAAGGGTAATATTTTTTGATTCTGAAAATACGAAATTTTAAAACTTCTCTATGACCAACAAAAAAAGTTACTTACAATATTTTGTAAGTAACTTTTATTGAATTGTAACATTACATTTACAACTTAGTTGCTTTATAATTTTCTCGGTTGGAGATAAAATAAATCTCGTTTCCTTTGAAACCATAATATCCTTTTTTATCAAAAATAATATTATCATATTCACTAGATAAAACCATAGATTTTTTCAACAAATCATACAATCCAAATTTTGAATTCTTTTTGACAATGACCACATTTTTGGCTTCACTCAAAATATCATCGAAAATAGGAGGCACTACTTCCGATCCTAATTTGTCAATAATTCCATATTTATTCTTAGAATTTTGAGTTTTTAAATAGGAGAAGTTTTTTGAAGTGTAGTAATTTTGTTGTTTTACTTTATCCGATATTCGTTCGATATTTTTGTAGGATTTTCCATTAATTTCAGATCCATTATTATTGAGCAGGAACCAATTATTCTTCTTTTTAGCCACATAAATTTCAGGTGACAAAGATTCAATTAAATCAAAATCAAACTTGGTAATCATTTTTCCATAAAAATCCATGATTCCAAATTTCTTATTTTTTTCAACGATAAAAACCTTCTCTCCTCTCGAAATATCATCATAGTCACAAGTTGCAATTTCGTAAGGCAAACCATTATTGATTTGTAAAATTCCACACTTATTATTTTTTGCTGTAATCATATTATTATATCCTGACTTCGTCAATTGGTCATATTCAAACGGTAAAGTTATCGTTCCATCAGCTGAAAGGCAACCATATTTACCATCCTTATTTCTAGCCAAGTACGAACCATCTTTGTAGGGATAATTAGCAATACTTTGGTATTCGATTGGCACTATTTGTTTTTCATCTTCATCGATAATTCCCATTTTACCATTCTCTTTGACGATGTATAATTTTCGACCACCTTGCAACATAAACAACTCATCATACCACGTTTTAAATCGGGATTTATCATTGATATCGATGATGTTTTTTTCAGTTCCTTTAGTCACCAAAAAATAATTTTCTGAGCTTATCTTTTCAATCCGAGTGTATTTACATGGAATAATCAATTTCTTTCCAGTTACACTATACACTCCAGACAATCGAGCTGGTTGAGAATAATCAGCCACAACAAAATAATTTTCTAAGCCACTAATACTTGAAACTCTAGACCATTTAAAATCCGTAATTATATTGTTATTTCCATCAATAATCCCAAATCGATTATTAAGTTGAGCCGAGTATAAATTTTTATTCAAATAAGAAAGTGACTCATAAGAAATTGGAATATCCCAATTTTCCGCTTCTACATTATACAAACCAAAAGTTTTTTCGATCCCCATAACGTATTGTTTAGTACCCGTTGAATTGTAGGTCGTGGCAGAAAAAATCAATGGTAATAATACTTCACCTCTTTTTAAGATTCCATATTTTTTTGAGTAACTGCTTCCATTTTTTTCATAAAACCATTCGTATTCATCGAAGATTTTACTGGTTGCATATTTATTATTTTGCTTTCTTTTATACTCGCTATTGTAATTAACATCCTCTTCGATTTCTTGATCCATAAATACAGGTTCTTCTTCCATGATCTCTTCAGCAGGGACTTCCATAATTTCAGGAGGTGGCGGTGGTGGCTTTTCGTTTTGTGCAATGATTGAGTTAATAGAAAGAAGTGCAAAAAAAAGAACAAATAAGTTTTTCATTAAAATTAAAATTTAGTTTTTTCAAAAAATACAGTTTCACAAAATTAAGAAATAATTGAAATGGGAATAGATTTCTAAAAAAAAAGAAAATTCAATTCCCCTAACCTTCCCCTTTTTATGATGAAAGGATGAATTTGGTAAATGGCTAAGTCGGCTTTTTTTTTAATTAAAAATTTTATAGAAAAAATCCTTAATTTCATCGAATAAGGTTAACGTCACCATTAAAAATAATTGAATATTAAGAATGTTGAAAGAATAAATGAAAACACTTTGACTACTTCTTTCACCATCCTAAAACAATTTTTTTTTCACAAAACCAAAAATTAAATCAATGAGATTTTTTGATCGACTTTCAAATGGCTGGAAAATTGGAAAAACCAGTTTACTTACCATTCGAGAGAATCCATCCCTAATGTTATTCCCTCTGATTTCTGGAGCTTCTTTAATTCTAGTTACCTTAAGTTTTTTCGGAAGTGGATATATTTTATTTGGAGAGGAAATATTAGCCATTGCAAATGATGAAACTACAGCTAATGGTTTAAGTGCATTTTCATATGTGATGCTTTTTCTGTTTTACATTCTAAATTACTTTGTAATTGTTTTTTTCAATGTTGGATTAGTTCATTGCGCAAAAAGGATTTTGGATGGCCATGAAACTAGTGTAAGTGAAGGGATTGATTTCGCATCCTCTCGTGTAGGAAGTATTCTATCATGGGCGATTTTGGCCGCAACGGTTGGGATCATTCTGAAATCTATCCAAGAAAATGCAGGTTCATTTGGAAAAATCCTAACAGGAATCATCGGAATGGTTTGGGGAATTGCCACGTTCTTTGTGGTACCTATTATTGCCTATGAAGATGTCAGTCCAATTGAAGCAGTAAAACGTTCAGGTCAAATCATGAAAGAAAAATGGGGGGAAAGCATTGGTGCAAACTTTAGTTTTGGTTTGTTTTCATTGCTTGGATTACTTTTAGTAGCTCTTCCTGCTGGATTTTTAATAGGAGCAATCATTCACCCTGTCGTTGGAATAGTGACAAGTGTTATAGTTTTTATTTTGATTCAAATGGCCGTATCTGCTGCCAATATGGTTTTCCTGGCAGCTGCCTACCAACATGTAAATAATGAACCAACTGGATTTTTTGAAAGTGATATCTTAGATGATGTTTTTGTCCAAAGATAAATTTTAAAAAATTGTTATAAGAAATACAAAATCTCAAGTTTTTAAAATAAAAACTTGAGATTTTGTATTTTAAGGAGGTTCGGAAAAACATTTCCTCAAGACCTTTCGGAAAATAAAAACGTAAAACTATTTCAGGTAAAATTTAGACAACTATCTCTGGAAGTGCTAAAACTTAATATTGATAAACTTTCTGCTTATATTTATTTTCTTTTAATAAAAAAAGAAGATCTTAAGGAAACTTTTAAAGTTCAAAAATGATTAGTTGAACTGAATGAATTTTTAAAAACAGTTTTGACATAGGCATTTATATTTTATCCAAACATTTACACAAACACAAACAAACATTTATTATGAAAAAAATCATCATGCTTTTTTTTCCCATTTTCCTCATTGCGGCCGCTCCAAATATTCCCCAAAAGCAAACTGCCGCTCTTGTCGAATTTACGGATGCTAATTTTAAGAAAACAGTTTTGAAAAAAAAGGGAGTAACTGTTATCGAGTTTTGGGCAGAATGGTGCGGACCATGTAGATTGGTCGAACCAGTTATCACCGAGCTCGCCAAGGACTATGGCAAAAAAGTTACTGTCGGTAAATTAAATGTTGACTTGGAACCAAAAATCACCAAGAAATACAACATTAGAAGTATTCCTACCATTTTGATTTTTAAAGATGGAGAAGTCGTCGACAAATATGTCGGAGTGCTAACTAAAAAAGATTTGGAAGAAAAAATCGAAGTGTTGCTTTAAAATTTTATAAAAAAAGGGCTTCAAGGAAATTTCTTGAAGCCCTTTTTTTATTCCAAATGAAATACCTTTAAATGATGAAACATCATAGCAAATCATTTCCTTAAAAAAATCAAGTATCCTCTAATAATTTAGAAAAATTAAAATTGGAAGGAAAACCATGAGGAGCATGGAGCGGGCGAGGATCCTGCGTTGCTTGATTCGATGAATCAAAGAGCGATTGGAAAATAAAAATGAGGGGCCAGGAGCTTGCCTTGCGCATAGCTATTTTTTCGTCTAGAATTTTTTGGCCTTTTTTTTTCAATGAAAAAAAAGACAATGCTCAATGCATCCACAAACATTCAGAGTTTAAACTGAACTTAATAAAAGTAAGAAATATTATTTTTTCAACTCATCATC
>JBGCCY010000158.1:0-9686 GCA_045104975.1 Saprospiraceae bacterium
GTTTTGAATCATTTGAAAAGCTCATAATAAATTATTTAAGTTTACAATTTTTTAATCCTACTGGTTTTTCGGATTATTTTAAAAAATGTTTCAATTGTGTTGTCGTATTGATTAATTGGTTTTGAAAAAAAGGTGAACCAAGTTTTTTTTAGTAAACCTGGTTTTTACTTTTGATGTAAAGATAACGCTAAGCCTTTATATTAGAGTGTTTTCTTCTATTTATTTATGGGTTTTTTATTGAGTGAAGTAAAATGTAGATATAGCTGAAACTATTGCAAACATTAGGTTTTTTGAAAAAAAATAACTTTATTCATGGTGATTTTTCTAAATTCATTTTTATAATATTAAGAAAAAAAATATACTATGTTAGGACACCTCGATCTCTCTAAAGTTCTTTTCCTTGATGTAGAATGCGTCAGCGGAAAAGCTAATTATGATGAACTCAATGACGATTTTAAATATCTATGGAAACTAAAATCAAAGTCAGTTTTAAGAAAGTACGATGAAGAAATTACAGAAGAAGAAGCGGATGCAGCTTATAAAGATAAGGCTGGAATTTATGCGGAGTTTGGAAAAATCGTTTGTATTTCAGTTGGCATCATCGGCCGAAATCCTGAGACCAAAGAATTATTTGTACGGTTAAAATCTTTTGCGAGCGAAGATGAAGCAGAACTGCTTCGAGATTTTTCTCAAATGGTTACACAGTATTATAACAATACTACTACACATGCTTTCTGTGGGCATAATATTCGTGAATTTGATATGCCATACATTTGCCGAAGGCTACTAATCAATCAATTGCCTTTACCCAACTCTTTAAATATTGCCGGGAAAAAACCTTGGGAAACGAAACACTTTATCGATACTTTAGAGCTTTGGAAATTCGGTGATTATAAAAATTATACTTCTTTAAAATTATTGGCAGCCGTTTTTGGTTTCCCTTCTCCTAAGGATGATATCGATGGTTCAGAAGTCGGACGAGTTTTTTGGGAGGAAAATGATTTACCTCGAATTGCAAAATATTGTGAAAAAGATGTTTTGGCGACGGTGCAATTATTATTGAAATATATGCTGCAGCCTCTTTTGACCGATGAACAAGTGATTCATGTGTAGGAAATGATTTTAGATCTAAGATTTTGGATTTTCCCAAAACTGTAAATATTAATTCCATAATTGGAGGTGTTAAGAAAAATAATATTAGAACATTTTTCCGCCAGAAGTAAATAGATTCGACGCTGACTTTTTATGTTTTTCAATATTTTCCTTTGGAAAAATTTCTACGGACTTAAGATTTTCCAAAGGAAAATAAAAAAACATGAAAAAGTCATAAAAAGTCAGCGTCGAAAAGTCATCCTTTTTAGAAAAATAATTTGATTAGAATTATTCTTGGGTATCATGTATCCATCATCCATGATCACCATCAATTTTTAATTTTAATTTCATAAAGGATTTTCTCCAACAAAATTTACCTTTGCGCCATGAAGCATTTAATCGCACCTTCCGTACTCGCAGCTAATTATCAAAACTTGAAAAAAGATTTTGATATGATCAATGCTAGCGAAGCCGACTGGTATCATGTTGATGTCATGGACGGCAGATTTGTACCTAATATTAGTTTTGGAATGTTTATCATCAAGCAGATGAAAGCGATGGCGACCAAGCCATTGGATGTTCACCTGATGATCGTAGAACCTGAAAAATATATCGAACAATTTCGAGAAGCAGGAGCTGATGTCATCACCGTACATTATGAAGCATGTCCACATTTACACCGAACAATTCAACAAATTCACGCAACTGGTGCAAAAGCAGGAGTTGCATTGAATCCACATACGCCAGTTAGTGTATTGGAAGACATAATTGAAGAGTTGGATTTAGTATGTTTGATGTCAGTAAATCCTGGTTTTGGTGGTCAAAAATTTATTTATCAAGTGATCCCCAAAGTCAGAAAATTAAAAGAGATGATTGACACTCGAAATACTAAGACTTTGATTGAAATTGATGGAGGAGTTGGTTTGCAAAATGCAGAAGAATTGCTCAAAGCTGGGGCGAATGTTTTAGTAGCAGGAAGTGCAGTTTTCAAATCAGAGAATCCTTTAGATACTATTTCACGTATGAAAGGTATTGAAGGAATGGTGATATAAAATTTTGCCGCTGACTTAGACTAACCTTGTAATGATTTTTCGCTAATCTGTTAAAAAAGTCAGCGGAAAGTCATATGAAAAATTAGTCCAAGTCAGCGGCAAAAAAATACTTCCAGTTTCCAATGAACTTTCCAAATCTACGTTAACATTGATATGAAATTAAATTTTACTTTTTTACCCATCCTATTCTTTTTCCTTTTTGCCAATCATGCAATAGCTCAAACCGGAAAAACCTCCACGCTCGTCGGTCAAGTGACTGATATTGAAACAGGTTCTCCGATCGAGTTAGCTACCATTTACATCAAAGAAAATACGAATTATTCCACCGAAGCTAGTCTTAATGGAAACTTCACTTTGAAAGTTCCACACAACAAAAGATTTACTTTATTGATTTCTCGAACTGGTTACAAAGAAGGTAGTATCGTCATCAATCCAATGCGAACTGGCGAAACTAGAAAACTAAATGTAAAACTCGCGAGCCAAGAATCAACACTCGAAGTGATTGTCACCGCAAGTAAATTGGAAGAAGCTGGAATGATCAAAGAGGATGTGGAAGAATTGAAATACATTCCATCCACGACCATGAATTTGGAAAATGTATTGCCACATATCGCCCTTGGGGTGAGTAGCGGAACAGGTGGAGAATTAAGTTCTCAATATAATGTGCGTGGTGGAAATTATGATGAAAATTTAGTGTACGTCAATGATTTTGAAATTTATCGACCGCAGTTAATTCGAAGTGGACAACAAGAAGGTTTGTCATTCCCCAATATGGATTTGATTCGAGATTTATCTTTTTCATCAGGTGGTTTTGAAGCTCGATATGGTGATAAATTATCTTCAGTTTTGGATATAAAATATAAACGTCCTGACTCAACTCGTGCGTCAATTGGATTGAGTGCATTGGGTGGATCGGCACATATTGAAGGAAGTATGGACTTGGATTCTACCTATCGAAAGTTTCGATATTTAGTAGGAGCGAGGTATAAAACGACTCGGTATTTGTTAGGGACTTTGGATGTGCAAGGAGAGTATGTTCCTAATTTTGCAGACATTCAAGGGTATTTTACTTTTGATATAAATCGAGATTGGCAAGTAGGTTTGATTGGAAACTATAATCGAAGTGAATACCAATTTACACCTGCTTCAAGAGAAACGGCTTTTGGTTTGATTGATTTTTCCCTTGATCTTTTTACTGTTTTTGAAGGACAAGAAGTAGATGACTTTACGACTTACATGGCAGGGACTTCCTTGACTTATGTGCCAGATCGAAAGTATAATCCTTTGTTTTTAAAATTTTTAGCATCGGTTTATCAAAGCAATGAAAATGAGAGAATCGATATCATCGGTGATTATATTTTAGGTCAAATTGAAACAGGATTAGGAAGTGATAATTTTGGAGAAATCGTAGCAGTTTTAGGAACAGGAACGCAGCATCAGTTTGTAAGAAATTACTTGACGACCATCGTTTCAAACTTTGAACACAAAGGTGGTTTTGAAATGGAAAAAATGCATGACTCTTGGGAAACTTCGAGCAGTCATTTTTTGCAATGGAATTTGAAATTTCAAAATGAACAGATTTTCGATGATCTTAATGAATGGGAAAGATTAGATTCTGCAGGTTACTCATTGCCTTTTGATACCACAGCGGTGCAAGTTCAAAATGTCCTCAAAACTCAAAACGAATTAGTGACCAATCGCCTTTCTGGTTCATTTCAAGATACTTACACTTTGCGAAAAGATAGTATCATGGAAATGAAAATTATGGCTGGTGTACGTGGTGCTTTTTGGAATGTAAAAAATAATTTTACTAGCGAATCAAGTAATAATTTCTTAGTCACACCTCGTGCGCAAATATTGTTAAAACCTTTGGGTTGGAAACGAGATATGTCTTTCCGGTTTGCAACGGGAATGTATTTTCAACCTGCATTTTATCGAGAAATGAGACGCTTGGATGGAACTGTCAATGTTAATTTAGATGCCCAAAAATCATTGCACATTTTAGGTGGATTCACTTGGGATTTTTATTCTGGAAAACGGGATCCAAAACTCTTTAGATTTATCACAGAGATATATTATAAAAAACTTTGGGATCTCGTCATTTACGATTTGGACAATGTTCGAATTCGATATTCAGGTGAAAATGACGCAACAGGTTATGTGGCTGGAATTGACTTGAGAGTCAATGGTGAATTTGTTCCAGGAGCAGAATCATGGGTCAATATTTCCTTTCTTCGAGCGCGTGAAAGTATAACAGACGTGCAACATTTGAGTCGAGGCATTGGTGATACCGTCGATACCGAAATTAGTACCGTTCGACGACCAACAGATCGATTTATGAACTTAAATGTTTTCTTTCAAGATTACTTGCCAAAGAACGAAAACTTTAAAATGCATTTGAATTTATCAATTGGAACTGGTTTACCTTTTGGCTTAAAAGAAAATAATATAGTTCGTAGAAATCAATTTGAATTCGCAGCCTATCACCGAGTTGATATTGGTTTTGCTTACCAACTTTGGGATAAAGAAAGGCGAGCTCGAAAGCCTAATCATTTTCTTCGATTTGCGAGAAGTGCTTGGTTAAGTTTGGAAGTTTTTAATCTTTTAGAAATTGCCAACACTGCTTCCAACACCTGGATAAAAACGATTTACAATACTCAATATGCCATTCCAAATAACCTAACTTCTCGTCGGATTAACTTACGATTGAAAATGGACTTTTAAATAACGGTGAATGATTAATGTGACGAACTAGATTTTGTCACGTATAATTAACAAATATTATCGTCAAAGTTAATCATTCACCGTTAGCAATTAATAGTTAAAAACAATGTCAAACAAACCTCTCATTTCTGGTTTTGAAAAAATAATTATTCTTGGATTAGTTGCTTTCTTTGGTTACGGCATTTACAAAAATGGCGGTATTTCGATGTATGAAAAATCTGAAGAAACAACCATTATTGATGGCAAAACTTCTGCGAATACTTATCGTGATTTGGACGAAAAAGAAATGGATTCGAACTGGAATAGAAAAGGCGCAGCAACTTCAACTTCAACTTCAAAATCCACCCAAAGTGAAAAACTAAATACTGATGATGTCTTGGGAAAACTTGCCCGAACCTTTTCAGCAGGAAGAGAAGAAACTGCAAGACAGATGAAAGACATGGGGCTTTCCGATGATGAAATTAATTATATCAAAGATGTCAAAAAAGAAAATGATTTTTCAGACGAATTGCAAGACGCTAGAGATTGGTTTAACATTCTAAAAACCTCTGCGAGTACTTACGGAAAAGTGAAATCATTTGTTGATGACTTGAGCAAAGGAGCAGGTAGTGATGAAAATGTAAATGCATTGTTAGAAGACGATAAGAAATCAAATGATTTTTATAAAAACTTAGAATCGACTTTTGGAATTTCAGAATATGAGGCGAAAGCTTTTTCTACTTTAGGAAAAAAGAAGGTGAGTGATTGGGCAAAATTTATTGAAGAGAAAGGGAAGGAAAATTAGAATTATTTTTATAAAAGAGGAGAGGTATTAGCGATTGAATCATTTCTGAATAATTATTTTTTCCGTTTGACTTAATTGTCCATTTTCTAAGTATTGTAAAAAATAAATTCCCGAACTATATTTTTCCAAATCAATCATATATGTAGTATCGTTTTGAGTTGCAATAAAACTAAGAATTACAGTACCTTGCATATCAACCAATCGAAAAATTCCCTCCCGTTTTTCCCTCTTACTTTTATAATACACATTCAGATAATCCCTCGTCGGATTAGGGTATATTTTTACAGTAGCTTGAATGATAGATAATGGATTTTCGGTCGAAGTATCAAGATGACAACCTGGAACTAAGCAACCATGTTTGTCTAACTTAAGCAACCATCCTTGTTGAGGAAAGTCTCCAAGAAGATCAACTGACTGACCGCACAGCAACAAACTACTGTCTGCTAACTCCACTATATCGTATAATTTATTATATTCTGATCCTGTTGCTATTGCATAATGCCTTCTTTCCCATAACATATCTCCATCAATATTAAACTTAATGATATGCCCTGATTCAGTAGCAACCTGACTAGAAGATAATGAATCGAAAGTTACACCAATTGCTATATAATTACCATCCATAGCTACAATAAGATTATTCATATCTGTTCTAACTGTTGGTTTACCTGTCTTTAGCACCCAATCCTTATTATTTAAGGAATCTACTTTACAAATATAACCTTGCCATAAAAGTGAATTATTATCATTATATCCAGTAAAATATCTCCCAACAAATAATAAGCTACTGTCACTCACCTCAATTATTTGTTCAGGTTCATAGGTTTTATTTTCATCATTTAACCATTCAGCAATAATATTCCCATCTAAATCTAGTTCATAAATTAGAGATTTAATATTGCCAATACTTTGATTAAAAGGCTCGTCAACTTTAACCATCCCAATATAAAGATTAGAATCTTGATTAAGGGTAATGACGCTAGGTGTAAAACTAAAATTATTATCGTCAAAATCTTTCTCCCAAAGAATATCTCCTAATAAGTCTGTACAAATCAATTTAGTAAAAAAACCTCCAATACCAGGATCATTTTGACCAGCCAGCAAATATATTCTATCCTCTAAGTACAGACAATTTCGAAAAAAGAATTGCATCCCACTTGGAGGATAATATTGTTTTATCCACTCAAGTCCATTATCTAAATCATATAATGCATAGAATCCACTTTCATTAGCAAAACTTCCACCTGCTCCACCTACAGCTAATATTTTTCTATCGAGTGAACTACTTGATAATGGAAAGTAATGAGTCAAAGAATCTCCCATAACTAAATCATAAGACAATACTTCTCCTTCCTGATTTAACTTGGTAAACATTAACTTCCCAGGGTAAGGAGCATAAAAAGTACTTCCTAATCCCATCGTGATAATTGTATCTTCTGTCTGAACTATTTGTCGAAAGATAACTGCAGTTTGATCGATAATGTATCGATTATTGAATACTTGGCTGTTTAAATAAAGAGAGTATCCTATAAAAATAAAGATGAGTAAAGTTTTAATTTTCATATAGGAAGTTATTGAAAAGAGGTTAAATAAAATAATCTGAACGCTTCTTTTTTCCAAAAAAAAGCTCCCAAGTCATCTGACTCAGGAGCTTTGAAATAAATTAGTATTCAGGTTAAAATTACATTTCCTTAAATTGTAAAACCTTCCTCACATCTTCTTCCGACTTCAACGCATCAGGTTCCACTTTCAGCTTAAAAGTATGATTACCACCTTTTTTCTGATTGATTTTTTTAAACTCTTGCGGACGGAAAATCGCAATTTGATTATCTTTAGTCACCATCCACATCAAGTTATCTGACTTTTGATCGAAGTTAACTTTCGCTCCGTCTTTTGCATAGATTCGGACAATCGTATTTCGATCTTTATTCACCAAATAAGCGATTTCGTCAGTCACTTCAGCACCTTCTTCCAATTCAAAATCACCTTCAATTTCTAAATCATTTGGATGGATTGGTCGATCACAATTCCAAATCCCAAATTCATTGGCAACAAATCGATTAATGATTTTTTTACGAACCATTTGATTGAGTGCAGGGTCATCTTGGTTTTGTGTTCGCCATTCCTCTATGATTTTTGCAAACTCTTTTTTCGCAGCTTCTTTTTGCAAAGCATATTTTTCAGCAATCTTATTACGATTTTCTTCCAAGGCTTTCTCTCGGGCAATCAATGCAGTACGATAAGTCTCCATTGCCACATTATAAATTGACATCGCTTGCGTAAACTCATTTCCACTCAAAGCAGGAGTCACAATTACTCTTTCTTGATGACTTCCATTAATCAAAGTCAACTCAAAATCTTGTCCATCATCAAGTGGTTTTAAATCCATACTTTCCCAAACCACATTAAAAGCGTTGGTATTAATCTCAGGACTATTTGGAGAAATATGCCAAATGATGTTTTGATATTTTTCTCCTAAATCTTTGACGATTGGAGAAGCATTGTCAGAAATATCTAAGTCAAATGAAAACTCATTTGTGTTAGCTCGAAATGGACGAGTTGGTTTGATTGGCATTCCAATCGTTGCTTCCAACGTTTCGATTTCTAGTTCTTCAATCGTTGTGATTTGTGAAATAGAAGATTGATAATTTGTTTTTAAAATATTCAATTCTTCATTTTCAAATCCTTCATCTTCCAAGTCTTCAATGATTTGGATGTTGTCAACATTTCGATATTCCCAACTCCGAGTAGAAGCATTTAATTTATAAATATTGTACTTCGGATTTACATTTAATCGAGGCATATTGATGTATGAAATCAATTCAACTTTGATCTCTTTTCCAGGTTGCATTTTTACAGGTTGTCCATTTTGCTTTGCAATAATTTCAACCATTCCTGCACTTTCCAAAACATATTTCGTTCCCGCAGAATCATAAGTCATTGGAATTCCTGAAAGGAAAAAATCAACATAATCATGCATCTCTCGATATTCAATTTCCACTTCACCTTCTACTAATTTTCCCTCAGCATTTCTAAAAGCTGCAGCTGGAACAATTAATTTTGATCCATTCTTGTATTCATAAATGCCGCCCTCATTGGCATTTATTTTTGCACTTGCAAAGGTTGGTTTGATATCATCCAATGGTGGATTGATAAATGGTTGACTAGCAAAAAATTGCTCTTCACTCATTCCTTTTTCCCCTTGCAATAATCCACGAACCATGACTGCCAAAAGGAAAACCGCAGCAGCGGCAGCAGCATATCTCAACCAGATTACTCTTGGTTTACGTTCAGGTTTAGACTCCTCGGGTAGGGGAGTTTCCTTGAACTGAGCAAGTAGCGCATCGAAATCTTGATGCTTGGCGATGTCTTCGCTACTCGGCTGAGGTGGATTAATTTTAATATTGTAAAAGTCTTTTTTCATAGAATTTCTTTTTGAATAATTGATAAAAAATCAACCATTCTTTTTCATTAGTTTTTTCATCTTCTCAAGGATTCGATACGTTTTTACCTTCGCATTGCTTTCGGTAATATTCAGTATGTCGGCGATTTCTTTAAATGGTCTTTCTTCAAAAAAACGCATTTCAATCATCACCATATCAGTTTCTTTTAATTGTTGTAATGCTTGAAGCATCTTTTGTCTGGTTTTTTCGAAGTCACCTTCTTCATTCACCTCATCAATCAAATCGGAAAAAGTGTGATCCTCTACAGTTACCACTCGATTCTTTTGAGTATTCCGAAAGTGCTGAGCAACTTCATTGCTTGCGATTCGGTACAACCAAGCGGAAAAGGGTACACCTTTATATTCATAGGTGCCTATTTTCTGCATGGCTTTCAAAAAAACCTGTGAACAAACGTCATTGGCTAAATTTTCATCTGCTGTCCGTTTAAACACAAAACGGAAAATTTGTTCAAAGTAACGTGCATACAAAGGCCTAAAATGGGCCGGGTTTTGTTGCGCCGCTTGTACTTCTAGCCATTCCGCTTGCATCGCTTCCTGAGAAACAGTCTTATTACTACTTTGCATTCGAGCT
>JBGCCY010000159.1:0-24047 GCA_045104975.1 Saprospiraceae bacterium
TGTTTCCCATCAAACCAATGGAGTTAATGTTTATGCTTATGCCGTTCATGCTCAAATAGTAGGAGGAGAAGATTTAAAAATCATTGGAGGATTTAAGCAAAAAAATAAAGCGCTATTTATTGAGCAAGAAATTGAATTATTCTTAGGTGTAAAAGATGAAAAAGTGGATGGGGAAGTTCCGCATTAGTTGTTCATCTTTTAATAATTTTTCAACAAGGATATTATACATGTATTTTGGAATATTTCTTTGCCCTTCAATTTCACACAAACGAGAACCAACATGCGCATTTTTTTATTGGCAATTCTACTTTTAATTTCGACTTTCCTTCTTGGGCAAGATGATCAAAATCCTTGCTTGACAAATCAAGATTTCCACCTAGTGATTTTAGGTTCTTCGACAGCTGCAGGTTCTGGCCCTTCGTCGTCTGACAGCACCTGGGTGAATCGCTATCGAAAATATTTACAAGAAATAAATCCCAATAATTTAGTCACCAATTTAGCGATCGGAGGAACGACAACTTATCATATCATGCCTGATTGGTTTGCTCCGCCACCCAACCGACCAGCTTCGAATCCAAACAATAATGTGAGTCAAGCAGTTGCACTTCAAGCAGACGCAATCATTGTTAATATGCCTTCTAATGATGCTTCCAACAACTTTGGAATTGATGAACAAATGTTTAATTTTCAAACAATTGTCTCTATGGCTGATAGTGCGGAGATTCCAGTTTGGGTGTGCACCACTCAACCTAAAACTGCTTTTGGAGCGACGCAAGATGCGATTCAATTAGGTGTGCGAGATTCGATCTTTTCTATTTTTGGAAATATGGCAATTGATTTTTGGAATGGCATTGCGCTTCCTTCAAACGATATTGATCCGATGTTTGATTCGGGTGATGGGACACATTTAAATGATGCAGCACATGGCATTTTGTTTGAGAGAGTTCGAGATAAGAACATTCTTTCGGAAATATTAGAATCAACTTCTGGGACTGAATTTGCGATGGGAAATTATAAAATTTTAAATCCAAAATTATGTGGTGATCCAGAAACGATCGTACTTGGAGAAGTCATAAATATTGGAGAGGATAACTTTTCTGACATTTACATTCAGCATGATATTTATAACTCTACGTCATCGCAAATCACTTTATTCGATACAATCTTTGGAGGTTTGAGTGCATGCGAATCTGCTCCTTTTGATTTTTCCATTAATACTTTTGACTCGGCAAGTTATTCAATTATAAGTGCCTTGATTTCGCCAAATGACACTATCTCTTGGAATAACATTTCACCTGTTTTAAATTTCACTACACAGACTGCTCCTGTTTTGATTACTCAAAATGATACGATTTGCAAAGATGAAATAGCTTTTCTTTCTGTTGATTTTGAAAATACGGACACGATTTTTTGGTATGAAACTTTGACGGATCCTATTCCAATTGGAAATGGGAATACCTTGATGACTTCTGTTACAAATGTTTCTCAAACTTATTTTGCAGAAGGAATTAGTGGTGATTTATTTTTTAAAGAATCTCTTTTTACAACTGATAACTCAAATAAAAATTGGAATGGAGTCATGATTAATTTAGTCGCTCATGAAACTTTGACCTTAGATAGTTTTAGTTTAAAAATGGAAGATATTGGAATGCAAGGTGTCGTTGCTTATTTTAAAAATGGCTCATACCAAGGGTTTGAAAATGATGCAACAGCTTGGACTTTTTGGGGAGTTGATTCGGTGGGAGTACTCGCTTCTGGAAACTTTCATCATATTAATTTTGGAAATAAAATACTAGAACAAGGAGATACTTTGGGCGTTTATTTTCACTTAGAAGATGGTGGTGCTCGCCTCTCCTACAATGATGCAACGGATTGGGTCAGCCGATCAACGAATGAATTAGAAATTAGAAGTGGTAGTGGAATTACGCATACTTTTGGTATCATTTATTTCGCTCGTGATTGGAATGGAGAAGTTTTTTATCATCACGGATTTAATCCTGAGGGGGATTGTACGAGTGGTCGAGTGGAAGTTTCAGCGATAGTTTCTGAGCCAATGATTGACTTGGGAAATGATACGATGATTGTTTCTAATCAAAATATTTCATTGGATGGTGGAGCAACTTTTACACAGTTTATTTGGAATGGCATTGAAGGTGGACAATTTTACAACATTGATTCTACAAGTTTTGGAATCGGGACGCATGAGATTATATTAGAGGCCATCAATGAGTTTGGATGCGCTGCTTTTGATACGATTGAAATTACGATTACTGAGTTCGTAAACGTTTCGAATGAGCAATTTTTAAAAAATAATTTTCAAGTTTTTCCAAATCCAACTCTTGATTTTTTTTGGGTAAAAAACTTACATTCAAGTGCGGCGGAAATTCAGTTGTTTAATCTTTTCGGAAAAAAGGTTTTTGAAAAAGAAATTGTTGGAGATGTTGAAATTTCGGTGGAGTATTTTCCTAAAGGAGTTTATTTTCTGAAATTAAAAAATAAAGATGGATGGGGGGTGCAGAGGATTGTGGTTCCGTAAAACGACTTTCCAAGTCGTTAACCACATGATATAAAAAATGGGATTAACGACTCGGAGAGTCGTTTTACGGTTTATCAACTTTTGCTTTTTTTGGTAAAATCAAAATCGGTAAATTCTTATCTGAATACATTCGGTTAAATCCGCCGACCTCTTCTTGAATGATATATTCCATTTCAGCTTTCATGTTTTTCCACATTTCCAAGACTTCATTTAATCTTAATTGAACTCCCGCAGTCGGTCGTGGATCATGAGAATCCAATACACCTTTTAGATTTAGCAATTCAGTATTTAATTGATTTTTAAAATTAATCACATCTTGAAAAGTTTCGGTGTTAGGTTGAATTAAAGTTTCCTCCCAATTGGTAATTGCCTCTTCAACAGCTTTTCCTTTTTCCAAAATATCTTCCATATCCGCCATTTCTTCTAACAATTTTACTCGTGAATTTAATTGCGTTTTGACCGTTCGCAATCGGTTAACTGACTCGTGAATATCGTAAACTGAATTTTCAATTTTCATCAACAATGCTTGCTGCTGATCATACATTTTTCCATCTGCATTAATTCTTGGATCGGGCAAGATTTCGCACGTTGTCTCTATAACCTTTTCATCCGAAGTAAAACGTAATGTATATCTTCCAGGTGCAACTGTGTGCCCTCGATAATCTCCCATCACAAAAACATTTTCTACTGCCGGGAGTGTTTCTCTCCGTAAATCCCAATTGGTTCGATTCAAACCAGGCTTGCTAGGAATCACTTGCGGCGGCGGTGGCCCACCTTCCCATCGCTTCATCTTCTTACCTTTTTTATTCGAAAGCGTCCGAATAATAGTTCCTGAATAATCTAAAATTTCTAATTTCAATTCATTGCTGTCAGCCCAACTATGTGGCAAATAATAATCAAAGGTCACTCCTGCTTTTGGATTGTTTCCATTATTATCTCGACTGCTAGAACTAAGGGTAAATTTATTCGTTGGCGCAGGTTGAATTGCAGTAATTTTTGTTGAATCAGGCAATCCTTTGGTTTGTTGCAAAACACTCAAATCATCTAAAATCCAAAATGCTCGCCCACCTGTCGCAGCAACTAAATCATTATTCTTTACCAACAAATCATTGATCGGAACCATTGGTAAATTTGCTTGGTAAGCTGTCCAATTTTTTCCTGCATCAAAACTGATATACAATCCTCGCTCCGTTCCTGCATATAAAATATTACTTTGCTTCGGATCTTCTCGAACTACTCTGACAAAATTATTGTCAGGAATTCCATTGGTGATTTTTGTCCAATTTTTTCCATAATCATTGGTTTTAAAAATCATCGGAGTGTCGTCATTCCATTTGTAACGAGTCACCGCAAGATAAGCTGTACCTGCATTGGTTGGGGAAATTTCAATCGCATTGATGAGTGATTCTTGCAAACCTTTTGGTGTTACATTGTTCCAATTTTTCCCTTCATCTTGTGTCACATGAACAAGTCCATCATCTGTTCCCACCCAAATTTCACCAGCGTCATGAGGCGAAGTAGAAATGTAACTAAAGGTGTTGTAAACCTCTCCCCCTGCTCCTTCGTTCGTAAATGGCACGCCTCCATCACCATGTCGAGTTGTATCATTTCGAGTCAAGTCGTCGCTGATTTCAGTCCAACTTTGCCCTTGGTCATCACTTCGAAATAAAACATTTCCTCCGAAGTACAACACGTTATTATTTTTTTGCGAAGCTACCAAAGGTGGATTCCAATTGAATCGATATTTCTGTTCGTTTGGATTAGTTCCAAGTTTAGCTTGTGGATAAGGTTGGATATCTTTCGTCAATTTTGTTTGCGAATCCCACACATCGATAAACCCTTGAATCGTTGTTCCAAAAACTTTCGTCGGATTATCCGGGTCATTAAATGCGATGAACGCACTCTCCCCTCCCGCCACGGGATACCAATCTCTAATGCCAATTCCACCACCTGCGGTTTGACTAGAAATCGCAACGGTTGAATTATCTTGTTGCCCTCCATACAAATAATATGGAAATCGATTATCAGCAATGACTCGATAAAATTGTGCCGTCGATTGGTTGTTTTGCGATGACCAAGTTTTCCCTCCATTGAAAGTGACACAGCCACCTCCATCATTTGCCAAAATAATATTATTAGGATTGACAGGATTAATCCACATATCATGTTGATCAGTATGTGGGTTTGAAATTCGAGAAAAACTTCTTCCGCCATTGATAGATTTCAGCATTGGCGCATTCAAAACATATACTTTATTTTCATCTACAGGGTCAGCAAAAATTTCAATATAATACCAAGCTCTAGTAATCGTCACACGATCAGAACAAACTTGTGCCCAACTTTTTCCGCTATCATCTGATCGAAAAACACCTCCTTTCTCTGCTTCGATATTTGCAAAAATTCTTTGTGGATTGGCAGGCGAAACATCAACTGCTACCTTACCCATTTTTTTTGGCAACCCGCCTTCTAGTTTTTTCCAAGTGTCTCCTCCATCGGTCGATTTCCAAATTCCAGAACCATCTCCCCCACTTCGAACTTGCCAAGGTGTTCGCTGATGATCCCACATTCCAGCAAATAAAATTCTTGGATTTGATGCGTCTAAACTTAAATCAGCCGCTCCAGTATTTTCATTGACAAATAGTGTTTGCTTCCATGTTTTCCCTCCGTCGATACTTTTATAAACTCCTCGATCTTTGCTTTTGCCCCACAACTTTCCTTGTACCGCGACCCAAACAACATCTGGATTTTTGGGATGAATTTGAATTTCGGCAATATGATGCGACTCTGGCAATCCGATGTGTTCCCAGGTTTGGCCAGCATCGGTACTTCGATACATTCCATCTCCATGCGATGTCATCACACCTCGCACCGCATGTTCACCCATTCCTAAATAAATTACATTTGCATCGCTTGGTGCAACTTCAATTGCTCCAACAGAACCCGTTTTGAGAAATCCGTCTGAGATATTTTTCCAACTGATCCCTGCATCATTTGTTTTCCAAACGCCGCCTCCTGTGCTCCCCATATAATAAGTCATTGGATCGCCAAGCACCCCACAAACTGCATTGGAACGACCTCCTCGAAATGGCCCAATATTCCTCCATTTTAATGTATCAAATTTTTTAGCATCAAAAACAGGTTGTTCGACAGAATTAGATTTCTTTTTCCGTTTTTTCTTTCTTTGGGAAAATAGCGGTGAGGTAAAAACTAGCGATGCTATTAAAAGGAATATGAGTTTTTTCATGGTTCTGTTAGGTTTTGTTTTGAAAAAAGAAGGGAAAGTTAAAAAAATGTGAAAACAAAGTAGGGGTATTTCTTTTTAAAACTGTCTTGGTAGTACAAATCACTATTAACGAAAAAAGTCAACCAATGAAAAATCTAACCTATCTAGACAAAGAGATTGCCTTAAAAAGTACGATGATTACTTTTTTTGTAATGATCTTGAGTATTATTTTAGTTGTTGCGTTTTTGTAAAAAATAGCTCATTGCCATTTTTAAAATCATAATGGCACATATAATTATTACCTTAAGTTATGGTATTATAAATTGAAGGAATTTGGTTCTCTTTTTTCCTTTGCGTTAACTTTTAAGTTAGTGGATGATTTGAGCATTTTCTTTTTTTCATTGAAAAAAAAGAAACAAAAAATTCTAGACGAAAAAATAGTTTAACGCATGTCAAGCTCCCGCACTCTCATTTTTCGCCGATCTCTGCCCGCTCCTTACTTCACATAGTTTTCCTTTCAATCTAATTATATTTAATCTTTTCCTTTCAATCTAATTTAAGAATTATGATTTATCCAATCTAACATTTGCTGAACCGTTTCTTCAGGTGTTCCGCTAGCGTCAACCTCTTCGATATTATCTCCATTCCATCGCTTCAAATATTGGATGGCTTTAAAAAATTTCTTTCTATCTTCTTCTAGATTTTCTTCAAACAATTCTTTTGCTTGATTTCTTCCTTGCATTCTTTGGTAGCAAACTTCATTGCTGACGTTGAGGAAAAAAATCACATCTGGTTTCCGAGCTTCTTCATTTAATTTTAAAACTTCCTTGAATCCAAATCCATCTTTACTTTGATAAACTAAAGAAGACAAGTAATATCTATCGCAAATAATTGCTCGATCACCTGCTCTCTCTAACCAAGGATTTATCAACCGATCTCGATGATCTAATCGATTGGCTGCAAAAGATAAAGCTAACGTCCGATGAGAAAATTGTTTTATTTTTTTAGTTAAAACAGATCGAATGTACATTCCTCCAACCATGTCATTATTAGGTTCGTAGGATCGTTTAACCTTGAATTTCTTTTTTAATTTTTTTTCCAATAATTCAGAAGCGGTGGTTTTTCCTGCTCCATCCAAACCTTCGATGACGATAAAGAGTGATTTTTTTGACATAAAAATTAAGCTTATTTTTTACCGGAATATTTTTGAAAGGTTAAGCTTTGCGACACCTGTGAGTTGGCGATTGCGCCAATGCGAGATTTCGTAAAGCGATTTTTTAAATTAGTCCGCTTTGCGAAAGAAAAATATGCGGTAGAGAATCTTATTATTGATTTGCAATGATATAAAAACTATGGCACAATTCTTTTTAACTTTAACCTTGATTTTACATTGAAGTTGCTTAAATTTCCTTTAAAAAAATATTTTATCATAAATTTCAAAAAATGAAAAACCTTATATTCTTACTTACATTTTCTTCTATCTTTTTCTTGGCCTGTAATTCTGATTCCAGTTCTAACAACTCTAATAATGGAATTCCTGATAATAAACTCTGGTCCATTTTTTGGAGTGATTTTAAAAATGTAGTCGGAAAAAATGATCTCCAAGGTGTGATTAAATTAATTGATCTTCCACTTGAAGGTAATTTTTTCAAAACGAATACAGGCAAGGGTTTGTCCCGAAATGGAGTCCTAACAAATTATGAAAAGATAATTGGAAATAATGTTCGCCAAAGAATCGTGGCTGCGAAAAAAGAAGAGTGGTCGGAAATGAAAATTAACTCAGCAGATGATGCAAAAAAATATGGTGTTCCAGTTGGTGAGACGATGAAAGTGTTGAATTTGAATTTTGTTTTTAATAAAGGACAAGAGGATCAAATGGAATCAGCGCAGATATTTTATTTTGCAAAAATTAAAGGTGACTATAAATGGTGTGCGATGGAGATTGCGGGGTAATTGGGAAGATTGAAAAGGATCTGAACTTTGAGTAGTTTTCAGTTTTTTGAATTTCGTTGTGCCAACGAGACTAATTTCCTCATGAGCATTTAATCTTATTTTTCGATATTCTCTTTTATTCGTTGGTACATCTGAATTTTATCTATGTAGCCATTTTCTTGTTTAAAAAAACCTTTGATTGTTCCGCTTACTTCAAATCCTGTTTTTTTATAGAGATTATATCCTAATTTATTTGAGGCATATACATCAAGCCAAATAAGTTCTAATTTTGAATGTTTCTTTGCCCAATGAATCACAGATTCAATTAAAAATCTTCCAAGACCTTGATTTCTCCACTCCTCTTTTATTCCCATTCCAATCATTCCAGTATGAAACATTTTTGACCTTTTACTACCTGTCAAATCAATATTTCCAATTAATTCATCATTGAGTTCTGCTACTAATAATATACTGTTGGAACTTATTTCATATTCAGTAATTAAATTTAATTCCTTTTCTAAATCAATTGGATATTCATCCAGTTGCATTGGTATTGTTGTTGTATTTTTAATATAGCCTCTTTTCAAACCCATTAATTTTTGAACATCTTCTTTTTCAGCAACTCTAATTGTAATCGTACTGCCTTTCTTTAATTTGTAGGTCTGAGGTTGAAATTTCATTTGTTTACTTAAAAACTTTTGGTGAGTGTTTTTAGTGAGAGCGTTTTATTTAATATTAAGTGACAACGTTTGGTATCTATATATTTTAGACAAATTCACCACCATAGCAGGTATCAACTTGGCAATTAATTAGCTTAGGATACCTTTCATTTTATTCTATATTTCAAAAAAAATTAGATTCAAAATATAGAATAGAATCATCCTATCTCGTCAACGTAACATCCCCTTTATAAATCTTCACTACCCCATCTTTAAATTCAATCTCAGCAAAGAAAACAAACACATTTGGATTTAATTTTTCTCCTTTAAAAAATCCATCCCATCCTTCAGTTGGGTCATTCGGTTGGAAGTTTTCATTTTCAAAAACAACTTCGCCCCATCGATTAAAGATTCTAAAATTATTTACCTCTGCCACGTCTTGCCCTGCATTGATATAAAAAATATCATTCAATCCATTGTCATCAGAACTGAAGGCATTTGGAATAAATACGTTTCGGGGTTTTTCAACAAAAATGGTTATCTCATCAGTTACAAAACATCCATCTTCATTAAATAACTCTAAGGTATAAGTAGTTGCATTAATTGGACTAACTAATTGAATGAAACAAGTATCACATGGTGCAGTTTCAGACCATAGAATATTACTTACAGCAAAATTTGTTTGTGGTTGAATTTCAAAATTTCCTCCCAAATCTATGGTTTGGTCATCACCTAATTCAAGTACTAGTTCTACTGGTTCAGGAACAAAAATAGTTTGTTCAAATCCACATCCAACCTCATCTAAAATAAAAATTGTATGCTCTCCAACCGTTACAAAATCAAAAATTGTAGTATCATTTAGCACATCAACAAATGGTCCACCATCAAATGAATAAGTATAATTAGTTCCTATTCCTCCTATGATATTTTCAAGAATTATTTGCCCTTCTACAACATCCAAACATGGTGGTGCAAACCCTATCAAATCAAATTCAACGGGATCAGGTTCGATAAGAGTTATCGATGAAACTTCAGAGCATCCACTGGCATCTGTAACTGTTACCTCGTAAGTCCCTGCAGTAAGTGATGCAGCAATATCATTGGTCTGCCCATCACTCCAAAGGTAAGTAAATGGAGCTACGCCATTGGTAGGTGCAACAACTGCTGCTCCTGTATTTCCATTTGCACAAACAATATCATAGCCTCCTACATTTGAAATTGAAATTACGAGAAGATCAAGGGCTTCAACTTGAACAGTAACTTGTGTACTTGGAATTACGCCGATACATGTTGTATTCAGAGGTGTTACTGACTCGAGTGAATAAGTTGTGGTTGCTGTTGGAGAAACGGTAATCGTATATCCATCTGTTATTCCATTTAAAAGAGTTGGAGGATTACCTCCTTCTGAAAATTCTACATCGTAAGTTGTTCCACCTGTCAAAGTAAATGTCAAAGTAACATCATTGCCTGGGCAGCTAAAATTAGTTGAAGCTGAAATCGTTCCTGTAATCTCAGGTTCGAAAGTCAGATCAACAGTAATAATACTATCACAACCGTTCATATTTCCACCAGCGATAATTTCAGTTCCTGAAGCATTCGCCTCATCATAAACTATATTATTGACCATGATACTTTCTCCATCACAAAGTGTTTGAATAATATCATTCGTAGAATTTGAAGTGACAGAAAGTTCAATTTCAACAACTTCTGAAAAACAAGTTCCATCAGATACAATAGCATAAACTGAAGTATTATCTGTAGTTAATGTTATTGGAATGGTAGTCGTTGCGCTTGCATCGGAATACCATGTGACAATATTGCCAGTACCACCAGTAACGATATTTTCTAAAGTCGTTAAATCAAAGGTTGCTGTTCCACTTCCATCATCGCATTGGGAATCTGTAGTTGGGAAGGCAGTTAAATCATTGTCAACGGTCAAGGTGATTTCGACTATTTGAGAAGCACAAGATCCATCAGTTACGATTGCGTAAACTGAAGTATTGCCACTTGTAATTGTCGTTGCACTTGGTATCGTTGCACTTGCATCGGAATACCAGGTGACGCTATTACCATTGCCACCATTAACCGTATTTTCTAAAGTCGTTAAATCAAAAGTTGCTGTTCCACTTCCATCATCACATTGTGAATCTGTAGTTGGGAAGGCTGTTAAATTATTTTCAACAGTCAACATGATTTCGACTATTTGAGAAGTACAATTCCCATTAGTTACGACTGCATAAACCGAAGTGTTCCCACTTGTAATTGTCGTTGCACTTGGTGTCGTGGCACCTGCATCGGAATACCAGGTGACGATATTACCATTGCCACCATTAACCGTATTTTCTAAAGTCGTTAAATCAAAAGTTGCGGTTCCATTTCCATCATCACATTGTGAATCTGTAGTTGGGAAGGCAGTTAAATTATTTTCAACGGTCAAGATTATTTCGACTATCTGGGAAGTACAAGTTCCATCAGTTACGATGGCATATACAGAAGTGTTGCCACTTGTAATTGTCGTTGCACTTGGTGTCGTGGCACCTGCATCAGAATACCAGGTGACGCTATTACCATTGCCTGCATTAACCATATTTTCTAAAGTCGTTAAATCAAAAGTTGCGGTTCCATTTCCATCATCACATTGTGAATCTGTAGTTGGGAAGGCAGTTAAATTATTTTCAACGGTCAAGGTTATTTCGACTATCTGGGAAGTACAAATTCCATCAGTTACGATGGCATATACAGAAGTGTTGCCACTTGTAATTGTCGTTGCACTTGGTGTCGTTGCACCCGCATCGGAATACCATGTGACAGTATTACCATTGCCACCGTTGACCGTATTTTCTAAAGTTGTTAAATCAAAGATTGCGGTTCCACTTCCATCATCACATTGGGAGTCTGTAGTTGGGAAGGCAGTTAGATCATTTGATATGGTTAATTCTACTTCTACAATTTCGGAGAAACAAAGTCCATCAGTCGCTACTGCATAAATTGTTGTTGAAGCAGAAACATAAGGTGAAGTGATTGGATTGGTTAAGTTCTGATCTGCAAACCAAAGTACTTGATTACCATTTCCAGTATTAACTACATTTACTTGGTTATCTAAATCAAAGGAAGAAGTTCCATTTCCTGAATCACAATTAGAAACAGAAAAGTTATTGGCAGAAGGAACATCAGGAGATAAAACCAAAGAAATCTCAACTGGAGAGGAGGAACAATTCCCACTCACCACAACTGCATAAATAGAAGTCGGTGCAGTTTGAAATGCATCAAATGGAGGAGAGAGAGGATTCGTCGCAGCAGCATCTACAAACCATGAAATACTATTTCCATTTCCTCCTGTGATATTATTTTGAAAACTTAAATCCGTCAAATCGAAAGTTGCCACTCCATTTCCCTCATCGCAAGCTGCAAGAGAAGTTGAATTAGCCGAAATATCATTAGTTATTTCAAGCGTTACTTCAACTGCATCCGCAGTACAAATTACATCATTAACTACTGCATAAATTGTAGTCGCAGCTGAATTAAAAGGAGATGAAATAAAGGTGGTTAAATTTATATCTGAATACCAACTGACTGGATTTCCATTTCCTCCATTGACCGTATTGGCAATCGCATTAAGATCAAAATCTGCTGTTCCATTTCCACTATCACAATTAGCAATTGTTGCTGGATTCGCTTCGGGAAGATTTGCTACAGTCAAATCAATTGCTTCGATTGGCGAAGTACAATTCCCTTCAGAAACAGTAGCATAAATAGTTGTAGTAGTAGAATTAAATGGTAAAATAATCGGGTTTGTTCCATTGGCATTTAAAAACCAAGAAACAAGATTTCCATTTCCTCCATTAACTGTATTTTCTAAAGTCGTTAAATCAAAGTTAGCCATTCCTCCTCCTTCATCACAAAGCATAGCTGAAGCTGGTGAAATCGAAGGAACAATATTTACATCTAAATCAATAGCAACTGTATTTGATAAACAGCTTCCATTGTCAACTATCGCATAAATAGTGGTCGTAGAAGTTAGAAATGGTGAAACAATAGTCATCGTTGCATTCGCATCTGAATACCACAAAACAGGATTTCCACTTGCTCCATTAATTGTATTTTCTAAAGCGGTCAAATTAAACGTAGCTGTTCCATTTCCATCATCGCAAAGATAAGTTGTTGTTGCTACAGCTGTGGGTACATTTTCCACAGTCAAGTCAATTGCAACAGGATCAGAAACACAATTTGCATCGCCCACAACTGCATAAATTGTTGTCGTTGCAGTCGAATATGGAGAAACAATATTATTTGTTGCAGCTAGATCAGAATACCAGTTAACCGTATTTCCTGAACCAACTGTATTTTCCAAAGCAGTTAAATTAAAAGTAGCTGTTCCACTTCCTTCATCACAAAGTAAAGCAAAAGTAGAATTTGCGGTTGGAGGATTTCCAACCGTCAAATTAATGGCAACAGGTTCTGATGGACAAAACCCAACCGTTACTGTTGCATATACTGTTGTCGTTGCTGTATTAAAAGGTGATGCTATCACCATAGTTCCAGCAGGGTCAGAAAAGAAATCAACGGGATCTGAAGTTCCTCCGCTAATTGTATTTTCTAAAGTAGTCAAATCAAAAGTAGCTGTTCCATTTCCAGTATCACATAGTGCCAACGAAGCAGTATTTGCCGTAGGCTGATCTCCTACCATCAAATCAACTGGCACAGGTGCAGAAGGGCAATTCCCAACAGTTACTGTTGCATATACAGTTGTCGTCCCTGAATTATATGGAGAAAAAACTTGGTTGGTAGTCCCTATATCTGAGTACCATAAAACGGAGTTACCTGAACCACCATTTACAATACTTTCTAAATTTGTTAAATCAAAAATTGCCATTCCACTTCCATCATTGATGCAAATCGCAACATCAGTTGGACTTCCAATCGGAGCAACGTTAACCGTTAAATCAATGGCAACTGGTTGTGAATTACAAAGTGTTCCATTAACAACTGCGTAAACGGTTGTTGATCCAGAATTATAAGGCGATGAAATTAGATTAGTTGCTGCTAAATCAGAATACCAAGAAACGGTATTAGAGGAGCCACCATTGACGGTACCTTCCATAGCTGTTAGATCAAAATCAGCTGTTCCATTCGTAATTTCACATTCTGCTGCACTAGTTGTATTTGCAGCAGGCGTAGCAATTACATTCAAGTCAACTTGAGTTGGAACTGATTCACAGCCTCCTGCCCCATTTGAAACTACTGCATATACAAAAGTTGTTGGAGTATTAAATGGAGAAGTTAAAATTGGGTTTGTTCCATTGGCATATAAAAACCAAGAAACAGTATAAGCTGGATTAGTATTTACAATTAAAGCAAGCGCATCTAAATCAAAATCTGCTGTTCCATTTCCAATATCACAATCATCAATAGTAGTCGAAATGGCAACGGGTGCATTTTCAACTGATAAGATAATTTCCGCAATATTTGAAGTACAATTCCCATTAGAAACAACGGCATAAATTATGGTCGAAGCAGTAGTATATGGCGAAGAAATAGGAAGCGTTGCTCCTGCATCGGAATACCAATTTATAGTATTCCCCGCAGTACTATTCACATCATTTTCAATAAGAGTCAAATCAAAATTTCCTGTTCCATTTCCTAAATCACAAATCGCAGCTATTGCATTATTTGCTACAGGTGCAGGTATAATGTTTAATGAAATCGGTACAATAGGAGAAGTACAATTTCCATTAGTTACTTCCGCATAGATTGTTGTTGTTCCAGTATTATAAGGTGATGAGATGGAGAAATTTCCATTAGAATCCGAAAACCAATTAACAGTATTCCCTGGTCCACTATTTACATCAAGTGCTAAAATATTGAGATCAAAATTTGCTGTTCCATTTCCTGAATCACATGCTGCATCAGAAGTAATATTTGCCGTAGGCGTAATATCTACTGCCAATCCAATAGTTAAAATTTGCGACTCACAAGCACCATTCGTCACTTGTGCATAAACATTAGTGGACGCTGTTACATATGGTGATGGAATCGGAATAGTTCCATTCAAATCAAAATACCAATTGACGGTATTCCCTGGATCATTATTAATATCAAGTCCAATAATATTGAGATCAAACGAAGCTGTTCCATTTCCTGAATCACATGCTGTAGCGGAAGTCGTGTTTGCTGTAAACCCTGGAGTTACAATCAACTCTACTGGCTGAATTGGAGATCCACAAGGGCCATTAAAAGTTTGTGCATAAACAAATGTAGCTGCAGAAGGAAAACTAGTAGGGAGCATTATTTGATTGATTCCATTGGCATCTTCAAACCAAGAAACTGGCGCTCCACTTCCTGCGTTGATAATATTATCCACAGATGTTAAATCAAAAACTGCTTGAGTACCCAATGTCGCACACTCTTGTATTATCGTTGAAACAGCTGGAGGAAAAGGAGTAACAAAAAGTGTTACTGCAGTTGCCGCCGAAGTACATGGAGGTGTTCCAACAACAGCATAAACTATTGTATTATTTTGAGCTGTGATCATTGATCCTGGAATTGGAATAGTTGCAGATGCATCTGTAAACCAAGCTACCGGTAAGCCGGTTCCTCCATTTACTATGGAATTTTGCAAGGTCAAATCAAAAATACCAAACATTGGAATAGTAAAAGTTTCACAAACAGTCATCGTCGAAGGTACACCTGCTGGTGCTTGATTAACTGTTAAAGTTATAGCTACTAAAGGTGAAGGACAACCATTACTAAATACTGTGGCATATACTATTCCCGAGCTTGAAGTATAACTCGTTGGATTTAAAATTGGATTAGTCCCTGTACTATTCGTAAACCAACTTACGGTCAAACCTGTCCCTCCATTTACGGTAGAATTTTCTAAAGTCAAATCAAATGTTGCAATCCCAGTTGGAGTACATTCCATCATACTTGAAGGATTTGCTGTAGGAGATGGATTTACATTTAACTGAACAGCAATAGGTTCTGATTCACAATTTGTCGTGCTCGAAGTAGCATAAACTGTAGTTGAGGAAGTAGAATAATTTGTAGGATTATTGATCATATTAGTCAACGCCATATCCTCATACCAAGTTACGGTATTGGTAGTACCCGCTCCATTGACTGTGCCATCCAAACTTGTCAAATCAAATGTGCCTGTATTTCCACCTTGATCACAAGCACTCAGAGGCCCAGCTGGATTTGCAGTTGGCGTTTCCTCTATGGTCATCAAAAAGGGAGTTGGATCAACAGTTCCTGAACAACCAGTATTATCAGTTATTCCGGTCAAGGTAAAGGTCAAATTTCCAGTTACAAAATTAGGTACAGAAAGAGTAGCAGTATTAATATCATAACTTGGAATAAGTCCTTGAGAACAAACATTTAGATCAAAGATAATTGAGGTTACTTGAACTGTTACAGCAAAATTATTTACAAATGGAGGTAAATCCAATACGCCATCCAAAGTGTAAGGAGGCGCCGTTGGTCCACTTATATTAATTGTTACGACTGCACAATTATCTGTACATAATATATCTCCTCCTGACAAAGAAGCATTCAATCCACTACCGCCGCCTGATCCCGAAAAAGTAATCTGCGCCTCTCCTGCAAAATTAGAATAGGTTGGACAACCATCACTAGATGTTACTGAAACTAATGAATAAGTTGTACTAGATGAAACAGTAACTATTTCAGTATGTCCATCACTAATACCTGGCAAGGTGAAAAGAGAAGTCCCATCCGTATAAACTACTGTAAATGGTCCATTGATCGTAGGTAAATTAAAAGTTAAAGTCTCATTATATAAGCCACAATTCCCATTACAAATACTACAATCAACCGACATCTCACTTGGTGCAATTGGAAAATTCACTACTCCTGTATAATCCGGAGTGGCTGAATTATAAGCTGAACAAGAAGGATAGGAAGTCCAATTATTGGCATCACTAATCAATTTTATCCACTCAACTTGAGTGACAGCCGTCATCGGCCCTGTATATTTTTGAAAATCCGATTGCCCACTTGAAGGTTCCATATGAAAACAAGGAATTACATCTGGATGCAACCCTGAATCATTAGAATCATTGGCAGAAGCATTCCAATTAGGCTTAGTATTAAAACCAAAAAGAACTTTTCCATTATAAGTAGCATCATGTGTACCTGAACTTGGATTCCCCCAATCCCAAAATCCACCTTGCATAAAAAACAATTGATCTCCGTTAGCATTTAAATTTAAACTAGTAAATAATCCTGGAGGATCATTTAGACTTGTAAAAGTCCAACCTGCATGAGTAACTGCTGAATATGATCCTGAATTATTCGCCACAAAAGTAACCACTTGTCCAGCAGGAATTGTTCCACCTGAATAACTAGCTCGTATAGTTCCTTCCGAATCTCCAAACTGATTTGCATTTAATCGCTCCCAACCATTGTCTGTCATGTCAATAGTTGTTCCTGCTGTAATATCTTTAAAGCAAACCATACTAATAATGTCTTCTCCATTCTGCCCTGAGCATGCGAAATTATTAGCATTTACCCCGACTACGGCTAAATCACCTCCTTCTAGGCTTGTCTGAGCATTCGAGTTTTTGGAAAAAAAGAAGAGGAGAACAACTAAATAAAGATAGTTGATACTTTTAAATGACTGCATCGTTCAATGTGTTTTTGTTACACTTCAAAGATACGAAAAAACCGCTGTGTGATGCTTGAGAAAAGTAAAGTTATAGTGAAGTTGTTTAAAAATGTCTTGATTTAGCCTAATTAGAAAATAAAACGATCAAAAGGATAAGTAAATATTTGTTTTTTCTCTTGATGAAAAATATTTTTTTCTGAAAAAGCCCCTATTATATTAGAAAAAATCATTCTACCAGCACTAATTTTGAGGTACTAAAATGTTTTCCGCTACGCAAATGAATAACGTAAATACCATTTTTTAATCCACTTAAATCAATATTTTGGTAATGACTTCTTGATGAAATTAACTTTTCAAATACCAATTGCCCACTTGTGGTAAACACTTCCAATACTGTCTCTCCTGATTCAAAAATCAAACTTTTAATTTCTATTTCTCCAGCAGATGGATTGGGAGAAAGCGTAATTTCTAAATCTTGCTCAAAATCAAAACAATCATTTTTTCCCTCATAAAAATATAAAATTCGAGATGAAGGATTCGAATCTCCAACTATACTAAAAGTTTTTTTGGAAACCAATCCATCACAATAATATTCATAATCATATCTGCGCTCAAATTGAAATGCAAGTACATTAAAAGGAGAAATAAAAAGGTTATTTATATTGGCAAAATACTTGTGAACTTTGGAAGTTAATCGACCTGTAGAAAAGTCTTCATTATAGATATATTCGTAAGCTTGAATCGAAAAATACGCAGTATCAGCAGGAGGGGAAAAATCATTTCTAAAAAATCTTACCCTTTTGATTAAATCTCCTCTTTCATTTCTAATCCATTCATTTTGTAAAACCTCCTTCCATTCATTTTGATAGAATTCATTTCTGGAAATGATCAATGAATTATTACTATCTGGATACATGTAAGAATCATACATTTCAATTGAATTATCAACATTAATTATTTGTGCCTCTTTTATCCTACAATTTTCATCTGTCGTAAAATTCCTTGCCCCCTGATATCCTCCCACATTATAAGTTAATTCTTCTCGCTCCAGACAACCATCATCATCATAAAAATACTCCCTCCATAAATTGGAAATCCACAGATCTACTTCCCAATTATATCTTTTATTATTTTTTTTAATTAATCTATTTTCATCATCATAGGAAAAAAAATCACCTGCCCATAAAAGTAAATCTCCATTAGTATCATAACTTTTTTTAATCACCGATAAAGTATCTCCATTCTCTTGATAAGTAATAAATTGATGATAGTCTTTCCAATATTCATTTTCACCATATACTTCTTTAATTTTTTCAGTCAACTTTGGTTCAACTTGCCCAGACATTCCTTTTGAAAAAAGAAAAATTGACAACAAAACAAATAGATATATCTTCTTCATAATTAGATGGTATTTTAGAATTTCAAGTTTGGTAAATCTAGTATTATAGAGCTAAAAATTCATACGATTGCTTGAGCCATTTATTTTATATAAACTATTTGTCTTTATTATTCGTTATAATAAAGGATCTCGGCAGAGATTTTGACTTAATAAAGATATTATACCTTATTCCTACTTCCCAACAATATTCTAAATTCTAGTACTTTTGCTAGGTTTTTCCAAACAAAAGTCGTAATTACGGCTTTCTTAAAAAAAATTTGTGAGAAAATTACTCTCAATTATGAAAGATACCGCATTATATGAACGTGCCATTACATGGGCAAAAAAACATGGTTTTTCTAATATAAAAGCCAATACCGAAGATTATGAAGTTCCTGCTGGATTCACCCGAAAGGGAGAAACTGAAGCCTATATTCCTGATATTTCAGGAAGTAAATTAGGTGGAAAAAGCTATGTAGAAATAGCTATGAAAACAGAAGACAACGACGATCAAGTTTCCAAGTACAAATTGTTGAGTACAATGGCTAGTATTAAATCTGGAAAACTTTATTTGTTAGCACCAAAAGGGCACAAAGCTTATGTTGACAAAATGGTAAAACAATACAATATCAGCGCAGATGTAATTAGTATCTAAGTTGATGAATTTGATTCGCTAGTGTTATTTCTTACTATAAAATTTTTACTACGTGAAAAAAAAATTCGAACTCGGAGTTGGAAAATATTATTTCAACATCAGAAACGGACAACAAAATATTACCCTAAGCAGAGCTGAAAAAAGTGATGCAGTATACACTTACCTTAACTATGTCCAACTTGGAAAAGACTGCGAATGGTTAGGAAAATGGGAAGGCAAAAAATTTAGCGATAATACCGCTCCAAGTAATAAAATGGCTTAATCAGCTGCTAAAAGCTAGAAGGAAAACCTTCTAGCTTTTTTTTTGAACAACTAGTACTGCATCAGGAATATCAAATCTCCAATTTCTATCAAGTATTCTTATCTTATAAATAGACATTGATTATTCAAAAGAAATCATGACCAATGAGTAAAATGGAAAAAGGTCTCCTCATCGCCTTCTCTCCCATATACAAATATCAACTTCCTGAGAAACATCGTTTCCCAATGATAAAATATGAATTGATTCCTGAGCAATTAATTTATGAAGGAACCATTTCTGAAAGTCAACTTTTTCATCCTAAAAAACTTTCAGAAGAGACACTCCTACTCACTCACGATTTATCCTATTGGGAAAAATTAAAAAACTTAACCCTTTCTGAAAAAGAAATTCGTCGCATCGGATTTCCTCTTTCAGCCAATCTCATCGAGCGTGGAAGACATATCGCTCAAGGCACAATTGATTGCGCATATTTCTCCATCCAAAATGGATGTGCCATGAATGTGGCTGGAGGTACTCATCATTCCTTCGCCGATCATGGTGAAGGCTTTTGTGTACTCAATGATTTTGCTATTGCTGCCAATCATTTATTAAAAGAAAAAATTGTTGAAAAAATTCTAATTATTGATCTTGATGTTCATCAAGGAAATGGAACTGCCAAGCTATTTGAAAACAACCATAAAGTTTTCACCTTCAGCATGCATGGCGCGATGAATTATCCAAGCCGAAAAGAAAAATCTGATCTTGACATTGGATTACCTGATAAGACCAAAGATTATTATTACTTAAAAACTTTACATAAAACACTAGCTCCATTAATTGACCAAGTTGAGCCAGATATAATTTTCTATCTCTCAGGAGTAGATGTTTTAGAGACAGACAAATTAGGTCGATTGAGTATGAGTATTGAAGGTGCAAAAAATAGAGATCGTTACGTTTTAGAGCTTTGCAAAAAAAATAATATCCCCGTAGCCATTAGTATGGGTGGAGGTTATTCTGAAAGGATTGCCCTCATTATCGAAGCTCATGCGAATACTTTTCGATTGGCTCAAGAGATTTTTTTTTAGTGACATTACCAATAATCGCCTGACAATCAAGGTTTTATCATATCAAAAAAAAATAGCATTTCACACTTACCCTAAAAAAGTAAAAAAAGTGGTCTTACTTCAAAAAATGTGACTGCTTATTTTTTTTGGAACGCTGTTTGCTTCTACGGTAATTATCCCACCTAAAGATTCCCTCCATATTAATTTTATTTTCCCAACTTTACCTAAACCACAACAACAACATGCTATTAGCACCTAAACACATCTTTACTATTTTCTTAATTTCTATCGTTTCATTCATTTCATTTTCCACTTTTGCACAATCCAAACAGTCTAAAAAAAGTGTGTGTGCAAAATCAATTGCTTACTGTGAAGGTCAAACTACCTTTGACAATGGAAATGTTTACAATGGCGAATTTGCTTATGGAGTTCCTAATGGAAAAGGCTTAATGAAATTCAAAGGAGGAAGTGAATATCTTGGAGATTTTAATAATGGAAAAATGGAAGGCCAAGGTGCAATCCTTTTAGCTTCTGGAGATTCATATATTGGAGATTGGAAAGACGGAGAAGCAGACGGAGAAGGTACTTACAAAAAAAATGATGGAAGTAGTTTCAAAGGAGAATTCAAAAATGGAATGCGCCAAGGAAATGGAATTGTTACTTGGAAAACAGGTGATACACTTAAAGGAGAATGGCAAGATGATAAATTAAGCGGAAAAGCTATTTTCGAATTTGCCAATGGTGATAAATTAGAAACTAAGTGGCAAGCTGGAAATATGAAAGTAAAATCTACTTACACTAAAGAAAATGGTCAAAAAATTCAAGGAAGTATGAATACCATTTATATGGTAGTAGATATGGAAGATGATTTTGCAGAAACAAAAGAAACAATGGCTGCTAATTTACAACTAGCTTGGATGTCTGCTGCAATGGAATTCAAAGCGAATCAAAATTATGATTTAGCAGTTGACTTTTTGATGGCTGCCCAAAAATATGGCCCAGCAAATCCTGGAAGCCAAGCAGTAATCGCACAACAAATCAAAGCCATTGATTCTCAAAAAAATAATAGTGGTTGGGCTCAACTACCTAAAAAGTAGATCAATCTGATTAACTAAAATTCAAAAAGGTTTCCAATTAATTTTGGAAGCCTTTTTTGTTTTAGATAAAACTGAGAAATATTAAATTTGTAAAAGAACCTAAAGAATTACTTCCGACGCCCAACTCGATTTATATAATATAGATTTACTTCCTTCGAATTCGCTTCCACCACATCCACATATCCATCGTTATTCAAATCAACAAACCGAATATCATAAGTATCAAATTCTTGCGAACTCATCAACATTATTTTAAATGATTTTCCATTGTTCAAATTTTGATAAATTCGATTGGGTTCACCACTATTCCCAACTAAAATATCTAGATCACCATCCTTATCATAATCTGCTACATCTAGAGAAAACGAAGCATCTTGCACCGAATCTAATTCCACCATATTTTTAAAAGACAAGGAAGCATCTCCAAAACAAATAGTATTAGGTTCGCCAATATTCGCTAAAATAAGATCACTCCATCCATCATTATTGATATCAGCAATAGCAACACTTCTCGTTTCGTCCTTGCCAGTTCCGAATGGAATTTTTTTCTCGAAATTCATTTGGTCATTGAGGTAAATATAATTTTGCTGACCATCACGATTTGCTAAAATCAAATCTTGATCACCATCTTTATCGATATCAAAAATTTCCACATCAATCGTAGAATCATCAGATTCGCCAAAGTTTCGAATTTCTTCAAAATTTCCTTTCCCATCATTGATACAAATTTCATTAAACTCTTTTCGATTGGTAATGAATATATCTAAATCACCATCTTGATCCAAATCAGCTAAAGCAATATTTCGAGTGTTAGAATATAATTTCCCAAAATTTTTTCCTTCTACAAAATTTCCTTTTCCATCATTAAAAAAAAGTCGATTGGGTCCTTTGTCATTTCCAACTGCAATATCCAAATCTCCATCACCATCCAAGTCACCAACTTCCGCTGCATAACTTGTTGATTGATAAAAACCCAAATCGTACGAAACAGTAAATTGCCCTTTCCCATTATTTAAAAATATTTCGTTAGTCGCAGTCCAATGTCTTCCATTTGCGATGATGATATCGTTATCTCCGTCTGCATCAATATCTCCCGAAGTAATGGAAGCTGTTCGCATTTTTTCTACACCAAACGAATAGCGAGTTCCACCTTGTGGATTTCGGAAATCTGGATTTTGGGAAAAAAGAATATTGGGAAATAGCAGAAGTAAGAAAATATATTTTAAAGACATATTGGTTGATTTTATAGTTTTATTGACTTCGCGCTAGTGGTAGTTTTCTCCTTTGATAATTTATTAACTATTGTTTTTTCTGATCTTCAATAGCTTCCTCTATCAAAAAAGAAAATAATTCTGAACTCGGTTTAGGTGCATGTTCAGCAAAATAAACTCCTTTAGCATCTGCTATAAAAAACCTTGGAACACCGTGTATTGAAAATTTCTCGCGAACCTTATCTACCTCCTCTCCAACAATGTAGTCCTTCACACCATTAGTATCTAATTTATGTTTCTTCCATGCCTTTTTATTTTCATCAATTGATATTCTTACAAAATGTATATTACTATTTCCTTTGTATTTTTTTGCAATACTCTCCCAGTAAGGTTTTTCTATTACACATGGAGAACACCAAGTCGCCCAAAAATAACCAATAACTATTTTTTCATTTAATTCACTAAATAGCTCACTTTTGCCTTCAGGAGTTTCTAATAATAATTCCGGTAAATTAGATACTTCCTTATCAATATATAAAGTGGCCATTGCTTCATGAAGAACTAATTCATAGGGATTCGAAATATTCTTTTCGGATATTGATCTGTATACATCTCTCAATATTGTTTTCTCTATTTGATATTTATGATTATCCCATTTCATTGGATGACGGATTAAATCATATATAAAAAAAGACTGTAACTTCAAACCTGATTCGGAATTATCCTTATTTATATAATCTACGAAATGAATTAAATTATTGAATGATTTAAATTCTTTTTTATAGGAGAATTCTATCTCTTTTAAAGTTTTTGTTAATTGTTTGGTCTCCTTCTTACTAATCTCATCATTCAACAATTGAGTTACAAATTGAGAGCCTTGAGGTCTTTTTTCACACCCGATTAATAAGCATATGCCTACTACTAATATTGCTATTTTCATTTTATATTTTTTTGCTTAAAACGGATAATTGAAAACAAATCCTATCCTTGAAAAATTCTCGTTCGAAATATACTCTAAATACTTTGTATCTTATTTTTTTCATTTTCATTTTTGAATCAAAAAAAACAATATATTCACAAATAAAAAGAGGCTACTAATATTAAATTAGTAGCCTCTTCTTATATGTTATATATTATAACGATTACTTAGCTAATTCAAATTTTACAAAGTCTTTTCCATTAAATTTAAAAACGCCCGCATTATCCGATCCTAACCAAAGCACTCCTTGGTTGTCTTTATAAATAGAGATCAACAACACTTCCTGATCCCCATCCAGTACCGGGAAATTAATCAATTCTTTTCCATCATATTTCCAAACACCTCCTCCGTAAGTAGTCATCCAAAGGTCACCATTATTATCTGAAACTCCTGCATTAAAATATCCAATTCGATTTTGAAATGCAGCATTAGAAGGATCAATACCT
>JBGCCY010000160.1:0-49045 GCA_045104975.1 Saprospiraceae bacterium
TTTTAATTCCCTAATCATTTTATATACCTTTGTCTCTGGATTTATTTCCATTGGATTGCAGATTTGAGTTGTGTCGTAACTACAAAAATCTGCTTTCCTTTTTTATTATCATAACTTTTCTAAAAACCATCGGGTAGAGTAAATTAAAGCTTAAATTTTTAAAGAAACATTTCTCAAATTTCTCAAATAAAAGGTAATTAAGGATGAACAGGTTTAAAGTCCAGTTACTTAAGTAACTGAAGTTATGCACGCACCATGGTATAATTTCTAGCTTCCCGACTTTTTTGCTCAAGCAAAAAAAAGTCGGGAGATCCAGATCACCATAGTGCGTAACTTGAGTTAAGTAACTGGAAATCAATATTCTATGAATTGGGCTAAGTCGGTAGGAAGGGGCTGATTCTATTTATTATTAAATCAATAATTTCAAATTGTTTTCTCAAACGAAAAAATACTCCTAAAATTGTATGCATCAAAATTAACAGTTAACCGTTAACCATTAACCGTTAAAATTTTTACATTAGCGGAAATTTACATACCTACAAACTACTTTACTTATGGAAACCGCCGCTTTAGCTAGCATTCATTGGCATGATGAACGATTTAAATTTGACTGTGAAGCCCGAAATCAAACAGTAGAACAAGCTTGTTACCATCATTTTTATGGTAAAAAAGAAATGACAATTGTTGATTTAGGGTCAGGATCAGGTTCTAATTGTTTGTATTTTTTCGAAAAATTTCCTTCCCAACAAAATTGGATTTTTATAGAAAGAGAAGAGAAGATTTCCCAATACGCTTTGAATAGATTGGGAATTGAAGGTGATAAAAAAGGCTATGAAGTTACTCATGGAACCAATACTTTGAATCTGAAGAAAGAGAACAGAAATATTAATATTAAATATATCACGGATTCATTTTTGAACTTAATTGACTTAGTGGATTTGGATAAAGTGGATTTAGTTATGGCGAGTGCTGTCTTTGATTTGATTTCTTTTTCTCAGTTTGTAGATTTTGGAAGTGTATTGTTAGAAAAAAAATTACCGCTTTTAACAACGCTGAATTATGCAGAAATGAACTTCAATTCAGATGCTCCAACAGATGTGGTCTTTATCGAAAAATATGAAAGTTTTATGAACCGCCCACAAGAATTTGGAAAAGCAATGGGCAAAAAATGTCCTCGAATTTTAGTTGACTTTTTTCAAAAACAAGAAGCAAAAGTAGAATATGGACCAAGTATCTGGAAACTCGAAGGAGAGTCTGCCCAAGTGATGAATCATCATGTGTTGAATTTTATGGAGTCGGCAAGTAACCAAATGATGGAAGATCAAGAAGAGAAAATATTATTCAAAGATTGGATTACGACAAAACGAGAAGCGGTGGAAGATGGTGAGTTGAATATTTACGTACAATATTATGATTTATTTGTTTCCAATAAATAACTACTTCAAAACTAACACGTATAGCACCTAACAAGTGGTGGTCTGCTTTAGCTGACCTAAAAAAGAGCGGAGCAAATTTTTCAAACAAAAAATACTAAATAGCTATTAACACTAAATATGTGTTAATAGCTATTTTTATAATAGAAGTTGTTTTAAAGCATATTCCTAAGGTTAGTGAGTGAAAAAATCGTTATGCTCTTTTTAGATTTACTAAAGCTGACCACCAGATGTTAATTTGATACCTATATGACACAATCCTTCCTTAAATTAAACATTTTAAATTTTATCTTTGTGGGATATTATTTGCGGATTGCCGCACAATTTTTCAAATCAAAAAGAGATAATGAGATTTAGATTTTTTACAATTCCTATGTTGGTTGGTATGTTTTTTTTTTTTTTTAATCAAGCAGTAGGACAGACAGGAACCGTTCGTGGAAATATTTTTGATGATACAGGAGAGCCGATTATTTCTGGAACTGTTCGCTTGTCGGGAACAGATATTGGAACGACTACAGATATTGATGGGTTTTTTGCTTTAGGAAATGTGCCTATCGGAGATTATCGATTGGTGGTCACTTATATTGGTTATGATAGTTTGAGTGTGCCGATTGTGATCAAAAGTAACTCCATTGATTATCAACGATTAACACTAAAAGAAGGTGGAGTTGCATTGTCAGAAATTACCATTTCGGGAGAGCGAGAAGAAGCAAGAACAGAAGTAAAAGTTTCGGCAGTTCGGATTACGACAAGAGACATTAAAGCTTTACCATCGACAGGAGGAGAGCCAGATATTGCACAATATTTGTCTGTTTTACCAGGGGTCGTATTCTCAGGGGATCAAGGTGGACAATTGTATATTCGAGGTGGTTCGCCTATTCAAAATAAAATTCTTTTGGATGGATTAACTATTTATAAACCATTTCACTCGATCGGATTTTTCTCCGTTTTTGAAACAGAAGCGATTCGAAGTGTAGATGTTTATACCGGTGGATTCAATGCAGAATATGGTGGAAGAATTTCTGCAATCGTTGATATCAAAACGAGAGAAGGAAATAAAAAACGATGGGGAGGAACCGCTTCAGCAAGTCCATTTATGGGAAAAGTTTTGTTGGAAGGACCGTTGAAAAAAATAAATGAGGATAGTGGAAATAGTACCTCTTTATTATTGACAGCAAAGCATTCTTACCTTGATCAAACATCCTCATCATTTTATGAATATGCGGTGCAAGATTCAACAGGATCGTTGCCATTTAGTTTTACAGATGTTTATGGAAAAATGTCATTTGTATTTGGCGGCGGAAGTAAAATGAATTTATTTGGATTTAATTTTACCGATCGAGTTGTGTATGATGGTTTGGCAGAACTGGATTGGAAAACAAGAGGAGGTGGAGCTAATTTTAAATTAGTACCTCCATCATCTAATTTAATTATTGATGGAATAGTTGGAGGTTCTAGATATGATATTAGTCTAGTAGAAGATATTGACAAACCACGAAAAAGTAGTATTACTAGTTACACTGTTGGTTTTAACTTCACTTATTTTGGAAATAACAATGAAGTGAAATATGGATTTAATTTTACTGGATTAAATACAGATTTTGAATTTACGAATTTGTTTAATCAAAAATTTGAACAAGAAAGTTTTGTATCAGAAGCAGCTGCCTTTGTAAAATACAAACAGATTTTTGGAAAATTAATTATAGAGCCTAGTGTGCGTTTTCAATATTATATTGCAGACTTACCTGACTTAGAAATTGAACCTCGTCTTGGTTTGAAATATAATGCAACTGACAAATTAAGATTTAAATTAGCGGCAGGATTATATTCTCAAAATCTATTGACTTCCGTAAATGAAAGAGACATTGTTAATTTGTTTGTAGGATTTTTGACAGGGCCTGACGAGAATTTGTTCAAGCCTGGTTCGATGACCGAAGACGCAGATCATCGATTACAAAAATCAACACACGCTGTTGTTGGTGCAGAAGTTGATGTTACTAAAAAGATTCAAGTTAACGTAGAAGGTTATTTGAAAAAATACAATCAGTTGATCAATATCAATCGAAACAAATTAAATGTTCTTGATCCTGATTATATAACTGAAACTGGGGAAGCTTATGGAATAGATTTTTTAATAAAATATAATACGAAAGATTTATATCTCTACGGAACGTACTCTTTAGGATTTGTAAATCGGGATGATGGGGAGCAAGTTTATCCTACTATTTTTGATCGTCGTCACAATGTAAATATGTTAGCAACCTATAGTTTTGGAGATGAAGGAGAGTGGGAAGGAAGTGTTCGATGGAATATGGGGTCAGGTTTTCCATTTACTCAAACGCAAGGATTTTATGAGAATGAGTCATTTGGTCAAGGATCGAGTACAGATTTCTTATCAAACAATCCTGATTTGGGAATTATTTATTCTGACGATAGAAACGGAGGCCGATTGCCTTATTTTCACCGATTAGATGTATCTTTAAAAAGAACTTTTGAGTTTTCGAAATATTCTAATCTTCAAGCGATAGCTAGTGTGACCAATGCTTATAATCGAAATAATATCTTTTATGTAGACCGTGTCACGACAAAAAGAGTAGATCAATTGCCTATTCTACCTAGTATGAGTTTGATTTTTAGCTTTTAAATTGTTATTATGTTATATTGTTTTGACTGTTAAATTGCTAGTCGATTTGACAGTCAAAATAATATAACAGTTAACTAAAAATCCATGCATATGAAAAACAAACTTTTACTTTTTCTCGCCTTTTTATTTTTCCAAAACATAATTATTCAAGCGCAAAATGATGAAATTTTGCCTCGTGGTTTTTCCAAAGAAGAGTTGCTTGAAATGAATAACAATCAATTTCGATCACCTAGTGGAACTAACTTTTCAGATCCTCCTCCTGGCGAAGTTCGAACCATGGCAGAGTGGGAAGAATTAGAAGGCTTGATTATTACGTGGTCAACTGGCTCCAATGGAATTAAAAATATTTTAGTTGAAATTGTACGCCATGCAAAAGAAGAAGCACAAGTAATTATTGTTTGCTCTAACTCTGCAGTTGTAATCAATCAATTGACTCCAGCAGGGGTGAATACCGATAATATTATTTTTGTAGAAACTCAATTTAATAGTATTTGGGTGCGTGATTATGGACCAAATACAGTTTATCTCAATGATGTAGAAGAACAATATATGGTGGATTGGATTTATAATCGACCTCGCCCATTAGACGATACCATTGTGCCTCCAGCTGTAGCAAATGCTTTAGATGTTGAAATTTTTCGAACACTCAATGCCCCACATGATTTAGTTCACACAGGAGGAAATTTTATGAATGACGGAATGGGAACTGCTTTTTCTTCGAAATTAGTTTTGGATGAAAATGGAACTTTTAATCAATTTGGAGAAAGTATTCATAATGAATCAGAGGTGAAAAATATCATGAATTTATTCATGGGGATTGATGAATATGTCTTGATGGATAATCTACCTTATGATCCGATTGATCATATTGATATGCATATGAAATTATTGGATGAAGAAACTTTGCTAGTGGGAGAATACCCAGATGGAGTAGCAGATGGACCTCAGATAGAAGCTAACTTGCAATATATTTTGAACAATTTTGTGACGCCATATGGAAGACCTTATGATGTAATTCGGATTCCAATGCCACCTGAAAATGGAAATTATCCTGATAGTAGTCCCCAAGGTGATTATCGAACTTATGCGAATGCAGTCTTTGTAAATAAAACAGTTTTGTTGCCAATTTATGAAGAGCAATATGATACGACTGCGATTAAGATCTGGGAAAAGGCTTTGCCAGGTTATAATATTCAAGGAATAAATTGTAATGATATTATTTATTTGAATGGAGCGATTCATTGTATCACCAAAGAGGTTGGAGTGAAAGAGCCATTGTTAATTAATCATGCTAAGGTTCGAAGTGGTTGTATGACGCAAGATCAAGTGGTCGAAGCTACTATTCAACACAGGACTGGAATTGATGAAGCGATGTTATTTTATTCAACAGATACTTCAGGAAGTTATCAAGCATTAGCGATGACAAACACTTCTGATAATACTTGGAGTGCGATGATTCCTGCGACAAATGAAGTGACCGAAATGTTCTATTACATTCAAGCAACTGCCAATGATGGAAAACAAATAAATCGACCAATGGTCGCACCACAAGGATATTTTCATTATGATGTAAATGATTGTATGGTCGCAACAGAAGACCTTGGATTAGGTATAAGTTTGGAAAATATTTATCCAAATCCAGCATCAGCAATAACCGTAATTCCTGTCAACACAACGAAAAGTTTAGAAGCAGAAATAGAGGTAACTGACATCTTAGGTCGTACGATGGAAACTATTTTTTCTGGAAAAATACCAGTTGGTGAGAATAATTATTTTATTCATGCTAATGAATATGCAGCAGGAACTTACTTCGTAAATCTAAAAACAGAAGACAAGATTTTTGTACAAAAATTGATAGTTCATTAAAAAATATTTTTAATTCTTTGTCTTATAGAAAGCTGCTAACTCGATTGAGTTAGCAGCTTTCTTTGTTTCAGGAAACATAAGATTAGTCTATTCGTAATTAATATTACTTGAATATTAAATAAATGATAACCTATCACAAATTCCTTTAATTAAATTAATCATCATGGTAAAAACATTTTCTCCCAAAAAAACAATCACCTTCATTTTTTTATTTGCCCTAATTAATTTCACACTAACAGCTGGCTGTATTTATAAATTAGAACTTCAAGCTTCCTTTGATACAAATGGAAATCATCTTACTTGGAGCACGAAAAGTGAATCTAATAATCAGTATTTTATCGTAGAAAGATCTATCAATGGAATTGATTTTGAGAGAGCAGGTAAAGTAAATGCGGTAGGAAATTCAACCAAAGTTAACGAGTACAGTTTTTCTGATTTGAATAAAAATAAAAAGTACACTCGATATTTTTATCGGTTAGTACAGTTAGATTTTGATGATACCGAATCCTTTTCTCATGTGGTGATTATTATTCGAAATTTGGAGGATAGATTATTTAATTTATCATCTATTAATTCAAGTCTCGTTGATCAGTATTTCAATCTTAATTTAAATTCAAAAGTCAAAGGTGAATTAAGCTATAATCTTCAAACTCATATGGGAGATATTCTTTTAAAAGGAAAATTTCCAGTAACCAAAGGAAGCAATGCAGTTTCTGTTGACTTCAATGATTTGGAAGTTGGTCGCTACCAATTTGCTTTGAAGGTTAAAAATGAAATAACAGTCATTCAAGTTAAAAAAGTAAATTCATCAGAATTGCCAACGATTAATTTGGCTACTAAAAACCAAAAGAAAAAAAATTAGATAGTTGAGAAAATTAATGTAAGATTTTATTCTGAAGGATTTAGAACTTCCAGAACTCGAGTTCTGGAAGTTTTTTTATTTACAGCATTATCTTTTGAGATGGGATATTATACGACACCTTCCAATTAATTCGGTATTAATTTTATAAACTCATCAATCAATCTCCACAATTTCAATTTTTTTTGAAAAAAGAATAAAATAGCTATTTACTTTTTGCTTCGATCATTCATACTCTAATAAAAGAACTTCAATAATTATATTTATTAATTTCAAAAAATTAGAAAATGAATCAGGATCTACTCTTAAAAATGAATGACTACTCTGATGTCCGAATCATGAATACCATCCAACAATCCAATAATTTTGCTCCTGAGATAGTTGAAGCGGCCAAATATATTGCAGCTGAAAAAGGTTTAACCTCTCCTGAACGAATGCATATGTATGATCAACGAGCTAAATATTTGAGAATGGCAAAAGAGCAAATTAATAATGGGGTAGAACCAGAATTAATTAAAAAGAGTTTGATGAATTATGGTGCGGATGAAATTTTTGCTTTAGAGATTTTAGGAGAAGCTGCGAGAACAATGACTATAGGAGGGAAAAGAGTAGAGGAAAAGGAAAGTGGAGGAACGTCCATCTGGACAATACTCTTTGTTATTTTTATTTTTATTCGTATTGCTTTACGAATGGCAAGTAACTAATTTATAGAAGTTAAAAGATCAATCATGAAAGATGATATTTTAGATGAAGGTCCTGAATTTTTGAAAAAATCACCTAACGATTATGTCGAAATAATTAACTTGAAACGAGCACTTGCGGAAGATGAAAAAAAGGTGGAGCACGGAACTTACGCAGTTTGGGTTTTGATAATAATCACAGTAATCGCAGCAATATATGAGATGTCAGTTTACAATGAAACAGCTTTACTTTTAGGTATTTATATTCCCATTTTGGTAATTTATTTTGGGTGTGTATTCTTTATGAAAAGTAAGCCTCATATGGCATTTATCATTGTCTTGTCGGTTTATGGAATCGTTCAACTCTTAGGTATGCTTGGAGATCCGATGGCACTTATTCGAGGACTGTTGTTAAAAATAATTTTGATTTATTATCTAGCAGTTGCAATTAGTGCGGCTGGGAAATATGAGCAGGCAAAAAAAAGATTGTATGATTTAGAAGCAGATTAAGATTAGAAAAAACGGTTTTGCCAAGAGGAGAATTATTCAATAATTCTCCTCTTGGCATTTTACCATTATTTAATCAAGTCCTAGTTCTTTTCTGTAATGCGCATCTTCATTGCCATTCCTTGACCAATAATCCAACTTGATGGATTTCTTTCTAGTTCCTTTGGTTGTCATAGATTTTGCTTTTGGACCAAATCCACTTTTATAAGTTTCTTCCCACGAAATTATTTGATGAGGAAATGCTTTCTCGAAAACGATAGACAATTTTCGATCAAGATTTTTGTAGAATAAATGGAAATGCATTTCTTCTCCTTTCTCTTTCAAACTAGCTGTTGCTTTTTCATTTTTAAAATCAATATGTTTTAATCGAGCGTAAGTGGTGCTTGGAATAATATCAATATTTCCTTGTGGCAGACTGCTAGGGTCGATTCTGATTTTTGACCATAACTCATCTTCCAATAAGGTTCTTTCCAATCGAGTTGTTTTGTCACCTTCTGATTCGAAGTAAGAAAAGAGTTGAGATTCGTAACTATATTTTCCTAAATTTAATTGCATAAAAGTATGACCACACCATTCTTGTGATGAGTTCGTCACTTTTAAAGTACTTGGATTTTTTTTCAAATCAACAGGAGTAAAAGAAGACATCATCATGGAGTAAGGATAAATTCCAGTATTGAATTTTCGAGTCATATTTAATTTCAAAACAGGAATAACATCCTTTGGATTACGTCTTGGATTGTCTAGTTTGACTTGATTTTTTTTAGAGAAATCCTCTGTTACAAAAACGAGCACAGCACTTCCTTCTCGAATCTCACCATAGCGAGCTTGTTGCAAATCGTAGCTGGTAATTTCAGCTTCTCCTTGATACCAATACTCATTAAATGGATCAGCGGAATTTTTGACTTGGATAGCTAATGGATTTTTTGATGGAGAGGGAGAGGAGTTCTCATTTCCACAACTCAGTAAAAATAGCAGGAGACTTAGCGACAGTATTTTTTTTAGATCAATCATGATTTGTATTTTTTTGTTCTTAATTCCTCTTGTCTAACTACTTAACAAAAAATAAACAATTCAGTTTTCTGAAAAAAAAAGAGGTGATAGCATTTGTCGCTATCACCTCTTTTGTATTAATATTTTATAGGAAAAAAACTAGCGAATCAGCGTGACATCTTGCACATCTGATTTAGCACCTACATTATCTATTGATGAGGTAACTGATTGAACAGTTCCATTAGGATATCTTATTTTAATAGAATAAACATAAACATCAGATGGTCCAGGGCCTCCATCAACAGTTCCATCCCAGCCAGTTAAAGGCGTTTCGTTATTATAAACTAAATTCCCCCATCTATTCCAAACAGAGAATTGGACAACTTCGATTGCAGGAAGGCCTTGTCCGTTTTGTTGTCCTTCAAAAGTAATGTTGAAGAAATCATTTAATCCATCACCATCAGGCGTAAATGCATTAGGTGCAATAAAGTCAGGAATTGTTGCATCTACAATGACCGTATTTGAAGTTCCCTCACATCCTTCAGCACTTAATGCGACAGCATACACTTCATTCGCAGTACCTTCTTCTATCATTTGGATAAATACAGTATCTCCTTGTCCTACACTCATTCCATTATAAAACCATTCGATGGTACTCAATGGGAGGTTAGCATTTTGGAAAGTAAATCCAATAGTCTGCCCAAGAGCAACTATTCCAACTGGATTAGGAATAGTAACGACTTCAAATATAGGAGCATCTGTAACATTAATAATAGCATCAGCACTTGCTGGACAATCTTGAATGGTTGCTGCAACATTAAGCACACCAGAATTAGTTGCTATCATGCTTACTGTACTCATTTCATTAGTGCCAGGGTCAATAGTTCCTGCATTGGTAGACCAGACAAAATCATCTTCCCCATTAAATTCTTCATTAGAAATTTCGTCACCAGCACATACTGAGATAGTATCCCAAGCTAAGTCTAAGATCGGATCAACTACTTCCAAAGTAATTGTGGTTACATCAGTACATGCTCGATTCGTTGTTGTCCTGGTATAAGTATTTGTTTCCGTCATCACCAAAACCAAATTCAGATTTTCTATATCAGAATCAATTGATGGGTGTGATCCCCATAGGTGCATAATGTCTGGGAAACGAGAAGGCTCATAAGTTGGAGTTACAACTGAAACAATATCTCCTGCACAATAAATATCTTTGAAAGGAATAGTTTCGACTGATAAATCAGGCAATGAATCTACTCGTACTGTAATCGAATCAAGTACAGTACATGCTCCTACAACTAATTGAGTATAATAAGTTGTTGTTTCTGTAGGCATTACTGTAATTAGAGTATCCGTTACAGGAGATAAAGTAGGATCGATTGGATTAGATTGCCATTCAAAACCAACTCCTGAAGTTGAAGTATTAGCTGATAAATCTACGCTCTCCCCTAAACAAATTTCGATGTAATCATCATTGTTAATATTTGCATTGGCAGGAAGACCAGTAACGTCTACTGTTGCAGTTTGCGAACAAAAAGCATTAGCACTTGTCGCTACTACAGTATAAGTTGTTGTTCCAGCAGTAGCTTGAACAGTTGGATTTGGTAACGTATTATCATTCATATTTACATTTGGCGTCCACTCATAAGCAGTAGTTGATCCAGGTATAGGATTTGCCAAATCAAAGAAATAACTTTCACATAAAGTAGTATCTATAGTTGTCAAATCAGGGAAATCAAACGGATCAACATTGACCGTGATTTGATCTTGAACTAAACATCCTGCGACTTCTACACTTGCAGTATAAGTTGTAGTGACAGGTGGAGTATCTGTAATCGTTTGAGCACTTGGATCAGGAAGAGTGATGCCTGGAGTCCAAGTTAAGTTTTGATTACTTACATTATTTACGGCTTCCAACATGATGGAAGTTCCTTCACAAATGTCTGTAACGGTAAGTGGATTAATCGCAATCTGCGGATCAACAATTTGAAGGAAGATAGAATCAGTATCAAAACATGGTCCAACATTTCCTTCTACATATACCCAAGTGTTAACTATTGGAGTAACTGTTGGAGTAGAGGACGTAGCTGGAGTAACTACACTTACTGGAGTCCAGAAATAAGTCGTAGCTCCTTCCACTTCTAAAACAAGACTATTGTTAGCACAAACTAAAGCAGTATCTGCTCCAAGGTTAATGACTACTTCTGGTTCATCTTCCAACTCAATCGTGAGTTCTGCGAAGTTAATATTTCCGCAACCGAAGTTATTAGAAAGTGTAATGATGATCGTTTCAGTTCCTTCCAACAAGTTATCTACCAATGGAATCAAAGCAAAATTTAGTGTAGTTTGCCCTGGGTTAAGAGTAACGGTATCAGGCATATTTAAAATATAATCTACCCCCAAAGTCGCAGTTCCTCCAATGGTTACTCCGTATTGGGCAACTTCATCTTGTGGATTATTTAACGAAACGATTAATTCATCATCTGTTCCAGAACAACCTTCAATTAGATAATCAATACCTGAAGCAAAGTTTACATTTAATTGAGGAGTTCCCCCTTTGATATCAGAGATAAAAACTCCTGAATCATAAATTCCATCCCCTCGATCGGCAATGGCTAATTTTAAATGATAAGTATTACAAGGATCAACTACAGCACTTGCTGTCAAACTTTTTTTGACTCCTAAATAATCAGAAGTCAAACCACCGTAAACTACACTTTGTCCCAACTCATTATTTCTATAATATTCCCAATTGTCTTCATAGTTCACACTATTAATTGTAACGAAAGTATTATTACCATCAGGAAGTGTTGCAATATTTAATTGGTCAGCAATATTGACATCACCTACAATTCCAGGTCCTGAAATCAAAAATGCAAAAATATCATTAACTGTTCCTCCTACGAAGTTTGGATACTCTTCCGATCCAAAAACATATTCAAAAGCTAGTTCATCGGTTGCTGCAAATACATCCATTTCCAGAACACATGCATCAAATGAACCAGATCCAGGAGGAGTTTCTAAAGAAGAAAAATAATCTAAATCAGAATCACTTGTTCCTCCATTATTATTACTTGAGAAAAAGTTTGCAGGGTTGGCCATGGTAGAAACTTGACCAGAAGAAAGGACAATTCCTTTTTCCAAACCTAAATCAGAATTATCTGCAGTAAAGGTTCCATAAGCACCATCTGGACAATCAATGATCACATTAGAAATAACAGTTTGTGGAGAGGCCACGGCATCAATGATTTCTTGCTCTGTTGCAGTAGCTTGTATTTCTATCACGTCGAGTGTTTCACATGCCTGAGCAGAACATTCCCAATTGGCAGCAAATCCTTCAAATGCGGAAGAACCATCAGAAATAAATTCTACAGTTAAACATCCTGTGGCTTGAGTAGTAAAACAAACTCCACCATCTGCGGTCATTCCATTGGCACCAAATCCTCCGATGGAGGCTATCAGATTTCCACCGACACCACCAGTACCTGAATAAATATTCATTTGGTCGCCAGCATCATCGATGTTGTAATATTCTAAATTGAAAGTAATACATTCATTATTAGGTACTGGAGGGCAAATTTCGAAAACGTAATTCTCTCCATTACTATAATCTTCATCAGGTCCACCTGAATCATATAGTTCACCTGTACAAGAAGTAGATCCACCTTCATCAATGGTATTCACTTGAGCTAAGGTATCCACACAAAGAATAAAATCTCCCCAATTAGGAGTTGCTGTCGCAGAAAAATCATCCACCCTTAAGAAGTAAGGAATACCAGGAGTCAGCCCTAATAAATCTAATTCTAGGCTACTTTCTCCAACATCAGCTTTGGCACAAAGTAACTCATCTAATTCATTGACGGCACAATCTCCCCGATAAACAGCTACTTGTGGTTGTGTCATGGGAGTTCCATTGGATGCTTCCCCACTTACTAAAACAGTAAAGTCAACCACACTTCCATCAGCAGGTACGGTGAATTCAAACCAAACATCATTATTGACATTATCCCAACAAGATGGAATATTTACATTCGATGGAGGATCAAATATCTGAGATGTTGTTGCATTGATATTATTATAAATAGCAGAAGAATCACATAGTGGAGCTTCGCCTAAATTTATTAATCCTGTACAATCATCATTTGCAGGTTGAGCAAATAAACTGAAGGATAAGATGGTAAAACAAAAAAGTAAAATTCTTTTCATCATAATGAAATGGTCTTGGTGAAATATATTAGTTACTTCGTTTTGAAATGTTTTTGAAAAAATTTCTTGGTTAAAAAGTAATCAGTTTTATAGACAAAATTACTCAATCACCAAAAATAGGTACTTTTTTGTCGATTCCAATTATTTTTAGAGATAAAATGATGTAAAATATGTTTCAAAAGGAGAGTTTATTTTTGGAAGGCTAGGGCTATTTATTATTGAAAAATTTCGAAGGGCTCGTGATATCTTCTCAAATCAGATTTTCTTTTTCTTAAGTGGGACTTTGCTTAGGATAATCTTACTCTTATTGGTGATTTTCTTATCATTGACATGATCTTAATTCAAATAATCACTCGGTGTTTTTACAAGTCGATTATAAATCTCCTCGAGAAGGTTGAATGGTTATCAAATCTAACTTCATTCGCAACTCCAGAAATAGAGATTACATTGCCATTGTTCAATTTTTTCTGGCAGTTTGTAAATGTATTTCTTTGATAAATTTAATAGGCGAAAGACCTATAATTGTTTTCAGTCATTGATTCAATTGGCGAGAATTCATAAAAATTCCAGCAGCTAAGCTTTCCATATCTAAGATAGTTTCTCCCATTGTCTGTTTAGAAAAGGACGACAGGTCAACTATGTAAAATGCATAGTTAACCTGTCTTTTTTATCCTTCGTGACCTATCAATTTTATTATTAAAATCCTGACTTTTTTGAAAGAAGAGAATTCACTCCAAAACCGAGAATCATTTTTTTCAACATCAAATAGCAATATCTTCTACTTCGGGTTTATTTCGAAGCAATGGTGTTTTTGAAATCAAAGCAAATCCAAAAGTTAAGACGCCTAATCTTCCAATAAACATCAACGTCGAGATAATTAATTTACTTAAATCTGATAAATCTCCAGTTATTCCTGTTGAAATTCCAACGGTACTTAAAGCTGAGGTGACTTCGAATAAAATTTGTTCGAATGCAAAATTTTCACCATCAATTATTAAGACGACCCAGGTCCCAAGTAATAGAATGAATGTATAAAAAATTGCGGAAGATACTGCCAAGTAAATATTGGGTGCTGGAATTTCTTTTTTGAAAAAAGTCACTCGTTCCCTCCGTTTTAGAATTGAGGTGAGGACAGCAATCAGCGCAGTAATCGAAGTAGTTTTTATCCCTCCTCCAGTTCCAGCAGGTGAGGCTCCAATAACCATAAGTACAATTAAAATAAATATTCCTCCAGAGTCAATTGCTCCAATATCATAGTTATTAAATCCTACTGTGGTGTGTGCTGATATACTTTGAAAAATTGATAGTTTCATTCCTTCCCAACCTCTTCCAAGCAATTCACTATCGGATAAAAAAATAGCAATGGATGCTGTTATCCAAAAAACAAAAGTGCTTAATAAAATGATCTTCGAAGTCAGGGTAATGTTTTTCCGTTTTCCGATGAGCCTCAACCAAAAATCCAATAGTACAATGAATCCAATTGAACCGAGCAAAGATAAAATCAGAATGGTTGTAGTAATCAACGAACTATCACTAAAAGAAGTCATCGAATCTCCAAATAAACTAAAACCTGCGGTACAAAATGCAGATATACTATGGAAGATGGCTTGCCAAAGTGGGTTCTCAATTCCTAGTTCTTTAAAACCAAAATACAGTACAATCGCACCCACCGTTTCTATTAATACCGTGAAGATAAAAACACTATAAATAAAGGAGACCAATGGATATTTTTGAGGAAGATTATATTCTAACCTCAATAGTCTAGCAGATAAACTTGGTAGCTTGTCAAATTGCTTTAAGATGATGAATGAACTTAAAGCCATATATCCGATCCCTCCCAATTGGATAAAGATCAAACTGATTACTTGTCCAAATAAATTATAAGAAGTGGAAAAATCAGCAGGAGCTAAACCCGTAGTACTTACGATCGAAACAGCAAAGAAGAGATGATCAACTATTGAATTTTGCGCACTTTGAGAAACTGGCAAAACTAAAAAAATAAAACACAAGACGGTCAAAAATATATATCCCTTAATTAATAAAACTACAATTGACTTATCATCTGTTTTTCTTGCCCCCAACCAATCTTTTAAATTATCCATTTATCTTTTTTTCATGTAATAAGAACTTACGCTAACTAATAATAACTACACAAATTAGAAACAAATGTTTTGGAAGTGTAAAGATTTGTTGGGAAAAGAATGTTGACGATAATTGCTTAAAAACGATTTATTTTAATTCAACTTCCCACATCCTGATCGTTTTATCATTCCCAGCACTAACGACAATATTTTTCTTGATTGGATGAAAAACGGCTTCTCTTACATCTGATGAATGACCTTCTAATTTGCACAGTTCTTTTACATTTTTTATTTCCCACAATTTGATAGAATTATCCTCACTTGTAGTTAAGATATATTTACCATCAGTAGAAAAGCGAATGGACATAATTGAATCATCATGTGCTTTGATGGTATGTAAATGTTTTCCATTTTGGGCATTCCATAACCTTAATTTATGATCTGCACTTCCTGTGATGATTAACTTACCATTTGGAGAAAAGACTAGACACGTTACTGATTTTTCAAAACCTTCAAGTGAAAATAAAATTTCCCCAGAGGTTACATTCCAAACCTTAGCTGTTCTATCATTACTTCCTGTTAAGATGTATTGACTATCTTTTGAAAATGCCACTTTTGTAATTGCTGAGGTATGACCGCTGAGTTGACGCAATTTGTTTCCCGATTTTGCATCCCAGAGAATAGCGGTAAAATCAATACTACCTGTTAAAATATATTTTCCATTTGGCGAGTAGGCAACTGAAAAAATTGCGTCAGAATGTCCTACTAAACTTCTGGTTTCTTTTCCATTTTTAGCATCCCAAACTTTAGCGGTTTTGTCTATGCTTCCAGTTACAATATATTTTCCATTAGGTGAATAAGCAGTTGATGGAACGTAAGCTTGATGTCCAATTAATTTGAAAATTTCTTTTCCATCCATATTTATGACGCTGGCATAATTACTATTATTTCCTACGACAAAATTAGATCCATCGGGAGAAAATGCCACACTTGTTTGATTAGCTGCTTTGTCAATCTTTAAAATGGAAGGTGGAGAACAGGAGTGATTAGCAGTTTTAGCAGAACGTTTATCTATGGCTTTATTGATCTTTTTGACTAGTTTTTTTGGGAGATCAACTTTTACCTCAGGTGCAGGTTTTTGTTCCTCTGGTGCAAGAACTGGAGCTTCTTTTTTTTCGAGAAGAGTAGTTGAGGTGATTGTCTTTTTTTTCTCAGAAATAGATGGTTGTTGAACTTTTTTTTGTTCGAGGATAGGTTTTTCTTTGATTGGAGTTGTAGCCTTTTCTTTAAAAATATTTTCTTCTTTGATGGATTCTACTATTTGTAAAGTATCCTTGTTCTCTTGTGGAAGGTCATTGATGGCTTCGTCATTTTGATGATTTGGACATTTCCATATTCCTAAAATAACGATTAATAAAATCAATAATAGAAGGTAGATCTTCTGATTATTTGTTGGTTTCTCATCTGTTGTTTTTGACATGTAGTTTTTATGTTTATTTGTTTTTATAGTTTAGACTCCCTTCATTAATGATGAATTTTGATTTAGATACATAAAGTTTATTATTTGCTTTTTAGGAATCGTAATTTATTATTGAACCATTCCTTATGTTTTAAATTAAGAATTCATTTTTACCAGTAAACATCGATTACTTTTTTTGAACGATGCATTTCTAATAGTTTATTTTTTGACCAATTGATAGTATCACTCGAGTAGCTTCCTGCATATTTGATATTGGAAATTCCAGATTTTGAATCTGCTTCAATTTTATTGAGAAGAATTCCCACAGAATCTTTTTGAACGTTTACCACCTTTAAAATTGAAAACGTTTTTGAGTTAGTCTCATATTCAATTATACGACCTTTTTCAATTTGTGTTAGCCGCTCAGTTATTTGATTTGATTTTTTAAAAGATGAAATGAAAGACATAATTATTATTCCAATTAAAATTAATATTCCTGCAAAATGCCAAAATTGAGGTACATGTCTGAGTACATATTTTTTATATTTTTTTCGCAGAGGTTGATCCATCTCATCTAAGCATAGATAAGTATTACAATTTGTACAAGAAACTTCCTGTCTGATTTTATATGGAAAAAGAGGGATGAAAAATAAGGTTATTCCTTTTACTATTCCATTTATTATTATTTGATCCTTGGCTCCACACTGGTAGCAATCAACTCCTTTTGGACGATTTGATGAGAATATGAATTCGTAAGTTCTTGGAAGCATTATTTTTGTGTTTTTTTAATCTTTACAAACTAACACATATCCTCCTAGTTCTCTTGCATCAGCTAAGAATATCTTTGTTTTATCGAAAACCATTTTAAGCTTTTCTCTAGGTGAATTTTTTATTTGTTCCATTTTATATACTCCTTGCCTAATCATATCAGCCTCATTATATTTTCCATATAGTTCGTTAAATGATAGTTGATCGATTATTTCTTTTTTCTTCTTTATGATCTCAAAATCCCAGTATTTTAAAATAAATCCTTGACCTCCTCTACAAAAATCACATTCGATTCCAGCGTAATAAAATGATTCAAAGTTTCTAAATTCAACCGGTTCAAAATTTTTCGATTCTTGAAATTGAATGATCAAATAGTCAAGTGCTTCATAGGTTCGGTTCGTATCAAGATCAAATTTTTCAAAATAATTTTCATCATTAAAATAGGGTAGAAGTGTTCTTGCATCATTTTTAAATTCAATCCAATCAGGATTTCCAAAATCGCAGAATTCGTTTTGAAAAGCTGAGAAAGTATGAAATAGTAAATTAGAATATTCAGTTCCTTTTCTTAATTCTGATTTATCTATTAATCTCTTTCCAAATTTTGGTATTGCTTTTAAACTCAAGTCTACTCCCATTTTATTTTAGATTTTCTTTTTCCATTCGGCAATTAAATTAGCATCTCTCAATATCTTTTGTCCTTCTATTTCGGCATTGTAAATTCTATTTTTACCGAAGTGAAATAATTCATCGTGATGATAAAATAATCCCCAATTTAAAGATTTGTCAAAAAGAATTAAATCGTATGCAAAGAATAATTTCGAGCAGTATTTTATTACCATTTTCCAAGTTAAAATAAATCCTGAATCTGGTTGAAATGAAATGAATACTTTATGTTTAAAAGGGATTCCTAAATTAAATAACCACTTTTTTAATTCTTTTTCTTTTCGTTCTTTGTCTTCATATTCTATAACGTTTTTGAAATACTTTCCAATTTCAGGATAGAATATTCCAATTCTCATTTTGCCTTCGTAATCCCATAAATACTTTGCTGCCTTTTTATTTAATGCCCATATTTGGTCTCTATGTTCTTTTGAAGGTGGTATTCCTTCCTCGAATTCAAATAACCATTTCATTCGATGATCTTCCAATTCAATTGCTTGAAATTCTAAATTGTTGATGCTAATTTGATGTTGTTTCATTTTTTATTGCTTGCGATTGACGGGGATGGTTTGTTGTGTAAAATTTTTATTTTTTATCATAATCTCTCATAAAATCAAATAGTTCCTGGGATTTATATTTTTCTAATAAGAATTCCATTTTCTTACTTTCAGATGTTGAATTAGATTTTCGAATTGATTGGTACGCTTTTATCAATACTTCTGTCGCTCGGAAATTTGAGTGTAGTCTGCTATACTCTTTGTTTTTATTCTCAATTAAATAAACACATTTTCCAAATTTAAATATAGAGGATAATGTCGATTTATATTCATAATCTTTTTCGGGGGTAGTACACTTAAGAACGAAGTTTGTTATCTCATGTTTTAGTGTTCCAAAGGAAGGAGAACTTGCAGTCCAAAATCTGACATAACCTTGAATAAGACCTACATCCTCCTTTAATGGATTATCAATAATATATTGAATATTCATCATCATAGCAGATTCAAAAAGTTCGAATTCATTTTCATTTAATGGTTCTAGATAGGCTACTCTAACGATATTACCTAAATGGTTGATTACATAATCATATTCAAAATAGGTATTCTCTTTATGTTCTAAAAAATCTACGTTGACCAACGTATTTTTTTTAAAATGTTTTTGAGCAATTTCTACGTTGTCCATACCATACATTCTCCATAAGCCATCACGAACTCCATTTAAATATTTTCCTGTTTTATGAAGACTGCCATCAGGATTATAAAATTCCCATTGTCCAGTCTTTTTACTATTGAACATTTTACCCTTTGTTCTTAATTGTCCATTAGGATACCGCAATAAGTATTTGTCCTCATTTGTACCAAGAAGGGGAAAACTATTTTTATTCTCTTTGTCTTGCTTCTTCTGATTTTCCAATTCTTTAAGCTTTTCCATTTCAATCATCAATTGTCCATAATCTTGAAGTTTGCATTCAAATATTGAAAGAACCTTTGTTTGTATTTCTTTGTATCCTTTGTTGTTATAATCTTGTTTGTAATATTTATCGGTCGTACCAATTAATTTACCTTTTATAATTCTATTATTTTTAAATTTTGAATCTGGTGAAATTTCCAATTTTGATTCTTTTAGTAGGACTACAATATCTTGAATAAATTCATCTTCGGGGTTGAATTTATGTGTTTTCATTCCATCGGTGTTGTAATGAATATTTGATTGATATGTACTATCTGAAAGATTAATTTCGATTACACTTGCAATGCCTGCCATAAATCCAACCGCATTTGATATTTCCAATTTACCCATCATCATATGACATTGACAACCACCTGGAAATTTATTGTTTTGGTCAGTTTCCTCTTCCTCAAGTATGTTATCCAATTGAAAAATTCCATATGAATATGGACTATCTATTGATTCCAATTGCTCTAATTGTTTAATCATTTTTTCACCGAATTCTCCTCTTATAATTTCTTTGACATTAATTGTTGAATCTGCAATTTCAAATTTATTTGCCTTTTGTGATAAAAGAGAAATTGGTAAAAGTATCAGTAGACTGATTTGAAAGAGCTTCATTTTTTTCTTTTTAATTGTAAAGAACTTGTAAATATATACACCCATAACACCCATCACCATTATTTTAAATAAACCTTTAAAATCTTAAAATAACCTTTCCAACATTAATTCTTTCCTAAAAAAAAGATAACAATAATTTATCAAACCAATAGCGCATTTCTATTTCCTTCAAAAGCCTCCTTCAAAAGCCTCCTTCAAAAAGAAATCCCAAATTTTTGAAAAATCAAAAATTCGGGATCACTATATTTTCTTAAAAAAACATTATTTTATTTTCCATGCATCAACGAATCAAAGTCACATCACTAGAATCAGTATTGGTTTCTCCATTTGGATATTTTACTGTAATCGCATAAACATAAACATCGGATGGCAAGTCTTTTCCATCTTCTTTTCCATCCCATCCTGTGGTAGGAGAGTCATTTTGATAAACAATATTTCCCCATCGATTAAAGATGGTAAATTGAACGATTTCCGCATTACCAATTCCTATGATATCATCGGTTCCGTCTTTTTTAAATATCGGGAAAAAGAAATCATTAAGTCCATCTCCATCTGGTGTGAAAACGTTAGGCATAAATAGAACTGGTTTTACTCCAAAAATTTCAATCGGAGTAGTACAACTACAACCTTCACTATTTGTAACAGTAGCAACAAAAACATTTGTGTTTTCCAATACGACAACTTCAATCGAATCTCCTTGTCCAATCGTATTTCCTTGATAACTCCATTCGATCGTAACCGAACTTCCAGAAAGATAATCCATATAAAGATTAACAGATTCTCCAATCCCAACTTCATTATTTGGAGAAAAAGAAATACCATTACATAGTGGAGATTCAATAATCGTTACATCAATTGATTCCACATCTTGACAACCTTCCGTTTCTCCGATGACCGTTACTGTACTATTTCCCCAAGCAGAAAGTGTTGGATTAGGACAATCATTGCAGGTTAGAATATCTGAATTAGAAATAGTCCAATTATAATTTTCTGCACCAGTTGCTTCTAAATCTAAATCTTCTCCTGCACACAGATTGGCATCTCCAGTATTAAGCTCTACATCGACTTCAATAACTTCGATGGAAATACTTTCGGTATTGGAGCAAGCTCCATTGACAATATTTCGAGTGTAAGTTTGTGAGTTAGTAGCAGTAATCGCTAAGTTGTAATTATCTGCATCACTCAAAAAGGAACCATCACTTGGTACCCATTCAAATTCTATGTTTGGAAAAAACCCAAGATCAATGGAAGGAGAAATAAATGACACCACTTCTCCTTTGCAATATTTATTTCGTTGAGGAATCAATTCTATTGAAGTATCAAAAGGAATGGAATCCACTTTGACGGTTACAATTTCCTGCAAGGTACATCCTCCAACCACTAATTGAGCGACATAGTTAGTGGTAAACTCAGGCGTTGCAATAACGGTTACATCTGTTCCACTCGTCAAAGAAGAATCGGGTGACCAAGTAAATCCAACTCCTAGTGTTGAAGTGATCGCATTTAATGCAACGGATTCGCCCAAGCATATTTCATAATAATTTCCTCCTCCAATATCTAAATTTGCTGGAACTACTTCGATATCGACTGATGCGGTTTCACTACAAAATCCATTGGGGCTAGTAGCCACCAAGGTATAAGTTGAATTCGCAGTAGGGTAGGCGAATGGATTGGAAATATTTGGATCAGAAAGTTCGCCACCTGGTGACCAAGAATAATCTGTCGTCGAACCTGGTGTACTTGATGCCAACATTAAACTATCTCCAAGACAAAGCACCGTATCTGTTGTCGTCAAAATTGGAAATTGGAAGGCATCAACGTTGACCGTAATTTGATCAGAAACAGTACAGCCTGCAATCGAAACAGTAGCGGTATAAGTTATCGTTTGTGGCGGACTTGCATTTGGATTAGCAGAAGTCGGATCATCTAAACCAAGAATTGGAGACCACGTTAATCCTGAATTTCCTACATTATTATTAGCAGACAAAGAGACACTTGATCCTTCACAAATATTCGCAGAAGTGTTGGCAACTACATCAATTGCTGGGTCAATAATTTCTACAAAAACATCATCCGTCAAATTACAATTTCCTAAAGTTCCTGTTACTGTATATGTTTCACTTGCTGTTGGAGTAGCAATTGGATTAGAAATATTAGGATTACTCAGATTGCCAGCAGGCGACCAACTGTAAGTTAAAGCACCTTCAGCAGTCAATTGAACCGTACTTCCTGAGCAAACAAAAAGTGTATCCATTCCATCTGCTGCGAAAAAATCTGGTTCGTCTTTTATTTCCAAAACAACTGTCGCAAAGTCAAATGCTCCACAGCCAAAATCATAAACGAAAGTTAATTCAATCGTTTCAGTTCCTTCTACCATTCCATCATTTATGATGTTGATTGGGAAATTCAAATTAGTTTGTCCAGCTAGAAAAGTCACCGAACTTGGAAGGGTTAAATTATAATCTGTTCCCGCCGTTGCAGTTCCTGCCACTTGAACATCTAAGGTCAAATCTTCACCTAATGGATTAGATAAATTCAAATTCAATTCATCAGGACTAATACACCCTTCTACAAAATAATCAAACGAACCAATTGCACTTAAAGAAGTATTGGGTAAACCATTATTTATTTCACCAAAGAAAACTCCAGAATCTGCATTGGTACTGACATCGGCAATTGCCACTTTTACATGATAAGTACTGCATTGTTGAACTGGAGAAAAAGCTGTCAATGTTTTTTTATTGATACTATTCAAATCAGTAGTTAACCCATCATATCGTGGTCCCAAAATCGTCTCTTCATTTTTTCGATAATATTCAAAATTAACTTGTGGGTTGACATTAACATAATGAACAGGTGTTGCTGTTCCTGGCAAAACGGAAATTAATTCTTGACCATTATAAATTGGAGAACCGACAATCCCCGGCCCTGAAATCCAAATACCCATGACATCTCGGCCAGCATTAGAACCTATATTTCCCACATAATCATCTGACCCAAAAATGTATTCTAATGATAACTCACTCCCTGCTGCAAGCACGTCCATTTCCAAAATACAAGCATCAGTTAGTGTTGGTTGATTATTGGAAAATGTAGCTGCAAGTGTTGCCAAATCTGCATCTGAATTAGAATTAAGATCAAGGTTAGGATCACCATCGGAATCATTAGCAGTAAAAGCATAATCTACACTTCCTGTAGTCAAGACAACTCCATTCGGCATGAAAATCCCAGTATTATCTCCTCCATCAAAAGCAGCGTGAGCATCTCCATCACAATCGACTGTTACATTGGAAATGGAACTTGGTAGCGATCCTAGTTTTTCAATAATTAAAGCTTCGGTAGGTGAAGTGGTAGTATTTGCACCAGTATAAACTGGGCATGGATCAGCTGAACTTTCCCATGTGATTTCAAAACCTGCGTCGTTGATAATAAAGTCTGCATTCCATTCTACGGTTATACATCCGCTGGAAGCATAAACTGTATAGCAACTTCCCCCTGCGGAAACATCTTCTCCTAGTTCGGTAGCATTAGTACTGTTTCCATCAAAGAATTCTAATTCATCAAAACCAGGTTCTGTATCATAAGAATTAACAGTTAAAGCAATACATCCAGGATTGGAAACAGGACAAATAGTAAAGGTGCAATTCTCACCATTGGAGTAATTATTATCAGGTCCACCAGAATCATAAAGAATACCTGAGTTGGCATCTGAATCAGTATTTAGACACATCAAGTTGATGTCTGGTAAGGAATCTACACATACATTAAATGTTCCCCAAACTGGACTCGCTGTACTACTTTGATCATCTACTCGAATAAAATAACTAATACCAGGTGTCAATCCCGAAGCATCAAATTTTATTTCTGTGTCACCTGCCGCAGCCACTTGACAATCTAATTCTGCTAATTCATCAATGATACATTCACCACGATAAAGTGCTGCTTTGAATTGACCAATTGGATTCGATCCAGTACTGGTGACCGTTACTTCAAAATCCACAAAACTTCCATCAATTGGCGTTTGAAATTCAAACCAAACATCATGGTCTACCGAACCCCAACAAGTAGGAATATTGTCAGCTGCAGCAGAAAATAATCCAGTCGATAAAGTTGCATCGACATTAGTATATTCTGTAGTGGTACAAGTTCCGCTAGGCGCAATTCCTAATTGAATGGCAGTGCTGCATTCGTCATATATTGGAGCTTGGGCTTGGAGTTGGGAAAAAGAAAAAAGGAAAGAGAAAATGTAAAAGATTCGCTTAATCATAAACTAATGTGTTTTCTACTCGTAGATGAGTTTTTCGTTAAGTATAGATAGCCATCAAATGATTTTATTTCAATTATTCGATGGGTAATTTTAGATAATAAAATCCACGCAACAAATTAGTTATTGTTATTCACATTTTTGAAGATTAGCTTCTACTTCTCTAAAATCTGTATATTTTCCGTCATTTCCCCATTGGTGGTTGATGTAATTTATTAATAGTGCTACGTCCATGGTTGCTAATTCAGGAATGCCAGCCATTGGTTGATTATAAGTTTTTCCATTCACGATCATTTCACCTTCTACACCTAGAAGAATAATACAAGGTAATTTCTCATAATTGTTTTTTAAATAATCAGATCCAGCAAGGGGAGGGATCAAACCTCTCAAGCCAACTCCATCTGCCATGTGGCAAGATTGGCAATGAGTTTCATACAAGTATTTTCCATCGCTAAAAGAGTTTTTACAATCTGTCAAAAAGACAATAGCAATGAAAAAAAGCATTATAAGAAAGAAGAATCGTCGCATCATTATTTTTGATTTTTAGAAAAATAGCGATTACTCAAAATTTTTCTAAATGAAATATTATGGGCGATCGTAAAACGTTTAACTTTCAAGGTCAAACGAAAAAGTCGTTTATTTTTGAGAATATTCAGACTTCAAAAGGAATTCAATATCTTCCATAAATCGATCAACATCTTTAGGATCAGTTCCATGGCAAACGGATCGAATATGCCGATCTTTATCAACTAAAACGAAGAGATCATCATGGTCAAATCCTCCTGGAGCCGATTCATCTTTCAATGCATTAGAAAAATAGTCATAGGCAATTGCTAAAATTTCCTCCTCGTTTCCAGTTACTAAATTCCATTTTGGTGCTTCAATTTCTAGGCCTTCCGCATACCTTTTTAACACAGGAACACTATCCGTTCTCACATCAATGGAATGAGAAATCATTCGCACTCGATCATCATCTAAAAACTTATCGTAAATGCGTCCCATGTGTAAACTTGTGGTAGGACAAATGGAAGGGCAAGTCGTAAAAAAATTATTACTCACATAAATTTTTCCTGCAAAAGTTTTATTCGTTACCTCTACACTATCTTGATTGATAAAGGAAAAATCACGAATTGTTTCATGAACCATTTGGCCATTTACTTCTTCTCCTCGATTTAAAATTTTAAGAGGTTCTCTCTCCACACAACTGGTCAGGAATAAAATGATAAGACTAAAAAATAAGATGTTTCTCATGTTTTCTTTTTTGAAAAATAAAATTTAATAAAATAATAGGATCTATTACTCACTAGGTGACTCGAGTCACCTAGTGAGTAGAAAACATTATTTATATCTCAATAACTTGTTTTGCTTTATCCAAATTTTCAATCATTACTTCTTTCATTTTTTGCACTTTGGTTTTTTGATCTTTCAAGTATTGGATGACTTCTTTTGTAGGTGTATTTGAAGGTGGATTTTTGAATTGTTTCATCCAATTCATCATCGCATCGTCAGCTACTTGAAGTTGATCAAAAGCTGTTTGATATTTTTCTACATTTGTCGAATCTGACTCCATCATTTTTTTCAACTTCCCTTGAGCCCCTCGAATTTTTCCCATCATCATCATCTCATCATGAACAGCCATGACTTCTTTGTAAACTTGTTCTCTTTCCTTTTGTAGAGGATCTTCTTTTGGTTTTGTCTCTCCACAACTCAACAAAAAAATCGTACTTAAGATTAGAAGTAAACTAATATTTTTAAACATAGTAAAGTGCATTTTTGGAAATCTGTCGCAGATGACCAGATGAATTTTTTTAATAAAATGGTTCTCTAAAATCAATTACAAAAGTACAGAGTGATTTTCCAAAAACAAAAAGGTGAGCTTTTATTTAGAATAATTATGTAGAAGGATTCGTAGAGTCGTTCTACGAAAAAAGGTTAATCATTTTTATGATTAACCTTTTGGCGAGAGACTTTTTTCTCTCCTGTGATTTTCTTTTCCTTTAATCGTTTTTCGTTCAACGATTTCGGCTTTTTAGTTTTCTTGCGGGGTTTTTCAACGGTCAATGCTTTTTCTAATTTTTCAAAAAACTTTACTTTGGCATTTTCTTTATTTCGAAGTTGTGATCTTGAATCTTGACTAGCAATTTGTAAAATTCCATTTTGAGAAATGATGGCTGCCAAATTTTTGATGACTAACCCTTTTTCTTTTTCGGTTAAAATTTCAGAATTCAAAACATCAAAAAGCAACTCTACTCGAGTAGAAACTTTATTGACATGTTGTCCACCTTTTCCCGAACTTCTCGACATTCGAAAACTAAATTCTTTTTCTAATTCCGCGTGCCTTTCGGCTAAATTTTGCGCTTTCATGTTTTCTCTTTTTTTCTAAAAATAACAAAACAGTTGCTCGGATTATTTAGTTCCAGAAAAAGGGAAAAAGAACTTTGAACGCTTAGCTTGATGAATTACGAACCACGGGTACACATCAAATGAATACGTGGTTCGTAGTTCGCCACTACATATGTTTTGCCAATTCAATTTTCAATTGTTCAGGTGTTTTAAACCCTACAATTTTTTCAATAATTTTCATGTTTTCATCCAAGATTACCAAACTAGGATAACCTCTAACCGCGAAAAATCCCGCTAATTGATGAGGTGCATTTCTACCTCTTTTATCTGGTTTGAATTGAGGATTCGCATAATCTTTTCCCATGAATTTAATCGGGTCAGGACCTTCTGCATTGAATTTTACTGCATGAAAATTCTTTCCAATTTGGTTGATGATTTCAGGGTTGGTGAAAGTTTGTTCATCCATCATTTTGCAAGGCCTACACCATGGAGTGTAAACATCTACGATAGTTTTCCTTGGTTTTTTTTGCACCAAAGATTCTACATTGTCCATCGTTGCCCAAGGGATTTCAGTATAATTATCAGGTTCAGAAGAACAGGAGAAAATTCCTATAGTTAAAAATATAAAAAGTAATTTTTTCATGAATAAGGATTTAATTTATTTTAAATATTGAGTAATTTATTGAAAAGTGGTCAGGTAGTCAGGAGCCTCTCGTTTTTCCCAGAATTTGAATCTTTGTAATCAAAATATAGAGGAGTGAAAAAGTCCCTGATTCCTGACTTGGGAGCACAGCGACCAATCTCAAACCTGACTCCTTTTATTTAAATTCTTGATGGAAAAGTATCCGATCATTCTTCACATTTTTATCTTTAAAAAAGAGTAATTCATAATATTCCCCATTTGCCCAAGTCTTGACCATGCTTTCATAAAAAGGACTTCCTGGGTTGCCCGACTGACCAGCAGGATAGACTCCGTAAGCCTTTGTTTCATCTCCCACTTCCACAATCATCCTCCAAGATGGACCGTGTACATTTCTTCCTCTGATTCCAAAAGCATTAAGCGTATTGCCATGTCCACCTGCTGAAACAAAATCAGATTGAAAACCCGACAAACTATTAATCATGTGAGGAATTTTAATATCTCGATGATTTTCCCAAGTAACAAAATTGCCGTCTTTTTTCCACTCTTGCGCATTTTTAACAACTTCTTTAAAAGTCATCAAAGTAATCTCTTTTGCCGTTTCTTTTTCAGGCGTTTCTTTGAAATCAAAAAAGATATTGCCAGGAGTTTTTTCCAATAATTCGATCGTTCGCCAATGTTCAGGGAGAAGCATTGGAAATTCTTTTTTCCTCAATGCATAAATCTCATCCCAAGTTTTTTTATAAAAATTATTATACCAATTATCAAAAATTACCGGGGCAACTTTGTCTTTATCAAAATTATAATCCCATTTTTTTAAAATATCAAAGATTTCCTTTTCCTCTGTGCTTAGATTTTCATCTTCTAAAAATTGTAATAAAATAGGTAAAATTTCGGCAGCCTTAATACTGAAATTATTACCCTGCAAATCTTTCATATCTTGAATCGTAATATTCGACATAGCGGCTAAAGTTCGATTTAAAACCCGTCCACGAAAATCTTCAAACCCACCATTATAATAATATGGATAAGTCGTATCTGCCGAAAATTGATTAGCAGACCCTACAAAACCTTGCGTTGGATTTTTGACAAAAGGAGTTTGTTCGAAAGGAATATATCCTTTCCAACCACTTGAAGAAAGACTTCCATCTCTAACAAATCGACCTTGTTCTTTTTCTTTGATTGGCAATTTTCCTTGAACTTTTAGACCAATCGTTCCATCCTTTATAGCGAAAGCTACATTTTGAGCAGGGTTGTCAAACTGTCTCATGCCTTCATAAAATTCTTCAAAATTTTTCGCAGAATTAACGCCTAAAAAGGTTTTTAATTCATTGCCTTTGCTTTCATGAGCTAACCAATGAAGTGCTAAGTCTTGTCTAGGATGATCTTTATTTTCATAACTTACTGGCCCCCAATGAGTATATTTTACGGTATCTAAAATATCAGCTTGACCGTTCACTTTGATCGTTTCAATTACATATTGAGTTGGCTTTGATTCACCATCAAAAATGTAGGCTTCTTTGCTTTTATCCGCCCATTTTATTTTATATAAATCAGAAACATCATGTCCCACATTGGTAAATCCCCAAGCTACATTTTCATTAAAACCAATCGTCACCCCAGGAACTCCAGGTAATGAAACACCATAAACATTAGTTTGAGGGGTGTGAATTTGAACTTCAAACCAGATCGCAGGCAAGGTCAAACTCAAGTGAGGGTCATTACATAAAATTGGATTTCCAGAAGCAGTTTTACTTCCTGCTACTACCCAATTATTACTTCCGTTGGATTCATGAGGTTTTTCATGAGGCTCATGAAATATAGCTCCGATACTTGGTGTCTTGATCAAATCAGCAGACAAAGGAGATTCAAAATTCCATTCCACATCTGTTGGAATAATTGGAGATTCTTTATCACTTCGTTCAGGATATAAAAAATCAAATTGGGCTCTACCAAAAGTGGCTAAAGCATTGGTTGCTTCCAAATCTGTTTCTCGTGAAGAAAGCGATTCCGCCATAGCTTTCATGAAAATGGCACTTTTGAGCGGAGTCCATTTTTCAGGTTTATAATTTAAAAATTTAAATTCGATAGGGTAGTCTTTTGGCGAAAGAGAGTTGATATAAGTATTGGCACCTTTTACATAAGCTTCGACTAAGGCAAACTCCTCTGGTGTTTTTTTCCAAGATTTGAGGGTGTTTTGTGCGGCATAAACTAATCCTTTTCGACGTTTACCTTTATCGTATTCAATCGTTTTTTCTCCTAAAACTTCGGACAGTCTTCCACTCGTCGCTCGGGTCGTAAAATCCATTTGCCACAATCTATGTTTTGATTCAATATAACCTTGAACAGTCATGGCATCCGTCAAATTTTCTGCAAAAATATGTGGAACTAATTTATCGTCATAGATAACCTTTACGGGGGCATTCAAATCCAAACCTTCTAAAGAGGCTATCTTTGGAAATGCATTTACTTTTTCAGCATTTTGCCAAAACCCAGAAAATGGATTTAATAATTTGCCCAAAGGAGGTACAGGGTTAGATTCAATAGGAATAGGATTATTGAGTAAATAGGTTAGAGCAACGGTTGCAAGTAAAACGATGATAAATTTTAAGTTGTCCATTTTAATTGTTCTTAATTATTTTTTGAGATGCAAAATATCATTTAAAATAAGATTAGCCAATTTTCTTTTGGATTACAGATGCAAAAATAGTTTCATCAGAATCTTTTTTTTAAATGCATGAAGAAATAATACTTATAGAAGTAATTTTTGGCGAAGATTCGCAGGTTGTAAAATATTGGGTTAATGTGGTGTTTTTTTTATCTGACGAAGTGATTAATAAGTGACAAAAATATAAAATATAATTAAAAAAATCGATTCCCAATTTTATTCAATTTGTTTATGTTTTGCAGGGTTTTTTATGGCAAAAGATTGGTTTTTAATGTCACAAAAAATATATAAAATAGTTGTTGTAGTAATAAATTCATCTTACTTTTGTTCAATCGAAAATATTTAAAAGTAGTTTTTGTGTTTATTTGTTTGGGTTAGAGACCCTTGCTTTCAAAGCAAGGGTTTTCTTTTTTAGAGAAGATAGAAAATCAAAGCATTTAGCATAGACTAAAAAAACCCTACTCTGATTCCAGAGTAGGGTTTTTTTAGTTGTGATTGACTAAGAGCAATCGGTCTAAATCAAATTAGATTATTGACTTTTACCATTTGGATTAGATAAAATAGTTGGAGCTGCTGCTGGAACTGCTTCCGGCTGTTTAGCTTTTTTATTTACCATACCTACTACTTTAAGAACTCTTTTTACATCTGAACCTTCATTAGTATAAAGTGTAACAGTTTTATTGATTTTTCCTAAACGATTAGTAGCATATCGGATTTTGATTTCTGAAGTCTCTCCTGGAAGGATAGGTGCCTTTTCGTAAGTAGGAACTGTACATCCACAACTTCCTTTAGCATTCTTGATAATCAATGGCTCATTACCTGTATTGGTAAATGTGATTGTTCTGAATGGATCAGAATCTTGTTCGATTGTTCCAAAATCAACAGTAGTTGAAGATAATTCCATTGCTGGACCCTCAGCAGTTTCTGTAACTGGTGCAGTAGATTGAACTTGAGCAAAAGAAATAGTTGCCGCTAAAGACAATAGTGTGAATAAAGAGAATAATTTTTTCATTGTATTTTTTATTTATTTTAAATTGATGTCCTGAAATTATTTAACGTAACAAAAATAAAGATATATTTTCCAAAATGAAAGTTTCTTTGTTTTTTATAAGGTTAATAACTTGTTAATAACAAAATCCTTATATTTTATGTGTCTTTTTGACGTATAAAAAAAGTCAAAAGTAACAGATTGATTGATAGAATTGGATAATGTACAGTATCAAAGAGTACAAACTTTATGCCTACGGATTTCAAGGGGAAAGTGCAATTTTTACCTCAATATTTTGTACTTTTGAACTCTGAATCAGATATCCACCCACTTACTTCTTTTTTTATTTTTTACCTATAAATAAATAGCGAATTTTATACTTTTCAAAAATTGCTTTTCATAATAAAATTGGGTGTTATTGTATTTCAACTTTTTAATGAAAAATGTATTTTGAAAAGGTTCGTTAAAAAATAAAATCGTTTTACCTCATGATCGACAATCCTATATTACAATCAATTACAAAGAAAGGGAAAAAAGAAAATATTTTACGTTCTGAAGCTATTGAAGATTTTTGGACCTGCCTTGTAAGTCGTCAAGCATCATTGATGGCTCGAAAAGAAGTTTTAACTGGAAAAGCTAAGTTTGGAATTACTGGAGATGGGAAAGAGGTGCCTCAAGTCGCCTTAGCTCGTGCCTTTAAAAGAGGAGATTGGAGATCTGGATACTATCGAGATCAGACTTTTATGTTTGCCATGAGGTTAAGTACAGTAGAAGCGTTTTTTGCTCAATTGTATGCAGATCCTGAAAATGATCCATTTTCAGGAGGTCGGCAAATGAATAGTCATTATGCTACAAACCTTTTTGATGAAAAAGGTGATTGGCTGGATCATAAAGATTTATATAATGTTTCTTCTGATATTTCTTCGACAGCTGGGCAAATGGCAAGAGCACTTGGTTTAGCATTGGCTTCCAAAAAATATCGAGAATCCAAAGTTTTAAAAAGTACTCAGTTTTCAAATAAAGGGAATGAAATAAGTTGGGTGACTATCGGAGATGCCAGCACTTCAGAGGGGATTTTTTGGGAAACCATTAATGCTGCAGGGGTACAAAATGTACCTTTGGCAGTATGTGTTTGGGATGATGGTTATGGAATTTCGGTTCCTAAAAAATATCAGACTACCAAGGGAGATATTTCTACTCTTTTAGAAGGGTTTAAAGTAGATGAAGAAGGAGTAGGATATAACATGTATAATGTTAAAGGATGGGATTATATGGGACTTCGTAAGATGTTTAAGGAAGGAGCAGAGACTATGCGAAAAACTCATAATCCAGCACTTTTTCATGTGGATGAATTGACTCAACCTCAAGGCCATTCTACTTCAGGTTCACATGAAAGATATAAGTCAAAAGATAGATTAAATTGGGAGCAAGAAAATGATTGTCTCAAACGGATGGAAGAATGGATGATCGATCAAAAATTTATTTCTCAAAAGGACGTAGAAATGCTTCGTGAAAATGCGAAAGAATATGTAAAGGAAGCAAAAAATAATGCTTGGAAAATGTTTATTGATCCAATCAAAAAGGAGATTCAAACACTTTCTGAAATATATACTCAACTTCAAAATGAAGTACAAAATCCAGAAGCAGTTCATGCTATTCATAAAAAGATGAATAACCTCTTTAGTCCAATGATATCCGAGGTTTTAGCTAATGCAAGGAAGATGTTGTTCGCAACTATTGGAGCTGAAAGTAAAGCGCGGGAAAGTATTGTTAACTGGATTGAAAATGTCGAGCAGTTAGGTGACAAAAGATACCATACTCATCTTTACAGTAATTCTCCAAAGTCTGCTTTGAGAGTTCCTGTTGTTCCTGCGATTATTACTGAAAAATCAGCTAAGATGAATGGTTTTGAAGTATTAAATAAATGCTTTGAAAAAGCATTAAAACGGATGCCTGAAATGTTCGCTTTTGGAGAGGATGTTGGACATATTGGAGATGTTAATCAAGGTTTTGCGGGATTACAAGAGAAGTATGGAATTGAGCGAGTTTTTGATGCTGGAATTCGAGAATGGAGTATCATGGGACAGGCAATAGGAATGTCGATGAGAGGGATGCGACCAATTGCTGAAATTCAATATTTAGATTATCTAATTTATGGTTTAGAACCATTGGCTGATGACTTGGCAACCATGCGTTGGAGAAGTAATAATTTACAACAAGCTCCAGCAATTATTCGAACGAGAGGGCATCGATTAGAAGGAGTTTGGCATGCAGGATCCCCACTAGGAATGATTATTAATTCATTGCGAGGAATGTACGTTTTGACACCACGAAACATGACACAAGCAGCTGGTTTTTATAATACATTATTACAGTCAGATGACCCAGCAATTGTGATTGAATGTTTGAATGGATACCGATTAAAAGAAGTTCTACCTGATAATATTGATAAATTTACTGTGCCGCTAGGAGTACCTGAAATTTTGCAAGAAGGAACAGATGTAACTTTAGTTACTTATGGTTCATGTGTGAGAATTGCTCAAGCTGGGATTGCACAATTGGAAAAGCACAATATTTCAGTTGAGTTAATTGATGTGCAGACATTGTTGCCTTTTGATTTAGAACATCAAATAGTAGAGTCCGTTAAAAAAACGAATAGAGTTGTTTTCTTAGACGAAGATTTCCCTGGCGGAGCAACGGCTTATATGATGCAAGAAGTATTAGAAAAGCAAGGTGGATATGAGTTTTTGGATGCTCAACCATTGACCATTACTGCTCGTCCAAATCGTTCTCCTTATGGTTCAGATGGAGATTATTTTTCAAAACCCAACCCTGAGGATATTTTTGAAGTTATTTATAATATGATGCGAGAAGGAGAACCGAGCAGATTTTCAAAAATTCGATAGAGTAGTTATTTGAATATTTGAAATACAGTTATTTATTTTAATAATAATTTATATTTCAAATATTCAAATTGACGTTTTGAAATACAAAAGCTAAGCTAAAACTGAATACAATCTGACAAAAGCTCCAAATATTATTTTTCCTATCAAAACATATATTATTTTTTAGTCTTTTGTATCACTAAAAAAAAATTATATTTGCCGTTGTATCAATTACAAAATAATAAAGTAACCATTAATTCTACAGCCTTGTCGGATAGCATAGTCATTATACCTACCTACAATGAGAAAGAAAATGTAGCCAAAATCATTGAGGCGGTATTTTCACTCAATAAATCTTTTCACATTTTGATCGTGGACGATGGTTCGCCCGATGGAACTGCTGCAATAGTAAAAGAACTTCAAAATAAATATCCAAAGTCACTTTTTATTGAAGAACGAACTGGTAAGCTAGGGTTAGGTACAGCCTATATTCATGGTTTTAAATGGAGTTTGGAAAGAGACTATGATTATATTTTTGAAATGGATGCAGATTTTTCCCATAATCCAAAAGATTTAATCCGATTGTATGATGCTGCTAAAAATTGTGGTGGAATGTCAGTTGGTTCTCGATATGTCTCTGGAGGAAAATTAGAAAATTGGCCTTGGGACAGAATTTTACTTTCCTATGGAGCATCTTGGTATGTCAGAATGATTACTTGGATGCCTGTCAAAGATCCAACTGCTGGATTTGTTTGTTATTCTCGTCAAGTTTTAGAAAAAATGGATTTTGATAAAATCAGGTTCATTGGTTATGCTTTTCAAATTGAAATGAAATTTGCGACTCGATCTCTCGGGTTTAAAATAGAAGAAGTGCCAATTACTTTTACCGATAGAGTAGAAGGGGATTCCAAAATGCATGGCGGAATTATTAAAGAAGCGATTCTTGGAGTGTTGAACATGAAGTGGAAAAGTTTTTTTAGTTCTTATGGGAAATAAGTTAAAATCTTTTCCATTTTTCGCAAATATTATTTTTTTCTCACTTTCTTTTCTAGAGAAACTACTTTTTCTCATTTTTCTTATTTCAATTAGGAAATCCCATCCACAATTTCCCACCTCCTACCCATTTTAAGTCAAAATTTCCCACTAATTTTTTTTCAATACATAATTCATTGAAAATCAACTCTTTTTTGATGCGTTTTTAATCAAATAAGTCCTTTAATTCTCTTAAGTGTTTAGTTTTTATCCAAAATAGCATTTCTCTGCCACTTCTTCCCACACCTCATTTACCTTCTTTAAATCAAAAAAAATATCAATATATCCTCTTTTTAATTACATAATAATCATTTTTATAATGATTTGACAATCATTTGTTTACAAAAAATAAAAGTCAAGAAATGTGGATAACTTTTTGCTAAAAAAAAGTGGCAGAAAGTGGTAATTTGTGGACATTATTTATACTTTTGAACTAAGTTCTTACAAAAAGAACCTCTTTTTTACAAAAACAAGTTAGAGCAAATAATAAAAATGCCTCAATTATTAGGAGAATATGACTGTAAACTCGATGCGAAGGGTAGGGTGCGAATGCCTTCTCCGCTTCTCAAGCAATTGGGTGAGCATGAAGAGGGAGAGGCTTATGTTTTTGTGGTGAATAGAGGAATTGAAGATTGTTTGACCCTATATCCTAAAGTTGTTTGGGATGAAGTAAGTGAAGAAGTGAATCAGTTGAATACTTATGTGAAAAAAAATAGAGCATTTGTTCGATACTTTTTTAGAGGAGCAACTGAATTGAATACAGATAGTTCTGATCGAATTAATTTGCCCAAAAAATTATTGGAATATGCAGGGATTGAAAAAGAATTAGTCCTGTTTGCTCATACTAATAAAATTGAAATTTGGGCAAAAGATAAATATGATGGGGTTCTAGAAGAAGAACCTGAAGATTTCTCCGACCTAGCAGAAGAGGTGATGGGTAAGGTTAATAAAGGGACTTCGCCTGGAGAGGCGTAGTTTTTCACGAAACCAACAACCAACTTTAAACTTTATGACCTACCATGACCCCGTTCTGAAGGATGAAAGCATAAATGCTTTGATGATATCGCCAAGTAGCATCCATGTGGATGCTACTTTTGGCGGAGGAGGACACACTAGAGCAATACTTGAAAGACTGGATGAAAACAGTCGGCTTTTCGGATTCGACCAAGATGAAGATGTGCTGCCAAACATACCTTTAGATGATCGATTTACTTTCGTTCATCATAATTTCAAGTATTTAAAGAGATTTTTAAAACTGCATGGTGTAACCGAGGTAGATGGGATCCTAGCAGATTTAGGTGTTTCGTCGCATCAATTAAATGAAGCCGAACGAGGGTTTTCATATCGATTTGATGCAGAACTCGACATGCGGATGAATCAGCAAGATGCACTTTCAGCTAAAGAATTAGTGAATTCATATTCTGCGAGTGAGTTGCAAAGAGTTTTTAGTGATTACGGCGAAGTTCGAAATTCAAAAACACTTGCTGAAGCTATAGTTAAAGAAAGACAATTAAAACCTATTCATACAACCAGCGATTTTTTAAGAGTAGCACAACCATACATCAGAGGGCAAAGATTACGCTATTTATCGCAGGTTTTCCAAGCAATACGAATTGAGGTAAACGACGAAATGGGAGTTTTAAAAACATTCCTTCAAGAATCGTTGGAAGTTTTGAAGCCTGGAGGACGCTTGGTAGTTATTACTTATCACTCGATTGAGGACAGATTTGTAAAAAAGTTTTTAAAATCGGGCAATTTCGATGGAGAACCTGAAAAAGACTTTTATGGTAATATTTACCGTCCATTTAAAGTCATTACAAAAAAACCAATACTTCCCTCAAAGGAGGAAATTAAAATAAATCCAAGAGCAAGAAGCGCAAGTTTAAGAGTAGCAGAAAAAGTAGTAGATAATAGACGTTCTTAGAAAAATCGTGTGGTCAAGCTAAAATTAAAATCATAAACGACCAAAGGAAGTGTCGGTTTCAATTTTAGCTTGACTTAAAACACAGGATTTTTCTAAGAATAATAAAAGATAGAATGGCAAAGAATAAACCTAAAGAATTAAAAGATTATTTGACGCTAGATTTTAGTGCAGAAACGGTTTTAAAAAATTTGCCTTTTATTTTATTTCTAGGATTTATTGGGATGATATATATAATGAATGCACATTATTCCGAAAAGAAACTGTGGCAAATTCAAAAATATGAAATTGAAATAGAGGAGTTGAAATGGAAATATGACGCAATCAAAGCAAATTTGATGTATCAAACTAAACAATCCGAAGTGGCAAAAGCAGTAGAAAGTATCGGACTTAAAAATTCAACTTCTACTCCAAAAAGAATAATCGTAAAAAAGGGAATTGAGATAAAAGGTACTGAAAATAAGGATCAATAAAAACAACCTTTCAAAGCTTAATACCAAAAATCACAATACTCAAAAAAAGAAATGAGTCAGAATAAAAATGAAGTTTTATACCGCGTGTACATTGTGTTGGGGATGTTGGTAATTTTTGCGGGATTCATTTTTTATAATGCTGTAAAAATAAATGTGCTGGAAGGAGAAGATTGGAGGAAAGCAGGTGAGAAAGACCATGTCAGAACTCACACAGTAAAAGCCAGCCGAGGAAATATAATCACAGAAGATGGTGCATTGATGGCATCTTCGCTTCCGTTCTTTGACATACATTTTGATTCGACTTTACCGTCGAAAGAGTTATGGACCGACGAAAATTTGGATTCGTTAGTCTTAGGTCTGATGCCATTTCTTATCGATGATTTTGAGATGACGGATTATGCTTTTAGAACTTTTTTTAGAGATTCACTAATTAGAGCAAGAAATGCAGGGCAAGGATATATGAGGATAAAAAAAGGTGTTTCATATGCAGATTATGAAGAAATAAAGCAACTACCAATTTTTAGAAAGGGGCAAATGAGAGGCGGATTTATTGCCGAAGAAAAGTTTAAAAGAGACAGACCTTATGGGTTGTTGGCGCGAAGAACTTTAGGATATGCTCAGTCAGATAAGGATCGATATGTCGGTTTGGAAGGTTTTTTTCACAAAGAACTAGGAGGTTCTGACGGAAAAAAAATTAAGGTTTATAAAGCTGCAAATAGAATCACAGTTCCAGTTCAGGACTTAAATTCAATTAAGCCAAGAAGTGGTGATGACATAGTCACAACTATTGATGTCAATATTCAAGATGTAGTGCAAAAAGCATTGCTTCGAGGAATGGAACATCATGATGCTCAAACTGGAACAGTTGTCGTCATGGAAGTAAAAACCGGGAAAATCAAAGCTATCTCTAATATTGGAAAATTAGAAAACGGAAAAGGGTGGTATGAAGATTATAACTATGCTATTGGAACAAAAGTAGAACCTGGTTCGACTTTCAAGTTAGCTTCAATGATGGCGCTTTTGGAAGATGGATATATTGATTTAGATGATTCCATTAATCTTGAACAAGGTTTGCATACTTTTTATGAAGAGGAGATGAGAGATGCTTCTTTTCATCAATTAGATTCTACCACGATTCGGAAAGCATTTGAAATTTCATCAAATGTTGGAATCGCAAAACTAGTTCAAAAATACTATGGTGATACAGACGATGCTCCAAAATTTATTCAACATTTAAGAGATTTTAGATTAGATCAATTAGTTGGAATTGAAATCAACGGAGAAGATAAACCTTATGTAAAAGAAGCTTATAACTCTGATGATAACTGGAGTGGAATTTCTTTACCCTGGATGTCAATCGGTTATGAAGTTGAATTAACACCGTTGCAATTATTGACATTTTATAATGCAGTTGCAAATGATGGAAGAATGATGAAACCATATCTGGTGACTCAAGTTCAGCATTTTGGTGAAGCAATAAAGACTTACAAACCAACTGTAATAAAAAAAGAAATAGCAAAACGAGAAACGATCCGAAAAGTAAAAGAACTTTTAGAAGGAGTTGTTGAAACTGGAACAGCTAAAAAATTAAAATCAGATCGCTACAGATTTGCAGGCAAAACAGGAACGGCTCAAATTAATTATTACAAATTTGACCAAAGAGATAATATCAAATATCGGGCTTCTTTCGCAGGATATTTTCCAGCTAAAGACCCAGTTTATTCTTGCATCGTAGTCATCACAGAACCTCGACAAAATGGACGATATGGTTCAGAAGTCGCAGGGCCAATTTTTAGACAGATCGCAGATAAATGTTTTATCCAACAAAAAGATTTGTATCCAAAAGAAAATGAGCTTAAAGAAAAACTAACAAAAAAACAATTACCACAATTAGATGTGGGCTACAGAAAAGATGTAGATAAAATTTTGAAAAAATTAGATTTAAAACACACCGATAGTGGTGTGAAAAATTGGGCAGTTTTAACTGCCGACACAGATACACTTCATATTGCACCTCGATACATTAGTCGAGATTTAGTGCCAAATGTAGTTGGGATGGGATTGAGAGATGCACTTTATGTTTTAGAAAACCTAGGACTCAAAGTGACATTTGAAGGTTCTGGAAAAGTTGTCCAACAGTCACTCAAAGGAGGGACGAAAATCAAAGGACAAAGAATAAATTTGAAACTCAGATAGGATTGATGATTAAAGATTATGAATGCAGGATTATACCTGCTTTTAAAAAAACATAATCATAAATCTATAATCCATAGACAAATATTTTTCTGATTGGTAAAAATTGCTTTTAGAAGGCTAAACTAAATTATAGCAGTTTTTTACAACTACCAATCTTAAACATACTTTTTCACACAACAAACAGTACGAGAAACTTCTCGCACTTTTGGAACACTACACAAAGTTTTTTTTGAAAAAAAGAAACTACACAAAGTTTGGAGTTTTTAAACTTTTGTCAGGAAAAAGGAGAAATCAAAAAGCTATTGGAGGCGATTGATTTTACTTTTTTTCTGACTCCAAACTAAACAATTAGAATAATCTTTTTTAAAGAATAAATAAATTAAACATTCATTAAAAAATATTTTGTCAAGTTGAAATTGAAAGCAGAAACGACAAAAGGGGAGAGTTGATTTTAATTTTCACTTGACTCAAAAAAAATCTTTTTTAAAGAATAAATAAGAAAGAGAATTGCAAGAGCTTAATAAAATATTACAAAATATATCAGTAAAAGAACTGATTGGAGAACAAAAGTTGAAGGCTAAAACTATAACTTTTGACTCTCGCAAAGTAAATGATGAAAGCATTTTTGTAGCCGTGTCAGGAACACAAGTTGACGGACATGATTTTATAGAAAAAGCAATTCAACAAAAAGCGATAGCAATCGTTTGCGAGGTTTTACCTCAAGAGTTACACAAAGGTGTGACTTATATTCAAGTCTCAGATTCGAGTGAAGCCTTAGGAATTATGGCTTCTAATTTCTACGGAAATCCATCTGAGCAATTGAAATTAATTGGTATCACAGGTACCAATGGAAAGACAACAACTGTCACCCTTTTACATGATTTATTTTCTCAAATGGGGTACAAAGTTGGTTTACTTTCCACGGTCGAAAATAAGATTGGAAATAAAGTGATTCCTTCCACGCACACCACACCAGATGCGGTGGCGATGAATGAATTGATTTCTGATATGGTCGATGCAGGTTGTGATTATGCTTTTATGGAAGTGAGTTCACATGCTATTCATCAACGAAGAATTGCAGGATTGACTTTCGCTGGTGGCGTTTTTACCAATATCACTCATGACCATTTGGACTATCATAAAACATTCAAAGAATATTTGAATGCGAAGAAAAGGTTCTTCGATGATTTGCCAAAAGATGCTTTCGCTTTGACCAACATAGATGATAAAAATGGAATGGTGATGGTGCAAAATACCAAAGCTAAAATCCAAAAATATAGTCTGCGAAAGAAAGCAGATTTTAAAGTGAAAATAGTGGACAACAGTCTTTCGGGGCTCCACCTTGAAATAAATGACAATGAATTTTTCGGACGATTAATCGGCGAATTCAATGCTTACAATTTACTCTCAGCATACGGCGTAGGAGTATTGTTAGGAAAAGACAGTTTGGAAACGCTCACTATTTTGAGCCAACTCAAATCTGCCGAAGGAAGATTCGATTATATCAAAAACGAAAAAACGGGCACAATCGGAATCGTTGATTACGCACATACACCCGATGCTTTGGAAAAAGTCCTGAGCACAATTGATAAATTAAAAACAGGTAATGAACAAATCATAACTGTTGTTGGATGCGGAGGAGATCGCGACAAAGCGAAACGTCCTGTGATGGCAAAAACGGCATGTGCTTATAGCAATCATGTCATCATCACTTCAGATAATCCTCGAACGGAAGATCCTGACGAAATCATCGAAGACATGATGAAAGGAGTTCCGATTTATTCGCAGAACAAAGTTTTGAGCATTACCAATCGCTTGCAAGCCATCAAAACTGCAAGTCGAATTGCAAACAATGGAGACATCATTTTGGTAGCTGGCAAAGGTCACGAAAAATACCAAGACATCAATGGAGTCAAACATGCATTCGATGACAAACAAGTTTTGAAAAAATGTTTGGAAGCACAATAAAAGATTATCATTCTCAGATTCACTTTGGTTGATAGTTGCGGCGGTAAATTATTTTACTGCTGCAGCTATTAATTTTTCAAAAAAATCAAAGTGAATCACGAGTTAGAAAATATATTTTGACATAATATCGGTTTCAAAAAGTCAAAAAAACAGCAGACCAAAAACCTACATTTCTTTTTTTAAGAGAAAAGGGAAAAACAAAAATGTTCAAATTTATTTGGACCAATTTAAAACGAACGAAGCCAACAATTTTTTTGACCAATGCTTTATCACTTACTTGAGTACCTAGGAGAAAACTACGAATTCATAGGTGACGATCTGTACAAATTTATTTCCTTCCGTGCAGGTGTGGCCATGATTATTTCTCTAACAATATCATTATTGTTTGGGGGGCGCATAATCAAATTCCTAAAAGCATTACAAATTGGTGAAACCGTTCGGGACTTAGGCCTGGCAGGACAAAAAGAAAAAGAAGGAACCCCCACAATGGGCGGTGTCATAATAATTATGGCAATCCTGATTCCCTTTTTGCTCATGTCTGACTTGCTGAACATGTATTCCTTGGTGATGATTCTCGTCACGACTTGGCTGGGAATTATTGGATTTACGGATGATTATATCAAAGTTTTTAAAAAAAATAAGGATGGACTTGCAGGAAAATTTAAAATATTAGGACAGGTAGTATTGGGGCTGATTGTAGGAGTTGTAATGTTCAATAGTGATGATATAAGAATAAGAATGGACTATCAAGATGCAGAGGAATGTGAATATGTTACAACTATTCAGCAACCTGAAAATGAAAATTCAAATAAAACAGATGTAAAGGCAACATTAACGAATGTTCCTTTTTTAAAAAACCATGAGTTAGATTATTCCATTTTTTTAACACCAATTTTTTCTGGACCACAGAATCAGGAAAAGAGACAAAAATGGGCTTGGATAATTTTTATCCCAATGGTCATACTCATAGTTACTGCAGTTTCGAATGCTGCGAATTTGACAGACGGAATAGATGGATTAGCAACTGGAGTTTCATCCATAATTGGAGCGACGTTAGGGATTTTGGCCTACGTTTCTAGTAATGCAATTACGGCAGAATATCTTCATATTATGCATCTACCTGGAGCACAGGAATTAGTAATTTTTTCTGCTTGTTTTCTAGGAGCTTGTATTGGATTCTTTTGGTACAACTCATTTCCTGCTCAGATTTTTATGGGAGATACAGGAAGTTTGACTATCGGAGGAATCATTGCAGCAGTTGCATTATTAATTCGAATGGAATGGTTGATTCCGATTCTTTGCGGAATATTTGTGGCGGAAAATTTATCAGTAATGATTCAAGTTTCTTACTTCAAATACACTCGAAAGAAATACGGAGAAGGAAGACGGATTTTTAAAATGTCTCCCTTGCATCACCACTACCAAAAACTAGGAATGCATGAGTCAAAAATTGTTTCCCGATTTTTAATCATCGGAGTTTTACTAGCAGTTTTGACACTCATTTCTTTAAAAATCAGATAAACAAAGGCACTAGCCTTTCAAAATTTAATCTTTTTTTCGTGAGAAAATTGAGGATTATATATAGACGAAAAACCATAGAGATTGGAATACAAAATGGCTATTCTGTACTCGGTCTCAATAAAAAAAAAAGTTTGAGTATTCTATCTCTATGCTGTTTTTCGGCATTGTAAAATTTGGCTAAGAATCAAATATGTTTTGAAATGAAAATAGTTGTTTTAGGGGCTGGTGAAAGTGGAGTTGGAGCAGCATTATTAGCTCAAAAAAAAGGCTACCAAATTTTTGTTTCCGATCGTGGAGAAATCAAAGCTGAGTTTAAATCAGAATTAGAAAAAGCAAAAATTCCATACGAGGAATTACAACATACGGAAAGTAAAATTTTCGAAGCTTCAGAGATCATCAAAAGTCCAGGCATTCCTGATAAAGTTGCTTTAATTGCAGCATTAAAAAAACAAGGAATTCCAGTCATCTCTGAAATTGAATTTGCGGCAAGATTTACCAACGCTACCATAATTGGGATTACAGGTAGCAATGGAAAAACCACGACAACGAAACTCATTTTTCACCTGCTCAAAACAGCAGGTTTAAATGTCGCAGTCGGTGGAAATATCGGGACGAGTTTTGCTCGACTTTTGGCGAATGGAAACCATGATTATTATGTGTTGGAACTCAGTAGTTTTCAACTCGATGGTATTCAAAGTTTTCGACCAAATGTAAGTGTATTGTTAAATATTACACCCGACCATTTGGATAGATATGATTACAAAATGGAAAATTATATCTATTCAAAATTTAGAATAATTGAAAACCAAAAAGATAACGATCTTTTTATTTATAACGGTTTTGATGAAAGTATCAAAACCCATTTACAGGACAAACAACTGATAGTCAGAGATTTACCCGTTAATGAAGTTTTTTGTAAAAAAAATAAATTAACAGTAGCGGTCTCAGAATTTGATACTACAAAGTGCAGCCTAAAGGGGCAGCATAACATGTTCAATGCCACTTGTGCGATCCACGCGGCTCAAGCAATTGGCATTGACGAAAAATTTATTCAGCAGGGTTTAGATACTTTTATCAATGCTCCGCACCGCTTGGAATATGTTGCTGCTATTAATGGAGTTGACTTCATTAATGATAGCAAAGCAACCAATGTAGATGCTGTTTTTTACGCGCTTTCAGCGATGGAAAAACCAGTCATTTGGGTAGTCGGAGGAGTAGACAAAGGCAACGATTACAAAGCTATTGAGAAGTTAGTTTTGGAAAAAGTGAAAGCCATTGTTTGCTTAGGAGTGGATAACACTCCCATTATTGAAGCCTTTAATGGTAAGATTGAAATCATTGAAGAAACGCAAAGTTGTCGGGACGCAATTAAAATTTCTCAACAATATGCACACGTGGGTGATGTAGTTTTACTTTCACCAGCTTGTGCAAGTTTCGATTTGTTTAAAAATTACATTGATAGGGGCGATCAATTTAGAACTGCTGTACTTGAAAAAAAAGATTGAGGATTGAAGATTCAGGATGATGGATTTCGAAAATCCTATAATTCATCATCATAAATCTATAATCAATAAATGTCATTTGGAAATCAATTGTATGCTAAGTTAAGAGGTGACCGAGTCATCTGGATGATCGTAGCGATTTTGTCGATCTATTCCATCTTAACTGTGTATAGTGCATCGACTACGGAAGCGTATCGATTGAGTGGAGGAAATACAGAGGCGGCGATGATTAAGCATACGACATTTATTTTGTTTGGATTGTTTTTGACGTATGTATGTTACTTAACACCTTACATACAATATTCAAGAATGGCTCCTTACTTAATGTTGATTGCGATTCCGCTATTGGTTTACACGATGGCATTTGGAGTCGAGTTTAACGAAGCAACCCGATGGATAAGAGTTCCATTTGTGGGATTGACATTTCAGCCTTCTGATTTTGCAAAGCTTGCGCTCATCATTTATGTGGCGAGAGCAATCTCTTCAAAACAGGAGTACATTGATGATTTCAATGATGCATTTATGCCAATCATAATTCCAATTTTGATTGTGTGTGGCTTGATTGCACCAGATGATTTATCGACAGCAGCGGTATTGTTTTTTACTTGCCTTTTGATGATGTTCATGGGGCGTGTCAATTTGAAATATATTTTACTCTTAATGTTTTTAGGTGTAGTCCTTTTTTCATTCTTAGTTACCCTGGGAACAATTTTTCCAGAAACAGTAAGAATCGGAACCTGGGTAAAACGACTAACTGCATTTTGGTATGGCGAAGCTGGAGCTGAAAATATTCAAGTCCTTCAATCAAAAATTGCCATTGCCAATGGAGAATGGTTTGGTGTAGGACCTGGAAATAGTATGCAAAGAAATTTTATCCCAGCTTCGAATTCAGATTATATCTATGCCATCATTTTTGAAGAGTATGGATTGATCTTAGGAGGTTTTGTGATTCTCTTTCTATACGTTGCACTATTTTTTAGAGTAGTAACGATTGTAACGAGAAGTCCAAAAGCATTTGGAGCAATGCTCGCTTTAGGATTAGGGTTATTGATTTCGCTACAAGCGATGATGAATATGGGAGTGAATGTAAATATTTTGCCAGTTACAGGATTGGCACTACCAATGGTAAGTAAAGGAGGAACTTCGGTAATTTTTTCAGCCATTGCTTTCGGAATGATCTTGAGTGTGAGTCGATACATTGAAAAGACAACTTAAGAAGTTCATTTTTTGAGAATGAAAAACAGACTATAAAAAAGACAGATAAATAGACCCTTAAAAATTAAAATATTTTCGCATATGAGACCAACGATATTATATTTTGACAAACAGGTAGAGTTCAAAGGACAAGTAAGTGAACAGCTTTTAGCTGATACTTGGATTGCTGTAAAAAATATTTCCAGAAAGGAATTGATGGAAAAATTGGATCTACAAGTTTCCTTGAATTTAAACTGGGATGCTGGGTTATTATTGAAAAATGATGCAGCTAGAGCTTTGGGAGGAAATTATTTAATGCCCCCAAGTTTGGATGGGTGGTCAATTATTGTTGGAAAATATTTTAATGATAATTTAGAAATGGTTAGAAAACTCAGAGAATTGAGTGAGCAATATGGAGAAGTTTATTTTTTCTCAAGTATAGATTCTATGGAGAAAAATTTATGGATTCACGGAGAAGATGGAGTGATGGAAAAATGGGAAACAGAAGATGAAGACTTGGAAGATGAAGTAGAACATTTACCATTTGACTTTAGAAAATTTAATAATCAATTGAAGTTCAAAGATGTTTTGCTTTGCAAAAATAACAAGAGTTTGAACCAAATGAGATTGTGGTAATTAGTTTCAAAAGTGTTTTAACTAATTAACCGATAACTAAAATGAAAGTAATAATTAGTGGCGGAGGATCTGGCGGGCATGTTTTTCCCGCAATAGCGATTGCAAATGAATTCAAAAAACAACGACCTGATGCAGAAATCCTATTCGTAGGAGCAAAGGGAAAAATGGAAATGGAAAAAGTCCCGAAAGCGGGATTCCCGATCAAAGGTCTTTGGATCAGCGGGTTCCACAGAAAATTGACATTACGGAATTTGATGTTTCCTTTCAAACTAGTGAGTAGTTTGTTCAAGGCTTTTGGAATCATTCAAAGTTTTAAACCTGATGTGGTGATTGGAGTTGGCGGTTTCGCAAGTGGACCGACGCTTCAAGTTTCTACGATGAAAGGAATACCAACTTTGATTCAAGAACAAAATTCATTTCCAGGTATCACAAATCGACTTTTAGCTAATAAAGTAAATCGAATTTGTGTGGCTTATGATGGAATGGAAAAGTTTTTTCCAAAAGAAAAAATAATACTCACAGGAAATCCAGTTCGACAAGACATAATGGATTTGGCAGACAAAAGAAAAGAAGGATTAAAGCATTTTGGTTTAGATCAAAATAAAAAAACGATCCTACTTTTTGGAGGAAGTTTGGGAGCGAGAACATTAAATGATTCAATGGCAGCAAATAAAGATTTGTTGGAAAAAAATCAAAACGTGCAAGTGCTTTGGCAAGCAGGGAAACTCTACATCGAAGAGTTCAAAAATGTTGCAACTGCTCAATTGGACAATGTCAAGATTTTACCATTTATAGATCGAATGGATTTGGCTTACGCAATGGCAGATGTGGTAATTTGTAGAGCAGGAGCATTGACGATTTCAGAATTATGCTTGGTGGGAAAACCAGCGATTTTGATTCCTTCACCGAATGTTTCCGAAGATCATCAAACCATGAATGCGAAAGCACTTTCAACAAATGATGCGGGAATTTTAGTAGAAGATAAAAATGCTGAAAAAATGTTGGAACAAGCTTTGCATATCCTTGATAATGAACAGGTTATGAATGATTTAAAAAGTAACATTCAAAAATTAGCAAAAGCAAATGCTACTGAAAATATAGTTTCTGAAATATTACAAATAATAAAATGAAGCTAGAAGATATTAAAAAGATATACTTCATCGGGATCGGAGGAATAGGGATGAGTGCATTGGCAAGGTATTTTAATAACCGAAATGTTGAAGTTTTTGGATACGATAAAACAGCAACAACATTGACTAAAAAGTTAGTGGACGAAGGGATGAAAATCCATTTTGAAGATGATATTTCGCGAATTCCAGAGGGAATTGACCTGGTTGTTTTTACTCCAGCAATTCCAAATTCTCATAGTGAACTGAATTACTTTTTGGAAAATAATTTTCCAGTAAAAAAAAGATCAGAAGTACTCGGGATTATCAGTCGTAGTAAGAAAACGATTGGTGTGGCAGGAACTCACGGCAAGACTTCAACAAGTTCAATTTTGACTTGGATGTTGAAAGTAGGAGGAATTGATTGTACCGCTTTTTTAGGTGGAATTGCACAAAATTTTGAAAGCAATTTTATCGAAGGAAAAAGTGATTGGGTGGTGATTGAAGCGGACGAATATGATCGTTCATTTTTACAACTGAATCCTGACATGTCAATAATTTTGTCAATGGATCCAGATCACCTTGATATTTATGGAGATGCTGCAACGATGCAAAAGACATTTTTTGAATATGCAGAGAAGACTAAACCGAACGGATTTGTTTTTGTGAAAGATGGCTTGCGAATGCCTTTTTCCAAAAATGGAATTACCTACGGACAGTTTGGAATAGACAAAGGAAGTTATCGAGCAGAGAATGTGAGAGTAGAAAATGGTTACTTCGTTTTTGATTTTAAAAGTTGGATTGAAAATATTGACGATATAAAAATCACCTTGGCAGGAAAACATAATGTTGAAAATGCCACCGCTGCAATTGCAGTTGCCCAACAACTTGGGATCAAAGGTGACGATATAAAAAAAGCACTCGCTTCATTCAAAGGAATAAAGCGACGGTTTGAAAGAATTTTTGACAATGACGAAGTAGTTTATATCGATGATTACGCACATCATCCATCTGAACTTAAAGTGGCGATTGAAGCGGCAAAAATGCTTTTCCCTAACAATACAATTACGGGGGTGTTTCAACCACATTTATTTTCAAGAACGAACGATTTTGTGGATGGATTTGCAGCTGAATTAGATGAATTGGATGAAGTGATTTTAATGGATATTTATCCAGCTAGAGAATTGCCGATGTCCGGAGTAACGTCGAAAATTATTTTTGATAAAATGAAAAATCCAAACAAAGTGTTGGTAACGAAATCAACTTTGATGGATGAATTAAAAGATAGAAAAGTGAAAGTGTTGTTGACGTTAGGAGCGGGAGATATTGACACTTTTGTGATGGAAATAAAAAATTGGTTAAGCGAAAAGTGAACTAATTTTTATGACATAATGTATTGATAATCAGTTTTTTATAATAAGTAAGACTGAATAAATAATAGACTGAGAATGAATACCGAGACACTACAAACCATCAAACGACTTA
>JBGCCY010000161.1:0-68919 GCA_045104975.1 Saprospiraceae bacterium
CCATTTTTATCCAACATGCCATCCATGTAACCTCGATTGACTGCCGTCGACTGCAAAGGATACAAACTTCGATCGACACAAATATTTTTTCCCACACCTTCTTTTGGATGTAAAAATTTATTGCGCGTTATTTGATTCGGCATCACATAATCTCCATACAAAGGATTGGAATTGTCATTATAAAAAAGTCGCCCATAGTCATCCCGAGTGATTCCCCATTGCCCTCGAAAGTGTGTCGGTTCTTTTTTCCAAACACCTTCAACTCTTCGATAGCGAAAATTACTTTTTGCATTATAAATCCAATTGTCGAGATTCATCATCAAGCCATTTGGTTGATGTTCCACATTTCCACCGATTGCATAAAGACTATCCACCAAGACTCGATTCTTAGGTTGATCATTTTCGATTTCTACAAAATAAAGATTAGGTGCTTCAGCATAAAGTAGTCCTCCGTAAACCAATGCCATCGCTCTTGGCTGATGTAATTTTTCCAAAAAAACTTTAGCATGATCCATTCGACCATTCCCATTTTTATCTTCCAATATAACAATACGACCACGTGCTACATCTTCATCACTTCCATGAATATTCGGCATGTAATCGGGCATTTCCATTACCCAAATTCTTCCTTGATTATCGAAAGTCATGGCAACAGGTGCTTCGATCAAAGGTTCGGATGCAATGAGTTCAATATGGAAATTGTCTTGTAAGATAAATTCGCTCAAATCAATTTCTGGTTCAGAAATATTTTGCAGAGATTCTGATTGGCAAGAAATAAAAAAGATTAAAATAAAAAGTAGATATTTGGAATTCGTCATATTTCAAAATTGATTTTTAATTCGTTTTGATTTTTTCCTAAAAATAAAAAAGATTATCAATGAAGTGGTTTTTACTTTTTGTTTCTATTCTGTTTTTTTCTTGTAATCAATCTGAGAAGGTTTCAAAATCTTCTGATTGGGAATTACTTTTTAATGAACAAAACCTCAATAATTGGGAAGTAAGAAATGGAACTGCCGAATATATTATCGAAGAAAAAGAACTCGTCGGAACGGCAAAATTAAACACCCCTAATACATTCTTATGTCCAAAAAAAATGTACGATGATTTTATTTTGGAGTTAGAATTAAAAATAGACCAGCCACTCAATTCGGGCATTCAAATTCGCAGTAATTCTATTCCAACTTATTATGATGGAGCAGTACATGGTTATCAAGTTGAAGTTGATCCAAGTCCACGAGCTTTCAGTGGAGGCATTTATGACGAGTCACGTCGAGGGTGGATTTATCCGCTTTGTGAAAATTCCGAAGGACGAAAAGGTTTTAAGAATGATACATGGAATAAATATCGGATTGAGGCAATTGGTCCGTCGATTCGAGTTTGGGTAAATGGAATCCAAACGGCTAACCTTCAAGACGATTTAACTGCAAAAGGTTTTATTGGTTTGCAAGTTCATAGCATAGGAAAAGATTCATCCATGGTTGGAAAAACTGTTCGTTGGAGAAATATTAAAATTGCCACCAACAATTTAGAGAAATTACAAACACCAGATGATGGCAAAACACCTGAAATAAATTTAGTCCCAAATCAACTGAGTGACCGTGAAAAAGAAAAGGGCTATACTTCTTATTTAAATGAACGTGAAAATATTCGACTCAAGGAAGGCGAGTCGATTGGCTTTGAAAGTGTCGAAAATTTTGACTTAAAATTTGAATTCAATTTATCCAAAAACGCTGAAGGAGGCATTGAATATTTTTCCAATGAAAAAAATGAAAAATGTATTTTTCAAATCATTGACAATGATTCATTATCGAAGGCAGAACAAAAAGGAAATCAATCTTTGGCTTCTTTGAAAGGAATTGTTACTTCGCAAAATTTATGCGTCCTAGGAAGACATCGAGATTTTAGAGGACTAGGAAATTGGAATACAGGACGAATCATTGTTCAAAATGGAAAAATAGAACATTGGATGAATGGTTACAAAATGGTGGAGAAGGAAATTTCGGAACTAAATTTGAATTGGAAAAAAGAACTCCATCAGATATCAATTAAAAACAATATGGGAGAAGTAAATTTTCGAAGTGTTCGATTAAAAAAATTATAGATAGTAAATTTCTCTCAACTTGAATAGAAACAATATTTTTTATATTTCGTTTTTATATAATACTTATTTTTAAAATGCAAAATAAATAAATTAAGTACTTGATTATCAGTCATTTAAGCAATGATTAATTCATAACAAATAATCAAAATTTAGCTTTGACTATAATCTAGTAATTTTTTATCTTTGCACTTCCAAAATACAGTTTTTAGGCAGTTACAACATAATTTTACATACCCACCAAACAACCGTTCTATTTTCCAAGACGATTAAACGTTCTACTTTTGTCTGCCTACTTGAAAATAAGGTTAATTCAGAAAATTTATTATTTAACAAACAAGATGTACACCTTCTAATGAAGATACTAGGAATATCCGCTTTTTACCACGACTCAGCAGCAGCCGTCATCGACGGAGATAACATTATCGCAGCAGCACAAGAAGAACGATTTACTCGAAAAAAACACGATCCAGGTTTCCCGGTTCATGCCACAAAATATTGCCTAGAGCAAGCTGGATGGACTATTGATGAATTGGACGCTGTTGTTTTTTACGATAAGCCATTGCTTAAATTCGAGCGACTTTTAGAAACTTATTATTCATTTGCACCAAAAGGATTTCGATCTTTTATTACTTCGATCCCAGTTTGGTTAAAAGAAAAAATGTTCCTCAAAAGATTGATTCACGAAGAATTGGAGAAAGTTGGACCTTACGATAAAAAGAACGTAAAATTATTGTTCCCGGAACATCACCTTTCTCACGCAGCTTCTGCTTACTACCCATCACCTTATGAAGATGCAGCAATTTTGACTGTAGATGGTGTGGGCGAATGGGCAACTGCTTCTATTTGTCATGGAAAAGGAAAGGATATCAAAATACTTAAAGAGTTACGTTTCCCACATTCTATTGGATTATTATATTCTGCTTTTACTTATTTCTTAGGATTTAAAGTAAACTCAGGGGAATATAAATTGATGGGATTAGCTCCTTATGGGAACCCAGAATCTGAGCGAGTTAAGAAATTCATAGAAATCATTAAGACTACATTAATTGATATCAAACCTGATGGATCCCTTTGGTTAAATCAAGATTATTTCAACTATGCGACTGGTCTTCGAATGGTGCATGATAAAAAATGGGAAAAATTATTTGGTTTCCCTCGAAGAAATGCGGAGACAGATATGAATCAAGCGCAATCTGATTTGGGAATGGCGATTCAAAAAGTCACCGAAGAGATTGTTATTTTGATGGCTCAAGAAGCGAAGCGATTGACAGGTTCTAAAAACTTGTGTATGGCTGGAGGAGTTGCCTTGAATTGTGTAGCAAATGGAAAATTAGTAAAAGCTGGAGTTTTCGATAATATCTTTATCCAACCTGCAGCAGGTGATGCTGGAGGAGCATTGGGTGCTGCTCAAGTAGCCAATTACATCTACTTCAAGAAAGAGAGAAAAGTCACGAATGGCGTAATGATGGATTCTATGAAAGGATCATATTTGGGACCAGAAGCTTCGAGCAAAGAGATTGAAATAATGGCTCGAAAAACTAAAGGTGTTTATAAAAAGTACGATAAATTCGAAGACTTGTGTGAGCAAATTGCTAAATATATTGATGATGGTGCAGCAATTGGCTGGATGCAAGGACGAATGGAATTTGGCCCACGTGCATTGGGAGGAAGAAGCATTATTGGAGATCCTCGGAACTCTGAGATGCAAGAAAAAATGAATTTAAAAATTAAATATCGGGAATCATTCCGACCATTTGCTCCTTCAGTTTTGGCGGAGGATGTAGAAGATTGGTTTGACCATAAAGGTATTTCACCTTATATGTTGTTGGTACAAGATGTAGCTGAGAAAATCAAAAAGGAAGTTCCAGCGAACTATCATGATTTGCCACAACGTGAAAAATTATACACCGTTCGTTCTACAATTCCTGCAATTACTCACATTGATTTTTCTGCAAGAATTCAAACTGTACACGAACAAACTAACCCGAAATATCATCAATTAATTTCGGCATTTAAAAAGTTAACAGGATGTCCTGTTGTAATAAACACTTCTTTCAATGTACGAGGCGAACCTATCGTAAATACTCCTGAGGATGCTTACCGTTGTTTTATGAGAACGGAAATGGATTACTTAGTAGTTGGCGATTATGTTTTTGTAAAAACAGAACAACCTGATTGGAATGAAAAAGATAAATGGAAAGACGAGTTTGTTTTGGACTAAAAATTACCCCTAAAAAAATAATGTGCCAAAGGGAAAATTGGCTATTTATTTTTTTAACATAAAACAACTTATACATACTATGAAAAAATGGTTGTCCAATATTGGAGCAATGCTACTTTCAACATTTATGATGTTGCTTGTATGCGAAGGAATAGTTCGGCTGGTAGAACCGCAACAACTAGCTCCCGTAAAATTTATGTATGATAAAGAAATTGGTTTAATTCATGTGCCTCATTTAAAGGGAGTTGAATATAGACCTAAGAATTATAACATTAAATTTACAAATGGTGAAGATGGATTTCGAATTACTCACAAAGGTGAGCTTCCGAATTTTGTCAATAAAAAAATAATGTTTATCGGTGACTCTTTTACTTATGGAAAAGGAGTCAACGATCAAGAAACTTTTGCTTATGAATTGCAACAAGCACTAATCAGAGATAGTGTGGAAATCATCAATGCGGGAGTAGAAGGTCGAGGGACTGATCATGCTTTGCGATCATATCAATTTTACAAAGAAAAGTATCAACCGAATACGGTTATCTATTTTGCTCATTATAATGACTTGGCAGATAATATTCGAGATGAATACTACAATGTGATTAACGATTCTACTTTGACTCCAAAAAGTTTTGAAAAAATGACTGGAGGGACGAAAGAGAAATTGCGTAAAAGCAAAATGTACAATTGGTTAATTAGTAATTCGCATTTCTTTTCTCTGCTCAAATCTGTTCTAGTCAACTTATTGATTCCTGATCAGATTGTGAGGTACGAAGAAGGAATAGATATGGATCGAGCAAAAAAATTGACTTCTATTTACATTGATAAATTGAGAAAAGAAGTGGAAGCAGATGGTCGTAAATTTTTAGTTTATTACATTCCATCAAATCATGATATTGATGCAAGAGTGAAAGGTGGACAAACAGAACAAGAAGCATTTTTTGACAATTATTTTAGAGATAAGGACATTGAATTTTATAATCTTTCAGAAGACTTTATTGATTCAGGTGAAACGAATATTTTAAAACATTTCTATTTACTTGAAGGTCATTGGAATCCAAACGGACATCAACTAGTCGCTGAAAAACTTAAAACTGACTCAAATGGATTTTATTAAAGATTTATTCAAATTTATGGGAGAAAGAAAAAAATTCTGGTTAGCACCAGTAATTATTTTACTCCTTTTACTAGGTGTATTGATTGTAATCGGTGGTGGTTCAGCTATCGCTCCATTTATCTACACATTATTCTAGTAGACAAAACCCGTGTCATCCCGAGTATTCGTGGTGGCACGGATTTTTATCAAGAACATTTCGGAAAAAGAAATTTTTCTTTTTCCCTTAAACAATATTTGTAAAAACTAAATAGGTTCCTCGAAGGAATTTAAAGATTCATTATCATGAATAGAGAAAAAAAAGTAGAAGCAATACTTGCCATCGTCGTTGGTTTTTTAGCCTTATATTTCATCTTTGGAGTTTGGAGAGGGTTTGAAGTTGATTGGATGTTATGGGTTTCTTTAGTAGTTGGCGTTTTAAGTATGATGTCAGATACTGTGATGAATTTAATCACAGGTGCATGGTTCAAGTTTGCCGAAATTCTAGGGAATTATGTGACTGGGCCTATTCTTTTAGGCTTGGTATTTTTCGTAGTTCTTTTTCCAATTTCAGTTTTAGCTAGAATTTTTGGAAAAGATCATTTGATGAAAAAACGAAGAGATGATTCTTATTATGTTGATCGAGATCACGCTTACGTGACTGAGGATATTGAGAATATCTGGTAAGAGAAATTTCTTTTTTGAAAAAATAAAAACCGCAAAAGTAGTAATGCTTTTGCGGTTTTTGTTTTTTGGGAATGTATTGTTATTTATCCTCTTTCAACAATTACATAATTTTTATTATTTTTTGCTCGTTCAAAAAATGAAAACAATTTGTCGTAGTTTTCTCTAACATATTTTTTAAGTTCTTCATCTTCGCTCCATATTTCTGGGTAAATACCTAATCCATTTAGTCTATCAAAATCACAGTCCTTGATTAACTCATTTATTTTCACCGTCCTTAAATAATCAAAAATACTTACGACTTCATCATCTGTAATATAGCTTACACCTAATTCCTCTTCCATCATTAATTTATCAACTTCTTCGGGTGTTCCTGTCTCATAAATATTTTCTATTTCCTCTTCAGAATAAGGTAATTCTAAAGTATATGAATCCGGATACATTATTGTTGAAGCAATATGTTCAATGGGATATTTTTCTTTGGTTAACAGAAAATGAATAACTTCCCAAGTCTTATCTATATCCATAATTTCTTCAGCTTGTCTGAGAATTAAATTCTGGGACTCAAAATCAATAATTTTTGATAGTGCTTCAATTTCTTTTTTGGTTACTCTTGAAAATCCTACAATTATCCCCACAGGTATATATTTTTAATTAAAAAATCACCCCTTTCCCACAATCCCTTCCCTCGCCATCCAATCATCAATACTCTCCTTTTTAATCGCTGCTGCCATCAAACTAGGAAATTGATCTGGCGAACAAGCAAACGAAGGAATCCCCAAAGTCGAAAATTTTGAAGCAACCGATTTATCAAATTGAGGTGCACCTTGATCGTCCAACGCCAACAAAGTAATTAACTGAACTCCCGAACTTTTTATCGCTGCTGCTTTCTTCAACATTTCATTTTCATTACCACCTTCATACAAATCTGAAATCAAAACCAAAATGGTGTCTTCCGGTTTTCTAATTAATCCCTTGGAATAACCTAGCGCTTTATTGATATTAGTTCCACCACCAAGTTGTGTTGCAAATAACAAATCTACAGGATCATCCAACTCTTCCGTCAAGTCAACTACTGAAGTATCGAATACCACCATGTGCGTTTTGACCGAACGAAGCGAAGCCATCACCGCTCCAAATACTCCTGCGTAAACCATCGAGTTGGCCATCGAACCACTTTGATCTACCAACAAAATAACATCCTTGAGAGATTGTCCTTTTTTGCCATGACCGATTAAAACTTCAGGAATAATGGAGTTAAATTCTTTTTGATAAGTTTTCAGATTAGCTCGAATAGTTTTGTTCCAATCTATTTCATTATGCTTCGGTCGTCGATTTCTGACCGAACGATTGATCGCTCCTTGGATAGCTTGACGTAAAGGATTTTTTAACCTTTTTTCTAAATCTTCCACCACTTTTTGCACGACTGCTCTTGCTGTACTTTTTGTTTTTTTAGGCAAAACTTTCATCAACGAAAGAAGTGTTCCCACCAAATTCACATCAGGTTCAACTGCTTCTAATAATTCTGGCTCGAGTAACATTTGCTCTAGATTCAATCTTTCCAGCGCATCTTTTTGCATCAATTGCACCACCGAACTTGGAAAGTATTTTCGAATATCTCCCAACCATCGATTAACATTTGGCGAAGAACTTCCCAAACCTGCTTGCCGCTCAGAATCATACAATGCATCCAAAACATCATCCATTCCTTTCATTTCAGCAGAGAGGGAAACCTGCTCATCATTATTTTTATCAGCATCTTTTCCAAGAATCAATCGCCATTTTCTAATTCGTTCTTCCATGATGTAAAAGTACATTTTTTTAGAAAGTCCTACTACAGTTAATTTTCAGTAATTTTAGATATTCCATGAACTGTTTTTACTATCTTTCGTTTTCATTTTTTACTAAAGAGCCATAGAATAAATCTCCATTTTATAACAATCAAATTACGTGAAAGAAAATAAAATAGAAAGATTCAATGAAGATGAGCAAGATGTGCTGAATTCAGTTCGCACATCACGAATTATTCTTCCAATTTTGATTGGTCTAGGAGTTGTTTTTTATTTGTTATATCAACAATTCGATCCTGATGAATTTGCCAAGATTGAATGGAAACAACACACTCAATTTTGGGTTTTAATGTCTTTCCTATTATTGATTGTTCGACATTTAGCTTATGCCACTCGTCTTCGAATCTTGACGGAAGGAGAATTTAGCTGGAAAAAATGCATCGAATTAATTTTCATTTGGGAATTCAGTTCAGCTGTTTCACCAACTAGTGTAGGAGGATCAGCAGTTGCGATGGTTGTCTTGGCTCAAGAGAAATTGCCCGCAGCAAAAACTACAACCCTTGTTTTATATTCTGCTGTTCTTGACACTATTTTCTTTGTTGGAGTATTGCCAATTTTATTTCTCTTTTTTGGAACAAATATGATTCGTCCCAATATGAATAGTTTAGCAGACATAGATGGTTGGGCTTATACTTTTTTTGGAGCGTATATTTTTATGGCAATGTATGGTGCACTATTTTTCTATGGATTATTTGTTAATCCTCGAACGATAAAACGAATTATCGTAGGTGCCACTCGATTAAGTTTTTTAAAAAAATATCAAGAAAAAGCAATTTCACTTGGCGATGATATTATCATTGCAAGTAAAGAATTAGTCAAGAAAAAATGGTCATTTCATATTGGTGGATTCTTGTCGACTGCTACCGCTTGGTCTTGTCGATTTTTATTATTGAATTGCCTCATTATTGCTTTTGTAAATATTTCAACTGACTTTAATACACAATCTAATCTCTATGCTCGATTGCAAACGATGTATGTCATCATGGCTTTTAGCCCAACGCCAGGAGGTGCAGGTTTTGCTGAAGTTCTGTTTGGCGGATTTTTGAGTGACTATGTCAACTCAGGAACGATTGCTTTAGTTATCGCTTTTATCTGGAGATTATTTACTTACTATTTGTACTTATTGGTAGGCGTGATTGTGATTCCAAATTGGATCAAAAATGTAATCAATGACAGAAAATTAAAGCGATTGCAAGATGAAAAGTTGATTTAAAAAGTGAATGATATGAGTTATAAGTGATGAATTTTTACTAGAAGAACTCATCACTCACTCATTTCTCTTTAAATCGAATCTGCCAGCATCAAAACCTCCGCTGCAAAATTCCGATTATCACTTTCATCTAAAATTGTTTTGGCAAAAATATGCAACGTCTCTTGTGCATTTTCAGATTTTAAAATACTTTTCATTTCCTCATCATCTTTTAGTTCTTGAATATCTTCGGCAGTTGGCAAAGCTGTCATTCCCGCAAGCTGACCTAAATTATTTCCAGTCAAAATTTCACTATTGCGAATGCTCTCCGGAAGCTGATCAAAACCAATTGTGATTTCTCCAAAAAAAAAAAAAATCGGATAAACATTTTTTCCACTTGCTCGCACATAAAATGCTCTTCCCATTCTTCCCATCAAGTCGATTTTTTGTGGATCAATTTTATCATTTTCATCCATGACATTTTCATCAATATGCATTTTGACTACTTCACAAATAATCAAATTCCCTGCTCCACCTTGATCTCCCAAAGAAATAATTTGTTGCACTTTACATTCCAATTGAGCAGGTGATTCTTTCACTCGAAATGGTTTAACTAAATCAGATTCAATTGGCGTCAATCCTGATTTTTCAAATTCACTTACCCCTGCTGGAAAAGCAATACTCGCCACCGCCATCTGTCGAAGAATGCTATGACTCACCATATTGATGACCACTTCGCCAGTCGTTTCGACATTGTGTAAAGTATCTTTGGTGGTGTTATCAGTTCCTTTTCGATTGGAGGAAAAAACTAAAATTGGAGGGTTCGAGCTAAAGCAATTAAAAAAACTATAAGGTGCGATATTCGGATTTCCATCTTTATCAATCGTACTTGCAAAAGCAATTGGACGAGGAGAAACACAACCTAATAAATGTTGATGTAAAACGCCTTGAGGAGTTTCGCTTGGAATTATACTGAGCATGTTTTGTATTTTGATGACTCCGTTTCTCATCTTAAAACTCGTGCAACGGACATCTGGTTAAAAAATCAGCGGAAGTTACAAACTTCTTTTATTTATGTTTATTTAAAAAAGGTGATATTTGCGAAAATCATTTTTTGAAATCGTTCGATCATTTTCAATCTAAAATTTAAACTCATCGTTTATGAAAATTCTAAAAAAATGGTGGATACTTCCATTATTCATTCTCAGTTTTGTTCTAGGGAAATATCTTTATCAAATGCCCAAGTTTGATGACGGAGAACGATCACCAAATTTCGAATGGACTTTGCCTTCTGGCGAAAAATCTGACTTGACTAAGTTGGAAGGGAAATATGTTTTGATTGATTTTTGGGGAAGTTGGTGTGGTCCGTGTATTGCTGAATTTCCAGGGCTAACAACTTTGTTTGATAAATATCATTCTGTAAAGTTTAAAAATGCAAATGGTTTTGACATTGTAGGAGTAGGTGTAGAAAAAGGAGAGAAACGATGGCGACGAGCTATTGACAAATATAAATTAGTTTGGAAAAATCATGTCTTTGATGAAAATACTAACTTCCGTTTTTTTGATTCAACAGTCGCCAAGCTTTATGGCATCACAGAAGTTCCAACGAAATATTTATTAGATGAAAAAGGAGTGATTGCTTTGGTTAACCCGAGTGTGGAAGAGTTGGATGAGTTTTTTCAAAACCAGCTTTAAACAAAAAAACTTCCAGAACTTTAAGTTCTAAGGTATATACTTAGATGGGCAAAAGTTCTTTGACAAGTTTGTTATATTAATAAGTAATATCGAACAAGGATATCATAAAACCTTGTTAGCCCATTACAAATTGTAATTGGGACAGGAGGTCTATCTTTTTGATAACCAGACCATCCTCCTAATCTAGCGATGATCCAACTTGCAAAAGCTAAAGAGTTAGGAGGATAAGGATTTTTGAGTTTTCCCCTCCACTTTTTTATTGAGTTTTTTTTAACATTCCCTTTCCTGTTTAAAGAAGGCTTCATCAATATTTTGATCGGTATTACCATCTCTAGCTTGAACTAACTGCATGATTTGTACAGCAGCTAATAAAGCCATAGTAGTCAAATTGATTAAGCCATGGAAAGTTTCTACTTGCGATGCTTCAATATTTAGTCCTTTGTTTTTTAGGCTTCGAAATAATTGCTCAATAATCCAACGCCATTGATACCATTGCACGATTTGAAGTGCATCATTAACATCATTTACAGGATGTGAAGTCAGGATGATCCAATGAATAGGAGTTTCGTTACCAACTACAGAACTATCTCTTTCTTTGACTTCCACCACTTGCAGAGGAATACTTTGAGCGAGTTGCTTGTCTTTGATAACATGAGGACGTTCGATACTCAATTGACCAAACTTAAGATCGATTTCGGCTGTATGACTAGTACGTTTTTTTGTTGCAATAAGATCAAGTTGATAGGAATGTGCAATGTCCCATTGATCGATCACTTCAGACATTTTATATTCCTCATGTTCATCCGATAGACAGCGATTTGTTTTACTTCTTATCACAAACTGCCATCCACCTTGTAGTGCTCTTGCGATAACATCGTAAACATCTGATTCTCTATCTCCCACTAAAGTGTAGTTAGCTGCTCCTGGACAATTTTCAATCGCCTGTTTGGGCGAAGTAATCCATTTAGAACTTTCTTTTTCTTGGAAGGGGCGTTTCGCGTTATCCCTTTTCTTTTTCTTCTTTGCTTGTTTTTCTTCTTCGGTATAGGCTATTTCAGTCTTGTGAATACTGAGACCTCCAAGGCCATAACAAGCTCCATTTTTAGCATTGACTAGAATCGAAGGGTGAATACCAAATCCTGTTTTATTTGTTTTTAGACCTACCCAACTGAGTGCCTCTCGATTTGAATTTGGAGGAAAACTAATCGTGGAAGTATCACTTATAACTAGAAGATGTTGACCTTTACTTTGAAAATCTGATAACATCCAATGCTACTCAACAAGTCGATGAGGATTTACTTTTGGATTGTTAAGGAATCTCCCAAAACGTATTTCATCATTGTTTGTATCTCCTATCTGTCTGATTACACTTTTATACCGAGTAACCATTCCACTAAGTAATATCGCAAAGGTGGCGTCCAAACGAATATCTCCAAATTTACTCTTTGATTTTTTTCCTATGGATTTAAGATAACAAACTTGTCAAAGAACTAATACCCTTCTAAGTATATACCTTAGATTTTTAAAACCTGAAAGTTCTATAAAAACTAAGATTTAGCCTCTGTAGTTTTTTTATCTTTCACATGTTTATCCATCCATTCGGTCATTTCCCAAAGCATATGCATAATGGATTCACGCGCTTGATAACCATGACTTTCATGTGGTAACATGACTAATCGAACTGTTGCGCCATGACCTTTTAATGCAGCATAAAACCGCTCACTTTGCATAGGATATGTGCCAGAATTATTATCAGCATTTCCATGAATTAAAAGTAGCGGATCTTTGATTTTATCAGCATGTACGAATGGAGACATATTAAAATAAGTTTCTGGCGTTTCCCAAAATGTTCGTTCCTCTGATTGAAAACCAAAAGGTGTTAAGGTTCGATTGTAGGCTCCACTTCTTGCAATTCCTGCTGCAAATAAATTGCTATGTGCTAGCAAATTTGCTGTCATAAATGCACCATAAGAATGACCACCGACAACCAATCGATCTTTATCTGCAACTCCCATTTCTACAATTTTATCAATCGCAGCTTCCGCATCCATGACCAATTGTTCTCTGAATTTTTCATTAGGCTCTTCCTCACCTTCTCCCACAATCGGCATTCCGAAATCATCAAAAACAGCATAACCTTGTGTCACCCAAAAAATTGGAGAAGCCCAATACAATCGAGTAAATTCGTAAGGTGAATCATTCACTTGACCTGCTGCGTCGGCACTTTTATATTCACGCGGATAAGCCCACATGAGTACTGGTAAGCAACCGTCTTTTTTAGCATCATAACCTGCGGGAGTGTACATGGTTCCCGTCAGTTCGATACCATCTTTTCGTTTGTATTTGACCAATTCTTTTTTCACCCCTTTCAATGATTCGTAAGGGTTTTTGAAAAAAGTTAATTGTTTATTTTTCTTTGAATTGATATCTTTGATAAAATAATTTGGCGGCTCATCTTTTGATTCTCGACGAGTTAAAATACTTCCTTTTTCAATATCTAAAATCTCAACAGGCACTTCATAATAAGGAGCTACTGATCTCCAAAGGCGAGTCGATTTTTTTGTCGCCAAATCGAATTTATCAACAAATGGTCGGTTACCTTCTGGCGATGCACCTTGCCCTGAAAGGTAAAGTGTTCTCCCTCCATCTGAAGTTAAGAGAACACCACGACCATATTTATTTCGATGTGTTTCAAAACCACCAGGGCTGTTGTAACGGTCTTCCCAGGAGCGGTCGAAAATGAGTTTCTTACCTTCATTCGGTGCGGTTGGATTCCAACTGTTAGTGATTTCTCTCCGAGTTTCCCACTCCCATTCGGAAGCCATGGCTAACGCATCATTTCCCCAAGTTACCCCTCCATAACGTAATTCAAAACTAATTCCTTCTTGCGCATTACTTTTGAATGGAGCAGCTTTAAAAAACATTTTATCTCGAATTTTTGCTACTGTTTTTGGGTCACCGCCGTCTTGTGCTTCTACCCAATAAACAGTCGCTGGCGCATCTGCCCGCCAAGTGAAACTACGTGGTCCAGTTCGAGTTGCGCCGAACCCTTTTGGTATATTTTCAGCCGAAGGAATTTGTGCGAGCTTCGCCACATCATTTCCATCTTTGTCATAAATATCGATATCAAATGGAAATCGAGCGAAAGGAACGATGTAAGAAAAAGGTTTTTGCACGGTGTAAATCATGACATAATTTCCATCAGGAGAAGTGCTCATTCCTTTGATGATTCCAGTTTTCCCAAAAGGTCGAACCTTGCCTGTTTCGAGGTCAACTTTTATTAATTCCGAAATGGTATAATATTCAAACAAAGTTTCATCATGACGATTTTTCAATAAATCTTGGTACGTTCTGACTGGAGCAGATTTACCTTCGTTGGATTGAATAGTTGGTCCAATTGGTTTGATGCCTTCCTTAGGAGTTAGTCCACGATTTGGATTTATTTTTTTATAAATGATCGTTTTGTTATCAGAAAACCATGAGTAAGGTAAACCACCCATGGCATCATTTACATTTGCTTCGGTTAGTTTTTTCGCATTACCTCTTTTCAAATCAGCCGTCCATAATTCTAATCCATTTTCTTTGGTAATGGTAAAAACGACTCGCGAACCATCAGGAGACCAACTTACATTTTCCATTTTTGGATTAGCGGGCAGACCTTCAATTTCTTTTTCTATTGATCCATCCACCGATTTCATTTCCATACTATTGAAATGAGAAGAACGGCTAGCGCCATTGGTGCGAGGATTAATTCGGATACCTGCTAAACGTAATTCTTCTTGCGCGACTTCTTCAATTGAAGGCAAACTTGCTCGACCTAACAATAACATTACATCTCCTGAAGGACTCAAACTTGCTGCTGGAGTTGGTGGTGCATCAATCAACTCAGCAATTGCTTTTGGGGGAATCTGATAGCCTAAATTATTTTGTAGATTTAAATTCATGATGAAAATTAAAAGAAGTGAAATCCCAAAAGGGATGAGTTTTTTGAGATAAAATTTTTAGCAAACATAATATTGTTTTTTTTTGCTAAAAAAAAATAAACAAAAAGCGGTGTTAACGATCGAGCGCTAACACCGCTAAGGGAGTATTTGTTTTTTTGAAATATTTTATTCTTTAACTAATTCGGCATCTTCTAATGTATAGATCAATCGATTGATGTCGTCAGAATTAGTTTTTAGCTTTCCACGAAGGGTAACTGCTTCCGCAGAATATTTTACCGCTTCACTTGCCACTACTTCCATCACCGTTTCAGGTCCTGCACCTCCACAGAAAAAACACATATTATATGGGAAAGCTGAAAAGACAAATTCTTTATGACTTTTGTAGCCTTCGACTGGAATGATGTATCCTTTGATTTCGATTACTTTGTCTTCCAATGCGATTACTTCTTTGCTGAAAACAGGTTTATCTACTTTGAATCCCATGATTTCATCGTACTCCTTTTTGAAAGTAATTTTACTTAAGGTCTTCCATGTTTTAGCTGCATTGGAAGGTTCCGTTGGAGCTTTGACCGTTTGTTTTTTATCTTCTTTAGTGGAAGATTGTGCAGTACTTAAATTTGAAAAAGCTGCGACTAAAAACAAGCTGAATATTGCAATGGTTATTTTTTTCATAATATCTTTTTCTTTTTGATAAAAAAATCCAAACCCCTCAATCGTTCACAAATATAACGTATTACTTTCGATGAAGTAATTTAAGACTCTGTTAAAGTTTGAGAAATATCCGTTTTAAATGCTTGATATGCAGGAATTACAGCAGCGATAAACCCAATAAATAATGCACCACCAAGTAAGTAAAACTCTTCTATTAGAAATTTAGTCGCAGTAAATGAGTAATGATATTTATCTTCCATCTGTCCTGCAAAAATGCTCATCCCTAAATGGCTTAGAATAATTCCAATTATATATCCTAAAATTGCAAGTAGTAATCCTTCTAAAATAATCAAGGCAAATAGTTTCCCAGGAGTTGCTCCCATTACTCGCATAAGCGCTAGTTCGTATTTTCGATCTCGCAAAGAACTAAACAATGAAATGAAAATACTCAACCCAGAAACGAACACAATTATCATCGCTAAGTTTCTCAAAAAACTTTCACCCAAACTCATATTGTCATACAATCGATTCAACTCGATTGCTGGTGAAGCTGCCATGACTTCGGTGTTTTCATTAATTCCTCGAAGCATCGTCAAGGCTTGAAAACTCTTTTTACTTGACTCTTTAAATTTGATTAAAATGGAAGTGATCTCTTGGTCGACTTCTTCGATTAAAGGTTTTTGCGGAGCAGCATGATCGTGGTCGTGGTCGTGATCATGATCGTGACCATCATGTGCTGCGTGGTCGTGTCCTTCGTGATTATCAGTTTCAGTTTCTACTTCAGTTGTTTCAGGTTCTTCTTCAGTCGTCTCAGGTTCATCATGATTCGCATGCACTTCCCAAATACTTTGAGTTGTTGTCAAAATTAATTGATCGATAACTGAATTTGATTTTTGGAAAATACCGACCACTTTAAATTCTCCGTGATCATGTCCATTCATTCCGTCGCTCAAGAAACCATGGGTACTGTGAAAGGTGTCACCAATTTTTAGATTGACAATTTTAGCAACATCTGCTCCGATGGTTGCTTCAAAATTATTTTTCCAAATCTTTCCTTCAGCAGTTTTGACTTCATAAAGTTCTGGATAATCTTGAGTTGTTCCGACGATTCGAAATCCTTTGTAACTATCTCCTAAGGAAAGTGGAATCGCTTTTTCGATCAATGGATTTCTTCCACTCAAAAAAGGTTTGACATCTTGGATCTTGACATTTCCAGTTGGATCATCGATATGATACATACTACACAAAATCGTTTGCAAAGGACTTCCTTTCGCGCCAATGACTAAAGAAATGCCTGCGAGATTTTTATCAAATTTTTCTTGAACCTGATTTTCAATTAAAAAAATCATTGAAATCATTCCAACACCTAATGCAAACAAAACCAAACTCAAAGCCATGTTGAGTGGTTTGTTAATTAAATTTTTCCATGCAAGAGGAATCATATCAGGATTTCTAATAATAGAAATAAGCGAAAAGATAACTATGCCTGCAAGAAATATGAGTAATATCCAAAGTCTTATTTCTTCCCTCATAATTGAATTTGGTTTTTTATTAATTCTTTTAAACGTCCATCATGCGTCACGATGAGCAACGTTGCATTCACTTCCTTTGCTTGTTGTTCTAGCAACTCAATCACTTCTTGACAATTTTTATCATCCAAAGCAGAGGTAGGTTCGTCTGCCAAAATCAAAGCAGGTTGATTGACTAAAGCTCTTGCAATGGCAACTCTTTGTTTTTCACCTTCACTTAGATTGTCAGTTTTAGAATGGATTTTGTGACCAACATTTAATTTGTTCAAAAGAGTAATAATGCGTTCTCGATTTTTCTTTTCGCCAGCTAACTTTTGAGCAAGTAATAAATTTTCTTCGACAGTTAGAGCTTTTAGGAAATGTGCTTTTTGAAAAACAATGCCGATATTTTTTCCTCGAAATTGATCTAATGCAGTTGAAGAAAGTTTGCGAGTATCTTTTCCGTCAATCAAAATTTCACCTTGCTTAGGTTTTCGCAAACCGCCGAGCAAATGTAAAAGGGTTGTTTTTCCACTTCCTGATTGACCAAGTAAAAGCCATTGCTCCCCTCGCTGACAATTGATGTCGGGGAAGTCTAACATGTTTTCTCCGTCGTAGGAAAATTTTAAATTTTTGGTTTGTAACATAGTTTTTCTCTGATTACTTTTTTAAACTATCGATTAAAATCGGAGGCTACAATAATGCTGCACCGAACACCCCAGCGCTATCTCCAAGCTTCGGTTTTAAAAACACCGTATCGAACCGATTGTTGAAAACATATTTTTTTGCTTCCTCTACACCTTCTTTATATAACAAATCAACATTACCAACTCCTCCACCTAAAACAATCGCATCAGGGTCTAAAATATTAATCACATTCGCGATTCCTTTTCCAAAAAACTCTAACATTCGTTTGACCGTTTGAGTAGCTGCGCCATCTGTTCCAGCGTGGTATCTTTCGACGATTGTTTTTAATTTTAAATGTTCCCCCGATTGTTCCTCGTAGAATCTTTCCAAAGATTTTCCAGAAAGAATTGTTTCTACACAGCCAATCTTTCCACAATAACAATTACCTCCCGATTCATCTAAAAAATTATGTCCCCATTCGCCAGCAATACCTTGACGACCTGTAAGTGGTTTTCCATTAATCACAATTCCTCCACCAACACCAGACCCCATGATGACTCCAAAAACTACATTTGCATTAGGCATTCTCTCTTTGACAATTCCCATATTCGCTTCTGCAACGGCAAAACAATTAGCATCATTGGCAACGACAATTGGTAGATTGAGTAGTTGCTCCAAATCTTTTTGGAATGGCATTCCATTCATGATGGTTGTGTTGGAATTTTTCATCGTTTGTAAAATTGGATCAATCACCCCTGGTGTTCCGATTCCAATTTTCTCAGGTTTTACGCCTGTTTCAGCAATAAGGACTTCAACCAATTTTGCAATTTGGTTTAATATATGTTGATAGCCTTTGTCTGCTTCGGTTGGAACTCTTAAGCGTTTTAAGGAAACAGGGTTATCGCCACCTTCTAGTACGACTCCTTCAATTTTAGTTCCTCCTAAATCAATTCCCCAATGTAAATCCATAATGTGATAAATTTGTTTTAGGTCCAATTACATAGTTTTAATTATAAAAACGATCAAAAAGGACAGTTGGTTTTGAAAAAATATTGATATTGATTTTGAACAAAAATACTGCTACATTTGTCTATCTCTAGAAAGAAAGAAAAAAATAACATGAAAATTTACTCAAATATAATAATTAGCATCATTATCATTCCGCGATTGCCAGACAATCTGTAGATGCTACATTTTTTATTTGAAATAAAAAGCTCTGACAGGTTGTACTGTCAGAGCTTTTTGTTTTGAAATGAAGGGTAATTTTTGTCAAAAAAAAGTTCAAATTTGAATTGTTTTTCAAAGCAAAAGTTATCAACTCATTTTTTATCTTTGCACTCGTTTTTAAAATTAATAATTTTCTAATATGTCAAACGAAAAATACCGTAAAGTCAAATCCCTCAATCTCCCTGAGATCGACCAAGAGATACTTGCTTTTTGGAAAGACAATAATGTCTTCGAAAAAAGTATCGAGGAAAGAAATAAAGACAATTCTTATGTCTTTTACGAAGGGCCGCCTTCGGCAAATGGAAAACCTGGAATTCACCACGTGATGGCTCGAACGATTAAAGATATGATTTGCCGACATCATACTTTGAAAGGAAAAAGAGTAGAACGAAAAGGTGGTTGGGATACGCATGGTTTGCCAATTGAGTTAGCGGTAGAAAAAGAATTGGGAATTACCAAAGAAGATATTGGGACGAAAATTTCGGTAGAAGAATATAATACGAAATGCCGGGAGACCGTCATGCGTTACAAAAGTTTGTGGGATGATTTGACTGTAAAAATGGGATACTGGGTTGACTTAGAAAATCCTTATGTCACTTATGAAAATGAATATATCGAATCAGTTTGGTGGTTGTTAAATCAGTTGTACAAAAAAGACTTGTTATATAAAGGTCTTTCTGTTCAACCATATTCACCTGCTGCGGGAACTGGATTGAGTACGGCGGAATTGAATATGCCAGGTTGCTACAAAGATGTAAAAGATACCTCTGCCGTTGCGATGTTTAAAGTGGAGCGAGATGAAAAATCTGATTTCCTTTTTGAAGCAGATGACGAAGATGTTCGAATCATTGCTTGGACGACGACACCTTGGACTTTGCCTTCGAATACTGCTTTGACGGCAGGAGGTAAAATTGATTATGTAAAAATAAAAATGCTCAATAGTTACACAGATTTACCAGTAAGTGTGGTGATGGCTGAGGCGTTGGTGAAGAAGTGGTTTGGTGCAAAAAATCAACCTGAGATTATCGAGCAAGGAGATTCTTTCAAAGGTGCTTTGATGGAAGGAATTCGATATGAGCAATTATTAGATTTTGGAAATGAGATCGAAGAGTTGCAAGGGAAGACTGATGCGTTCCGAGTTATTTTAGGAAATTTTGTAACGACAGAAGATGGAACGGGAATCGTACACACGGCTCCTTCGTTTGGTGCGGATGATAGAATGGTTGGGGTGCAAAATGGAATTGGCGCATTGACTTTGGTGGACAAACAAGGAAAGTTTAAAGATACCGTTGGTGAGTTTTCAGGACGATATGTGAAAGATTATAAAGACGATCCTGACTATGTAAATGTAGATATTGACATCTCGATCAAGTTGAAAAAGGAAAATAAAGCTTTCAACGTAGCGAAGTACGAACACAATTATCCGCATTGTTGGAGAACGGATAAACCGATTTTATACTATCCTTTGGACAGTTGGTTTGTCAAAGCTGCTTCGATGAAAGAGCGAATGTCAGAATTGAATAAAACGATTAATTGGAAACCTGCTTCGACGGGGGAAGGTCGTTTTGGGAAATGGTTGGAGAACTTGCAAGATTGGAATTTGAGTCGGTCAAGATTTTGGGGGATACCACTTCCGATTTGGAGAACAGAAGATGGCGAGCAACAAAAATGTATTTCTTCCATCGAAGAATTGACGAATGAAATTGAACATGCAAATAAAGTTTTAGGAAAAAATCAAACAATTCCTCAAGACTTGCACAGACCATATATTGATGATGTGATCTTGGCAACAGAAGATGGTCAACCAATGAAGCGAGAGTTGGATTTGATTGATGTTTGGTTTGATTCAGGTTCGATGCCTTATGCTCAATGGCATTATCCATTTGAGAATAAAGAAAAATTTGAACGTAATTATCCAGCTGATTTTATTGCGGAAGGAGTGGATCAAACGCGTGGATGGTTTTATACTTTGCATGCGATCGCGACGATGGTTTTTGATTCTGTTGCTTACAAAAATGTGGTTTCGAATGGTTTAGTTTTAGACAAGAATGGAATCAAAATGTCTAAATCTAAAGGCAACGCTGTTGATCCATTTGAAGCACTTGATAAGTATGGAGCCGATGCGAATCGTTGGTATATGATTGCTAATTCACCGCCTTGGAATAATCTAAAATATGATGGCGATGGAGTAGATGAAAAACGTAAAAAGTTTTTCGGGACACTTTTCAATACCTACAATTTCTTTGCGACGTATGCGAATATCGATGGATTCGAAATGGATGAAGCGAATGCAACTCCAATGGCAGATCGACCTGAAATTGATAAATGGATTATTTCAAAATTGAATTCATTAATCAAAGAATATACTGATGCGATGGATGATTACGAAGCAACTAAAGGTTGTCGAGCAATCGAAAACTTTGTTTTAAATGATTTGTCGAATTGGTATGTGAGATTGTGTCGTCGTCGTTTTTGGAAAAGTGATTCGGATGCAGACAAGCGAGCTGCGTATGAAACTTTGTATGAATGTATGGTGGTCGTTTCGCAGTTGATGTCGGCAGTTGCACCATTCTTTGGGGATTGGTTGTATCAAAGATTGACTGACCCAATTCGTAACAATGAGAAAGCAAATGATGGTCGATGGAAACATGATTCTGTTCATTTGACTTATTTGACGAAAGCAAATGATGATTTGATCGACGCAGCATTGGAGGAAAGAATGGATTACGCACAACGAATTTCTTCTTTGGTTTTATCCATCAGAAAGAAAGAAAATCATCGAGTGAGACAGCCTTTGCAAAAAATATTATTACCTGTTTTAGATAGCGGTTTTCAAGCGCAAGTGGAAGCGGTCAATGATTTGATTTTGTCAGAGGTGAATGTAAAAGAGATTGAATATTTGACAGACACAACTGGATTTATCAAAAAGAAAGTCAAAGCGAATTTCAAAACACTTGGTCGTAAATTGGGTAAAAATATGAAAGCCGCAGCTGCGGTGATCGGAGGTTTTACACAAGAAGATATCGCTGCGATTGAAAAATCTAATAGCTACCAATTAGTTGTAGGAGAAGAAACTTATGAGTTGACTTTGGAGGATTTTGAAATCACTTCAGATGACATTCCTGGTTGGACTGTGGCTAATGATGGAGCATTAACAGTTGCTTTGGATGTAACGATTACGGATGCACTTTTGGCAGAAGGAACGGCACGAGAGTTGGTTAATCGGATTCAGAATATCCGAAAGACTCGCGATTTTAATGTGACTGATAAGATTGCGGTGACCTTGGAAAATCACGAAGCGATTCGTCCTGCGTTGGAACAATTTTCGGAATACATTTGTACAGAAACTTTGGCGACTAGCTTGGATGCTAAAAGTGAAGTGGAGGGAGAAGTGATTGAATTGAATGATGAAGTGAGTTTGAATATTCAAGTAGAAGTACAAAGTTAATCTTTGTAAAAAATAAATAAAAAGGGCGATTCTAATTTTTTAGAATCGCCTTTTTTTATGTCTAAGTTTTTAGAGTTTTTTTTATAAAAAAAAGATATGAATTTTATCAAAAATAGTTTTTACCTATTGAGTTTAATCTTACTAGTGTCTTGTAAATCGAAGCAGATTAATAATGGAGGTAGTCAATCTGTAAAAGTGAGGTTTGAAAGTGAAATGCGAATTAAGATAAATAACAATGGTTTTACATTGACATTATATGGAGTAGATGATAACATAGCAGATGTATCTGCTTCGATAATTTTAGTGAAAAAATTTAAGGCGGATAAAATTCCATTTGATATAAACCTCCCTTTTCCAAAAGATGCGCACGAATTAATTGAACCAAAAGTAAATGACTTAAATGATGTAAATTATTACCTACATATGAAATGGGACAACAATAATAATTCAAAAGAAGACAAAGGAGATATTGTAATTGATTTCAATAAGAAGTGGCCGAATATTGATCTTAAGAAAAAAGAAACTCAAGTTATTTATTTGAAGAAATTATAGAGGAAGCTGATTTAAATTCAAAAAGAATCATTGGTTATACTTTAACAAGACGAATCTTAGTACAGTCTCAATATCTTCTTAAAACAATCTTCAGGTAATTCTTTCACACAATCAGCTATGTTTTTCAATGCCAAATAATGGTTCTCCATTCCAGGAGTAGGATTGGTATAATTAAAATTTCGATGCCTCCAAAAACTCATACTTGCTGCGGCATAAATCGTAAATACTTGCAAAGCATTTTTCTCCAAATCTGTCAATTCAATTTCTTGCACGTACCCTTTCAATAAACTAGATACTTTTTCTAGGTTAACTAATTCGCCTTCGCAACAGATGCCGACGATCGTCATTCCAATATCAAAAATTCGATAATAATAAGTTGCTTCCTCAAAATCCATTATGGTAATATTGTTCTCATCATCATCAATAATTACATTACTATAAAAAATATCACTATGAATTAACGCTTGCGGAATAGGTTGAGAAAAATATGATTTTATTTGATCTTCGATTTTTTTAAGCCAATTATGAAAAGAAGAATTCTCAGCATAAATGGCTACATCAGAAAATTGTTCTATGCCATAATTTAATTTTTTTGGAAGATAATCTGGCTCATTTATTTTATGCAATTTCCCCATCTGAATTCCAATTAACTCAATTAAATGATTGGGTAAATTATCCATTGTTTTTCCTTCAAGAAAAGATTTTAGAATTACTGGTTTATCATTGTAGGTACTGATCAGTTCATTTTTTTTATTTCGAATTATCTTAGATGTCGAAAAATTATTGGTTGCTAAATGTTCTAACAGCATTGATAAATTAATAGCTTCCGTTGTCGACTTTTGCTCACAAATAGTCAAGACATATTTTTCAATATTTGATGCGATTAAATAATTTGTATTTTCTGAACCACCACTTAGAATTTTAAAAGAAATGATTTCGCCTAGATCATATTGGCGAGCTAAATTATTTATTGCTTCAATATTTAATACGGTGTATTGCATAATTTATATGGTTGTTCCTTTTGTTAGATCCCAATTACTTTCCATCGCATTCATCAATGCTTCTTCTAAATGTGAGTGGTCGCAAAGATGTACTTTTTCACAAAGATACTTTGCTTTTTCAATCGAATGATGTTTAGCTGCGGCGGGTAATTTATCCGTTCCAAAAACTCGTTGCATACTTTCTGGAAATTTTGATGGATGTGCTGTCGCTAAACAAATAATTTTTCCATCAACTAATTGATCTCTTAAATTGTCAGCAGCGACTAAAGCAACTGCTCCGTGCGGATCCAAAAGATATTCTTCCGCATCGTAAATTTCTTTGATGACCGCAAGCGTTTGATCATCTGAAGCACTATAGGAAAGGTAACCTTTTGAATAACTTTCGAAAGTTTCAGCATCAAATTTTACGACACCTGTATTTTTAAATTCCTCCATCCACGCATTTATTTTTGCCCCATTTTTATCAACACAAAAATAAAGGTACCTCCAAAAATTATAAGGAATCAAAATATCAATAGCAGAAGATTCAGTTTCAATGATATCTTGTTTAGAAAAAACTCCTTCTGAAAAAATACGATGCAAACATGCATTTTTATTGTTAGCAACAAGGAACGTAGAGATTGGTAATCCCATTTTTCGAGCCAATGAACCTGCACATAGATTTCCAAAAGCTCCTGAAGGAACTGCCATATGAACAACTTCTCCGATCGTATCCACCACTTGAAAGTATCCATAAAAATAATGAACGGTTTGCATCATGACCCGTCCCCAATTAATAGAGTTGACGCTAGACAATTGGAGCTTTTCTTTAAAACGTTTGTTGGCAAATAATTTAGTAATTACTAAATCCAAATCATCCGCACCATCTGGACAATTCGAAACGCCAACGGGATGAATATTCAAATGAGGAAGCGTTGTCATTTGTCGTTCCTGTTCTTCGGTTATCATATCTTTCGGATATAAAACCCATGCACTTAGACTAGATTTACCTGCTGCAAAATAAGCGGCAGCTGGGCCAGTATCTCCAGTCGTCGCGACAATAATTGACAGATGTTCATTTTTTCTTTCGAGAAAAAAATTAACCAGATTTACTAAAAATGCTAACCCAACATCTTTGAACGAAAGTGTCGGTCCATAAAATAATTCCATTACATAGGTATCCTTTCTGGAGGTCAAAGGATGCAATGGAATAACTTCTTCTTTTTCAAAAGAAGCATAAGCATCTCTAAGTAATTTTTTGAGTTCTACTTCAGAGACAATAGATCGATCAATGAATAATGATAAAATTTCAAAAGCAAGATCTATATAATTTAAGTTTTTCCAAGCCTTCAATTGTTCGTTTGAAATGTTCGGCAAATGTTCTGGAACATACAAACCTCCGTCACTTGCAAAGCCATCAAGTATAGCTGTCTCAAAATCTACTGGAGCACCTCCTCCTTTATTACTGATAAATTTAAGCATCGTCTACAAACTGTTTTTATGATTTAAATAAACTGCAACGGCAATCATGATGTCTTGTACCGCGACTCCTGTTAGATCAACAATAGAAATTTGTTCATCATTTTTTCTTTGTAAATCTGGATCTTGAATCGCAGTCCCGAACTCAACTATTTTGTTTTCAGAAATTACTCCTTCCTGTACTGCACGAAATATTTCACCTCTACTTTTACTTTGTGGGATACTGTCAGCTATAACCAAATCTGCTTTTTGTAAAATAGCACTTTCGAGTTCTTGTTTTTTATGTGTGTCAGAACCGACAGCGGTGATATGTGTACCAGGTTGAATGTCTTTTGAAAGAAGAAGTGCCGCTTCGGCTGGAGTTGTTGTAATAATTAAATTACAATTCTCTGCAACTTCCGATGCTGTCGTTGCAATGTTGATTTTAAAATCATCACTCATTGCATTTTTAAAATTTTCCACATTTTCTTTATTCCTTCCCCAGACCCAAACTGAATTACAATCCACTATGTTTTTCAAATATTCCAATTGTAATTTAGCTTGAATTCCAGTTCCAATTATTCCAATACCTTTTACTTTTTTGGGAGCAAAATATTTGGCGGCTAAAGCTCCTGCTGCTGCGGTTCGGATATCCGTCAACATTCCATCGTCTAACAAGACCGCAACAGATTGACCTGTTTTTTGACTAAAAACCAACATCATTCCTTGACTAGAAGAAAGGCCTATTTTTGGATTATCATAAAATCCTGTGGCAACTTTTATGACAAAAAAATCATCGTCTTTGATATATCCATATTTGATGTGAGCATCGCCTTTTTCTTTTTCAAAAACCAATTCGCCAACAGGTGGGACGACTGTTTTCCCATTGCTATAATCGATAAATCCTTTTTCCATTGCTGCGATTACATCTAAGTTTTGGACAATGGATTCTATTTCTTTTTTACTAATAATTATTGTCATGCGCTGCTAAATTTTTGTTTAAAATTAATTTTGTACTCCTAACTTACTCAAAAAAAAACTCCGTATACCGCATCAACTTTTTGTTGATTAAGGTATACGGAGTTTTTTCCATAATTAGATACTCTGGTTTTTCCAATGTCTTCCTTAATGTTGAAAAACAAGAGCACAAAATATTTATTTTGCTGTGGCTAAAGTAAAGAATGATTTGGGATTTTATACAAAACTCACCCAGCTATTTTCATCCCAATAAAAATACAAACCAAACAAACAATCAAACTCAATAAGATATTTCCAAAAGCATGCATCAAATTTCCGCTTTGAAGAAGCTGGAAAGTCTCATGTGTAAATGTTGAAAAAGTGCTAAATCCACCACAAAACCCAGTCATCAATAAATACTTTTGAATGTCTGAAGCATTCCCATTTTTCATCGTCCAACCGAACAATGCTCCCAACACAATGCAACTCAAAGCATTCGCTAAAAATGTAGCCATTGGAAAAATATATCCATGGTTTTTTAACCAAACTGAAATCCCAAAACGACAAATACTCCCCAAACCACCGCCGATAAAAACTAAGATGAAATTCATATTTTTAATTTTTTACCAAAAAAACAAAAAAGGATTGAAAGTACTAAACCTTCAATCCTTCTTTGCTTTTAACTTTCGAAATTCAATTTCTAAGTAGTTGCTGCATTAGCAATTCTTTTCTTCTTTCGATTAACAGTCCAATTCAAACTTGCAGATAGAAGTATCGCTAATCCAACAACCAAGAAAAGTAAATAATGCAATCCTATATTTTGTAAATAAAATACCAAAAGCATAAATCCAATATTTACGGCAACTAAGATTCCCGTTCCTTGCATATGTGAAAATCCAAAATCTAAGAGCAGATGATGAATATGAGTTCGATCAGGGTTGAAAGGAGATTTCCCTTTCAAAATTCGCATGGTAAAAACTCGAAGTGTATCAAAAAGAGGCAAGATTAAAATGCCAATCGCAACTGCTGGAACTGCTTGAAAAGTATATTTCGCTTTTGCAGGAGTAACTAAAGCAGGATCATGGAATTCAATAAACTTGATAATCAAAATGGAACTTACTAATCCTACTAAGAGCGAACCAGTATCACCCATGAAAATTTTCGCAGGAGTAAAATTATACTTCAAAAAGGCAATCAATGCACCTGCTAAAGCAAATGCAACTAATGCCAAACCTATCTCATCAATCAAATAAAACCAAGTTCCTAAACTCATAGAAATCAACGTACCAATACTTCCGGACAAACCATTAATTCCATCAATCAAATTGAATGCATTAATAATCACAATGATGATGAAAACGGAAAGGATTACCGCCCAAAATTCAGTTAAATCATAAATTCCAAAGATTCCATAAAAACTCGTCAATTTTACATTTGATTTCCAAACAATAATTCCTGCAGCAAATAATTCACCTGCCAATTTTGTCCGAGGAGAAATGGGAACAATGTCATCCTTTGAACCAATTAAAAAGATGATAATAAATGCACATAAAATATATTGGAGATCATCAAAAACACCGAAAGGTGTCCATAAAACAATCGAGAAAATCATGCCTGCAAAAATTGCAATTCCACCCAAAGAAGGAGTGGTTTCAGTATGAGCTCGCCGTTCGCCAGGCTCATCGCAAAGACCCTTAACTTTTGCTACATGAATAATAGAAGGTATCGCAAAATAAGTCAGCGTAAAAGCTGTGATAAAACTTAGGATAATGTCAAACATAATGTATCGTGGGATGAGTGCTTTAAAATAGTTTAGCTAGTGTGTGATGCAAAATTAAGCATTCTTTCTCTTTCATGTAGTGTCATACATGATGAAAAGGTTAATATTTTGCAAAACAAAACTAAAATTTTGAATCATCGACCGAATTCAACCAATTTTTGATGGTTTCGATCACACTTTGTACGCAGCCATCTTGAAAAGGTGACATTAAATTTGCTAATTTAACTAAATCTAAAAAAGATTGACTTCCACCTGCTTGACATAATTTCACATAATCACTCCACGCAGAAGCGTGATTTTCTCGATCTTTTTTCCAAAATTGGAAAGCGCAGACTTGTGCTAAGGTATAATCAATATAGTAAAATGGAGAAGAAAAAATGTGACTTTGTTTTTGCCAAAACCCTCCATTTTCTAAAAACATATTGTCTCCATAATCAATGTGAGGAAGATACTTTTTTTCAATTTTTCGCCAAGCTTCATTTCGTTCTTTAGGAGTAACATTTGGGTTCTCGTAGACGAAATGTTGGAACTCGTCAACGGCAACTCCGTAAGGCAAAAATTTAATAGCACTTGCTAAATGTGCAAACTTATATTTGTCCGTTTCATGCTCAAAAAATAACTCCATCCAAGGATAAGTGAAAAATTCCATACTCATCGAATGAATTTCGCATGCTTCATAAGTTGGCCAATTATATTCATCCAATCCAATATTTCGACTCGAATAAACTTGAAATGCATGACCTGCTTCATGGGTCAAAACATCAATGTCGCCACTTGTTCCGTTGAAGTTGGAAAAAATATAAGGTGCTTTATATTTGCCAATAAATGAGCAATATCCGCCTGTCGATTTTCCTTCTTTATTCACTAAATCCATCAACTCATTGTCTTGCATAAAGTCAAAAAATTCTTTCGTTTCAGCAGAAAGGTCAGCGTACATTTTACTCGCATGATTCAAAATCCAATCAGGCGAACCTTGCGGTTTTGGGTTGCCTGAAGCGAAGCGGAAACCAGTATCGTAATATTTCAATTTTTCTAATCCCAAACGACTCTGTTGTCGCTCATATAATTTAGTTGCGACAGGTACCACATGTTCCAAAATCTGTTGTCGAAAATTAGCAACCATCTCTGCATTATAATCAGATCGTAACATTCGAGCATAGCCTAATTCAATGAAATTTTTATAACCCAATTTCTGTGCAATCTCGTGTCGAACTTTGACTTGTTGGTCATAAATTTGTTCAAAGGATGCTGATTTTTTTTCGTAAAACGCCCATTTTGTTTCAGCCGCAGCTTTTCGAGTTGCCCGATCTTTTGAAGTTTCCAAAGGAACAATAGAGGAGAGATTATATTTTTTTCCTTCAAATTCAATCTCAGCTGTTGCTTTGATTTTATTATAATCTGAAACGAGTTTATTTTCCTTTTGTAAGTCTTTTAAAATAGTTGGTTGGAAAGTTTTTAAACTCAAATCAGCAATAACGAAAAGTTGACTCCCCCATTTTTCTTCCAACGATTTTCTGAATTTTGAATTTAAAATCAATTGGTAAAAACGATTATTCAATGCTTCATAAGTAGGAGAATTTTCATCAAAAAAGGTATTTTCTTTTTCATAAAATTCATCTCTGGTATCTATACTATGGCGAATACGGCAAAGATTATTCATGGAAGAAAAATCTTCTCGCATTTCATTTATTTTTTCAAAAAAATCATTCTGCGATTCTAATGAATTGGCATTTTCAAAACCTTCTAAAAGTGTTTCGAATTGTTTAACAAAAGAATCTAACTCAGGTCTTTGATAAGGGAAGTCTTGAAATTTCATATTTTAGTTTTAAGTATTACAATAAAGAGGCATTTGAATTTTGGGCAAAAATACAATTGTTCCTTTTCTTTTTCCAAAAAAAATAAACATTCTACTAGGAGTGGTTGACTACCAAATGTCCATTCGTTTGGCTACAAAATAGTCCAAAGTCTTAAATTCAAACTATAGGTAAACACGAAGCCATTAACTGACAAGAAACACTTTGATTTAAAGAAAATAACTCCTTGATATTCATTGTTTTATACGGGCAAAAATTAAAGTAGTTTTTCTTACCTTTGCGTGAATTTTCAAAAAGAAGATTTTTTAAGCAAGTTTTCAAAAATGAGTGATTTAAAATCCAAGATTGACATGGACAAATTACCGCAGCATATTGCGGTGATCATGGATGGAAATGGACGATGGGCAAAACAAAAAGGTAAACTTCGAGTTTTTGGACATCGGAATGGAGTGAAAGCAGTCCGAGAAACGACAGAGGCAGCGGCAGAATTGGGAGTGAAATATTTGACCATGTATGCTTTTTCGACTGAAAATTGGAGTCGTCCACAAACGGAAGTGAATGCACTGATGAGTCTTTTGATTCAAACTGTACGGAAGGAATTATCGACATTGACCAAAAATAATATTCGATTGCAAGCAATTGGTGATTTAACAAAATTGCCTAAAGATACTTACAACGCATTGATGGAGGGTATTGAAAAAACTAAACATCATACTCGTATGACCTTGGTTTTGGCTCTCAATTATAGCGCAAAGTGGGAAATTATTGAAGCTTCTAAAAAGTTAGCTTTGGCAGCTAAGAATGATGATTTGAAAATAGAAGATATTGATGAATCTACATTTTCTAATGCATTGAGCACAGCTGGAATGCCTGATCCTGAATTATTAATTCGAACAAGTGGAGAACAACGAATCAGTAATTTTTTGCTTTGGCAGATTGCTTATGCTGAGTTACGATTTTTTCCAATTTTTTGGCCAGACTTCCGAAAGGAACATTTGTACGAAGCGATTGTGGATTTTCAAAACCGAGAAAGAAGGTTTGGAAAAACTAGCGAGCAAATTTCTTGATTTAGAATTAAAGATGTAGGATTTTATGATATTGTAAGATCACATTTCGAGGGAAATCCATAATTCATAATCATGCAATCCATTATTTATAAAGTTAGCGTTCGGACAATTATATATCTTTTGATAAAAAAAACACCAACGAAATAAATTTCCCAACCGTTATAACAGAAGGGAAGTCAAAATGTAATTTTAAATCAAGCGTATTTTGATTATATAATTGCCATTTTGATTTTGATTTAAATAGTATTTCTCTTTGAGAAAATTTAACAGAACAAAAAAAATGAGTTTAAAAAATATTTTACCATTTCTAGTTTGTCTTTTCTTTTTTACAATAAATGGTTTAGCACAAGTTATCGTTCCTGATACGATTCCTAATATTGATTACGCTGAACAAAAAGAATTTGAGATAGGAGGGATCACCGTTGTTGGAGCTAATTTTAGTGATGAAAATGCGATCAAAGCGATTGCAGGATTGAAAGTAGGAGACAAAATTAGAATAGGAACAGGTGGATATGATATTTCAAGAGCGATCAAAGCACTTTGGAAATTAAGATTATTTACTGATGTACGAGTATTTCAAACCAAAACAATTGGTGATATTGTTTTCATAGAAGTTTTTGTAAAGGAGCGTCCTCGATTATCTCGTTTTTCTTATAAAAATGTCAAAAAGAAATACCACGATGATTTGAATGGTGTGGTCAATACTTATTTATTGAAAGGTGGAATTATCACAGAAAGTATCAAGACAGATGCGATTAATGGAATTAAAAGTTTCTTTGAAGGGAAAGGATATTTAGATGCTGAGGTGAAAGTAGAAGAGATTGAGGATAATACAAGTACTAATTCTGTACGATTGATTTTTGAGGTAGATAAAAAAGAAAGAATCAAAATTAAGGAAATTAGTTTTGCTGGAAATAAGAATGTCAAGCCTCGGAAGCTTAAGAAGTTGATGAAAGAAACGAAGGAGAAAAAACGAATTTTCAATTCTTCTAAGTTTATCAAAAACGATTACGAAGCGGATAAAAAAATGATCGTTGCATATTATAATACCATAGGTTTTAGAGATGCTCGGATCTTGGGAGATAGTATATCGAGAAATGATGATGGGCAATTGGAATTGCAAATTAATATAGAAGAAGGAAATCGATATTTCTTTAGAGATATTGCTTGGAAAGGGAATTCAATTTATAATACAAAGACTTTAGCTGCTATTTTAGGAATTGAAAAAGGAGAAATTTATAATCAAGAATTGTTAGAAACTCGATTGAGTTTTAGTCAAGATGGAAGAGATGTTACGACACAATATATGGATAATGGTTATTTGTTTTTCCGAGTAGATCCAATTGAAGTTTCGATTGATAATGATTCGATTGATTTGGAAATTAGAATCTATGAAGGACCTCAAGCAACAATTGATAAAGTAACCATCGCTGGAAATGATCGAACTCATGAGCACGTAATTCGAAGAGAATTAAGAACTCGTCCAGGAGAAAAATTCAGTCGTTCAGATATTATTCGTTCTCAAAGAGAGATCATCAATTTAGGATATTTTAATCCCGAAACGATGGGAATCAATACTCCTGTAAATCCACAAAGAGGAACAGTTGATATAGAATATACTGTCGAAGAAAAACCTTCTGATCAGTTGGAGCTTTCTGCAGGATGGGGTGGACAAGGTCGTGGAGTGATTGGAACATTGGGAGTTTCATTTAATAATTTCTCAGTTAGGAATATATTGAAAAAAGAATCTTGGAGCCCGTTACCTCAAGGTGACGGACAAAGACTTTCTCTTCGAGCACAAACCAATGGACGTTTTTACCAATCATATAATGCTTCATTTACGGAGCCTTGGTTGGGTGGAAAAAAAGCAACTTCATTTACTATTGCAGGTTATTATACTCGATTGACTAATGGTTTATCAAAAGAGAGCGCAAGTTTTAATAGTTTAGGAATTACAAATTTCTCTCTTGGATTAGGAACTCGATTAAAATGGCCAGATGATAACTTTGTTTTGAGTGGAGCAATTAATTTGCAAAACTTAGCATTGAACCAATGGAATAGAGGAGATTTTAGATTGCAAGATGGTTCATTATTGAGGGAGGGTAATTTCCGAAATTTTAGTTTAAAAGGAACATTGGCGAGAACAACAGTTGTTGACCCCATTTTCCCAAAAACAGGATCGAAAGTTTCATTGAGTATTTCATTAACTCCTCCATACTCATTATTTAAGAATGATGATTTCTTCCTTTTATCGGAAGACGAAAGAGCAGGATTGACTGATCAAGCTATTGCAGACATCGAAAATGCCAATCGTTTCCGATGGTTAGAATATCACAAATGGAGATTTGATGCAGAGTGGTACACTCCACTTGTTGGAAACTTAGTTTTAAAATCTTCGATCAAAATCGGAATGTTAGGATTTTATGATAGCAATATTGGATTATCACCTTTCGAAAGATTTGTCTTGGGAGGAGATGGATTGGCAGGACAACAATTTGGATTATTAGGAAATGATATTATCTCCTTGAGAGGTTATGAAGTGAATGATTTGCCAGCAAGTAATAATGGAGGAGCATCTGTTTTTGATAAATTAACCGTTGAATTGCGATATCCAATTTCATTGAATCCAAGTTCTACGATTTATGTTTTGGCATTTGCTCAAGGAGGAAATGCTTGGAACAGTTTCGAAGATTTCAATCCATTTGATGTGAGGCGATCAGCAGGTTTAGGTTTAAGAGTTTTCTTACCAATGTTTGGAACACTTGGATTTGATTATGGTATTGGATTTGATAAACCTAACTTGATTAATAGTGGTGCAAAATGGCAAGAATTTGGACAGTTTAATATTATCTTAGGATTTGAGCCAGACTAGAAATACGTTATTTGTTTAACAGTTTATGAAACTGTTATACAATTCTATTTAAGTTCTTGTTCAGATTAAATTTAAGTAAGAACTTAGAATAATAAAAGATATGTAACCCACTTTGAAGAATATTTCAAGGTGGGTTACACGTTTTTAGACATCCCAAACGTTGTTAAATTATGATGAGAAGAAATTTACTTTTGATTTTTATAGCTTTTGTTTTTGGACAAAGTGGTTTTACCCAACCTAATTCCAATGAAAATTATGTCACTCGGAAAACCGCTTCAGAAAAATTAAAAAAGACTTATAAAAAAGGAATAAAATATTCACGAGCAGGTGAAAATGAAAAAGCATTAAAAGAATTTTCAAAAGCGCTAAAAAAGGAACCTGCATTTATCGACGCACAAATCCAATGGTCAGCCATTCATTATGATATGAAAAATTATGAAGTGGCAGTACAAGGTTTTGAAAAAGTAATCCAGATAGATTCATTTTACAAAAAGAAAGTATTTTATACCCTTGCTTTGGCAGAGATGCGAATGAAGAAATTTGATGAGGCAATTATACATTTTGAAAACTATCTAGCCTCTCAACCCAATAATGAGATTCTCCAAAAAAAATCTAAAAAGCATATTGCCAATAGCCGATTTATGAAAACGGCTTACGCTAATCCAGTTCCTTATGAGCCTAAAAGTTTAGGTGAAAATATTAATACTCAAAATCCAGAATACCTTCCCTCTTTAACTGCTGATGGCAATCAATTAATATATACTGCAAGACTTTATGGGCAAGAAGATTTTATTATGAGCACTAAAAAAGATGGTGTTTGGCAAAAAGGAGTTCCATTGAATGGAGTGAATACTGAACAAAATGAAGGAGCCCAAAGTATTTCGGCTGATGGAAAATTTTTGGTTTTCACAGCTTGTAATCGTAAAGATGGTTATGGTAGCTGCGATTTATATTATTCAGAAATTAGAGATGGGAGATGGACATCTGCGGCAAATATAGGGTCACCAATTAATTCGAGAGGTTGGGAATCACAACCTTCAATTTCAGCAGATGGACGAGCGATTTATTTTACCAGTAATCGAAAAGGAGGGCAAGGTGGAAAAGATATTTGGATTAGTTATCGTCAAAAAGATGGAAAATGGGGAAAACCTCAAAACCTAGGAGATATCATTAATTCACCTTACGATGAGCAATCACCATTTATTCATGCCGATAATCAAACGCTTTATTTTATGTCAGATGGACACCCTGGAATGGGAGGGCATGATTTATTTTTCGCTAGGAAAAAAAATGAGAAAGAATGGTTTACTCCAAAAAACTTAGGTTACCCAATAAATACAGAAGCAGGAGAAGGCGCGTTGGTTTTGAGTTTAGATGGGAAAACGGGCTACTTTGCTAGCGATACAAAAAATGTAAAAACCGATGAATCTGTTTTTGATAGTGGAGTCAAAGGAGGACATACGGACTTATATAGTTTTGAATTATACCAAGAAGCTCGACCTCAACCCGTGACTTATGTCCAAGCATACGTCTATGATTTGGAAACAAAAGAGAAACTTTCAGCAAAGGTTGATTTCATAGATTTGAACTCTGGAGATACTTATGCATCTTCTTTTACAGATCAGGATGGAGAATTTCTGGTTTGTTTGCCTATAGGAAAAAACTATGCATTGAATATTTCAAAAGAGAAATATTTATTTCACTCTGAAAACTTTTCGCTAGAAAAAACGCAAAGTTTAAACAACCCATTTTTATTAAAAATAGGATTACAACCAATCAAAAATAAACCAGTTACGTCAACCGTAGAACCTGAAACAACTTCTCCCCCAGTTGTTTTGAGAAATGTTTTATTCGAAACTGGATCAGCGGAGTTGAAACCAGAATCTTTATTTGAATTGAATCAACTATTACAATTATTGGAAAATAACAATACCCTCAAAATTCAAATAAATGGACATACAGATAATGTAGGTTCGGATGATAACAATCTTACCTTATCAACTAATAGAGCAAAAGCGGTAAAAGATTTTTTAATAAAAAATGGAATTGCTGCTAGTCGTTTAAGTCACAAAGGATATGGAGAAACCAAACCAATCGACTCAAATGATGTAGAATGGGGCAGACAGAACAATCGAAGAACAGAGTTTGTTATGCTTAAGTAAAATGACTTTTCAAGTTGTCTCAAAAGCATTGTGCCAATTAAAATTTAGATAAAATAATATTACTTAAATAGGTTGAAAAACCATTTTCAAAAAACTATAACAATGACTTTAAAATCAATCCTCACAACCATTTTATTTTTCACGTTATTTGTAACATCATCCGTAGCTCAATCTTGTGTGGGTGTTTGGAAAACAGTTGATGATGAAACGGGCGAAGAAAAATCTCAAGTAGAAATCTATGAAAAGAATGGGAAGTATTATGGTAAAATTATAAAACTTATAAACCCAACAACCGATGTTTGCAATACTTGCACAGGTGATCGAAAAGGCAAACCTTTAGTTGGTATGGAAATCCTATGGGATATGAAGAAAAGTGGGAGTACTTGGAAAAACGGAGAGATTTTTTCACCAACAAAAGATAAGACCTATAGTTGTAAAATATGGTTAGAAGGAAATGATATCTTAAAAGTTCGAGGATATGTTGCTCTTTTTTATCGAACTCAAACGTGGCATCGAATAAAATAACTGGGAAATCTATTTTTTCGAAATAATATTGAAGACAAACTGTTATGAGTGGGCTAAAATTGGAATTGAAAATGACTAACGAAAGTGTTGATATCAGTTTTAAACAGACTTAAGATTCAGAATTTGCTTAATAATAAAAAAAATGATAAAAAAAAAAGGTCTTAGCAAAATATTTGCTAAGGCTTTTTAGTTTTAGTATTGAATTTTTCACACACAACTTTTTAAGCGCACAACTTATTTATTCACTCAAAAAAACGTTCATGAAGCATAACTTTACATTAAATCACTTAACTAGATTCATTTACAAAGAAACTTCGGTAGCCGAATCAATGGCGATTAGAACAGCTCTTCAAGAAGATTGGAATTTGTTTGAAGATTACCAAGAATTGAAAAAAGCTAACGATCAATTACCTAAAGTTACTTTTAATCCTTCACCTGACAGTATCCAAAATATCCTTCGATATAGCAAGGAGACAGCAGTTGAAGCTCAACATTAGATGGATTTTAAAATCCTCCTGAAAGCCCTTAATCAATTGAATTTGATTAAGGGCTTTTCCAATTTTATGAATAACCCAGGATTTATAATGTTGCGATTTTTGGATATTCGAAATTCCTTGTTCGATATTGGATATTCAAAAAAAACTTTACCTATCTTGTTTTAATTAAATTTTATACTTGAAAAAACACATTCTTACACATTTTAGTAAAACAACTTTTTAGCGATTTAAAACATTTAAAACAATTTTTTTTAATAAAATGCTTTTATTTTTTGTTTTATACAAACAAAAAGTTTATCTTTGAGTCGTTATAAACAAAAAGTTGTTTTCAAAAGATTAAAATTGTATACAATGTCAAAAGAAAAAGAAGCAAAGCTAAAAGCCTTAAAACAAACGATGGATAGGCTAGACAAAACTTACGGAAAGGGAATCGTAATGAGAATGGGTGATAAGCCAGCAGTTGATGTCGAAACTATTCCAACGGGTTCATTAAGTCTAGATTTAGCACTCGGAATCAATGGTCTTCCAAAAGGTAGAATCGTTGAAATTTATGGTCCTGAATCTTCAGGTAAAACTACCTTGGCCATTCATGCAATTGCAGAATGTCAAAGAAAAGGTGGAATCGCAGCTTTTATTGATGCGGAACATGCCTTTGACAAAAATTATGCAGAATCACTTGGGGTTGATACGGAGAACTTATTGATTTCTCAACCAGATAATGGTGAGCAAGCACTTGAAATTACTGAAAACTTAATTCGTTCAGCTGCAATTGATATTATTGTAGTTGATTCTGTTGCAGCCTTAGTTCCAAGAAGTGAGATTGAAGGTGAAATGGGAGATTCTAAAATGGGATTACAAGCTCGTTTGATGTCTCAGGCAATGAGAAAATTGACAGGAGCAATTGGAAGAACTGGATGTTGTTGTGTATTCATTAACCAATTACGTGAAAAAATTGGGGTAATGTTCGGAAATCCGGAAACAACAACTGGAGGTAACGCATTAAAATTCTATGCTTCAGTAAGATTAGATATTCGAAAATCAGGTTCTGCGATTAAAGATAAAGAAGGAAATGTAGTTGGAAATCACGTAAAAGTGAAAGTGGTGAAAAACAAATTAGCACCGCCATTCCGAATTGCATTATTTGACATTATGTATGGAGAGGGAATTTCCAAAACAGGAGAAATTGTCGATTTAGGTGTAGATCATGACATCATCGATAAAAGCGGATCTTGGTATGCTTACGGTGGAAGTAAAATCGCACAAGGTCGAGAATCTGCTAAAAACTTTTTGGCTGATAATCCAGAAGTTGCTTTGGAAATCGAGCAAAAAATTAAAGATAAAATTAGAGGTTTAAATCAACCAGAAGAAGTGGAAAGTCTTGAGCCAGAAGCGGAAGAGGCGAAGTAAAACTCTACTCGAAATAATTTTATTAAAAAATAAAAATCCTTTTTTCCATAATGGAAAAAAGGGTTTTTTGCTTTCATGATAGTATTTCAATTCTATGTCATGTATGTTTTTATAAATCCAGTCGTTTGCGAATCAAACTTTTTCTTTTAAAATATTTTTAAGTGCAGGCTGGATCCTTGAAAATTTAAATTCATATCCACTTGCAAGGATTTTCTCTGCAGAAACTCTAGCACTATTTAAAAGCATATCTGCCATTTCTCCCATCACTAATTTCAAAGCAAAAGAAGGAGCAGGAAAGGGGAAAGCAAAACCACCACGAGCAGCTTGAATTTCTTTAACTAAATTTTTTATCATTAGAGGCTTAGGGGCAACTGCATTATAAATACCAGTCACTTTTTCATTTTCTAATGCCCAAATAAACATGTAACAAACATCATCAATGTGTACCCAAGGGTAGTACGCTTTTCCATTTCCAAAAGAAACTCTTGCACCAAATTTCATCGGTAAAATCATTTCTGGAAGTGCTCCACCATTCATTGACAATACAATCCCAATCCTAAAAATGGCAGTTCTAATTTTTGATTTTGCAATACTTTTAGCTGCATTCTCCCAGGCCATAGTGCATTCAGAAAGAAAATCTTCTGGTTGTGGTTCAGAACTCTCCGTCAACCATTCATCTCCTCGATTGCCATAAAAACCAATTGCAGAAGCAGAGAGATATGCTTTTGGTTTTTTTATTTTTTCAAAACTATCGTTTAAAAGTGCGGCAGTTTGAGTGCGACTTTCGATTAAAACTTTTTTCCGACTTTCAGTCCAACGCTTGTCAACAATTCCAGCACCTGCCAAATTGATCACATAATCTGCTCTTTCAATTGCAGCGGAATCAATGGTTTTCTTTTTTACATCCCATTGGAAAAAGCGATTATCTGATTTTTTCTTTCGACTTAAGAAAATGACATCATATCCTTTTTTTTCCAAAAGAACACTTAAACGTTGGCCGATTAAACCTGTGCCGCCTGCGAGTAAAACTGTTGACATAATTGTTTTCGAATTTGTGGTTGTTGTTATTTATCTTTGATGTACAACACAAATACATCATAGATGTTTTTAATTTTTTTAGAGATACAAAAAAATATAATTATGTTCCAAAGAACTTCTGCTCAAAAGATTCTATTCATTTTTGCGATTATTTTATTTTTTCAAAGTTGTAAAACAGATCCAGCTGTAACTAAAGATGGGACAACTGCGGATGATTCATTTACGGTAGTTTCACGTTTGGTAGGAGAACCAGATAAGTTGAATCCAGCATTGACTACTCAGGCAAATGCTCGTGGAGTGATGAATCAAATTTTTTCGAATCTAGTTCATTATGATACCAAAACGCTTAAGGCAATGCCGATGCTAGCGAAAGAATTACCGATCATCGAAGAAATTACAGAAGGAGAACACAAAGGAAAATTATTATGCAAATATGAAATCCATGAAGAAGCAATTTGGGATGATGGAAAACCAGTAACAGGGCATGATGTGGAATTTTCAATCAAGGCGATCTTAAATCCTAAAGTTGGAGCAGCTGCATACCGAGCAGTTGCGATTAGTTTTAAAGATATGATGATTGATGAAACTAATCCTAAAAAATTCTCTTTGGTGTCAAAAAATTATTTTTTGACAGATATTATTTTCACAGATATACCAACTTTTCCAGCCCATATTTATGACCCAAAAGGGATTATGAAAAATTTCACGATCAAACAATTATCAAATTCAGATGGTGCTTCGAAATTAGCAGAATCTGATTCTCGTTTGCAAGAGTTCGCTACTGAATTTTCAACTGAGAAGTTTTCAAGAGAAAAAGGATTTGTAAATGGTTGTGGACCTTATGCTTTGGAAGAATGGATTTCAGGACAAAGAATTGTTTTGAAGAAAAAGAAAAATTGGTGGGGCGATAAACTTGCTGTAAAATATCCATTGCTCACAGCAAATCCTGAAACGATTATTTACAAGCCTATGAGCGATGTCACCACGGCAGTTACGGAACTCAAAGCAGGATCAATTGATGTAATGACTCAAATAACAGCAGATCAGTATAGTGCTTTGAAAGAAAGTACAGATGGGCAAACCAATTTGAATTTTCACGAGCCGTTTCAATTTGTAATTTTTAATGTTGGAATGAATAGTAATCGGCCAAAACTTTCAGATAAGAGAGTTCGACGAGCTTTGGCGCATCTGATAAATATGGATGAAATCATCAATACGACAATGTATGGCTATGCTGAAAAAGTAGTTGGCCCAATTCATCCATCACGACCATATTATCATAAGGGGTTAGCATTGATTGAACAGGATTTAGATAAAGCAAGAGCACTTTTAAAAGAAGCAGGTTGGGAAGATACAAATGGAAATGGAATTGTGGATAAGATGATTGATGGAGAATTAACTGAGATGAAACTGGATTACCTTTCGTCAAAAGCAGGAGTCACCGGTCAGAAAATAGGAACTATTTTCAAAGCAAATGCAAAGAGAGTTGGAGTTGATATTGAATTGGTAATCAAGGAAGGAAACCTTGTTGTAGGGATGAGAAGTAAAAGAGATTTTGATTTGCTCACAGGCGGTTGGGCACAGGATACAAGTATGGATGACCCCTATCAAAATTGGCATACTGATAGTGATACGCCTTCGGGAGGAAATCGATTTGGATTTGGAGATGAAGAGTCTGACAAAATTATCGAAGAGATTAGAACTATAATTCCTGAGAAGAGAAGAAATGAATTATATAAAAGATTGCAGGAAATTATTTACGATGAACAGCCATGTATTTTCCTTATGGTTCCTTTAGGAAGGATAGCAATTAATAAGAAATTCGATTTTAAACCTTCAGTTAGAAAGCCATGGATTTTTGAAAATGAATTTAAATTGAATAAATAAATTTTCATTTTTCCAAAAGAAAAAATAGGGTAGCCAAAATTGATTTTGGCTACCCATTATTTTTTTAAATAAGAATGGTTAATTTTCAGTTTCAAATTATTACTTAATCCAAGAATATGTTCAAATATACTGTAAAACGTATTTTGTATTTTTTCCCAACCTTAATTGCTATTTCATTTCTAGCATTTGGATTAAGTAAGTGTACGCCAGGTGATCCTGCAGATAAATGCGAAGACAATAGTTCTATAGCTGCTGTCAATAATTGTGAAATAGAATATCGCAGATTAGCAGAGTTATACGGATTAACAGGGCCAACATTTTATTTTGCATTAACATCAAAAGCATACCCAGACACCCTTCACAAAATTATTCAAAAAGATAAAAGAGAAAATTGGCAGACCTTAATATCTCATTATGGAAATTGGGAGCAAATTTCAAATTACAAAGAAGCCATTCAAGCTACTCAAATCAAATTATTTGAAATCCCCGATTCAATTGGAAAAGAGTCAGTAAAAAAAATAAAAAGAGAACTCAATTTCCTTCCAATTCTTTCAAAAGATAAAGTCATTACAAGTCGCTTAAATAGAATTCTAAAAGCATATAACAATACTCCTACATTAGAACAATATCTAAAAGACGAAATAACAGAACTAGAATACAGCTATCAAAACATCAAAGAAAAAGCGAGTCCCAATCAATTGTATATTCCAACAATCCATTGGTATGGATTCGACAATCAATATCATAATTGGATTACAAATTTCATAGTTGGAGATTTTGGGTTTTCTTATAAAACGCTGCGGCCTGTTGCGTCTGAAATTAAAGATGCTATTTTTTGGACTTTTTTAATGATGATACTATCCATTTTGGTAGCCTATCTAACTGCAATTCCATTGGGTGTTTTTTCTGCAAAAAATAGAGGGTTACGTTTTGATAAAATTACAACGGTAGCATTATTCATGTTGTATTCTCTTCCTTCTTTTTGGATAGCAACAATGCTGGTCGTATTTTTTACCACTCCTGAATATGGATTATGGACAGACATTTTTCCATCGATTGGTTTAGGGGACTTACCATCGGATGCTCCATTTTGGAATCGATTTTGGGAAACAGCGAGCCACTTAATTTTACCTGTCCTTTGTATCAGTTATAATTCATTGGCTTTTATCTCCAGACAAATGCGAGGAGGTATGATCAATGTAATTCAACAAGATTATATTCGAACAGCAAAAGCAAAAGGGTTGGATGAGAATCAGGTTATTTGGAAACATGCTTTTCGAAATTCCTTATTTCCGATTATCACTTTATTTGCAAATGTCTTTCCCGCAGCCTTGGCAGGTTCGGTAGTTATTGAAGTAATTTTTAATATTCCAGGAATGGGTAAGTTGACTTTGGCTTCAATTTTCGAACAAAATTATCCAGTTGTTTTTGCCATATTGATGTTGGCAGCAGTAATGACCATGGTTGGAATGTTGGTAGCAGATATATTATATTCAGTAGCAGATCCTAGAGTTTCATTTGATAAAAAATAGTAAATGATTTTTGGAAAAAATAAGGAAGGAAAAGCGCTGGAAATTCTTGAAAAACAAGAACAGGGGCAGAGTTATTGGGCAAGAGTCAAAAGACGTTTTCAAAAAAATAGAATAGCTAAATGGTCATTACGACTGTTGATTGGAATATTTTTGATTGCTCTATTTTCAGATTTTATTGCCAATGAAAAACCATTGTATTGTAAGATTGAAGGGAAAACGTATTTTCCCATTTTAAAACAATATGCAGTTGATTTAGGATTATCAAAATGGGATACAAAATTTTATCAGACTCCTTGGCAAGATCATGATTATCAAAATTTAATAATGCCTCCAATTCCTTATTCTCATTTTACTTTAGATAATAAAAACGTACAATTTGTATCGCCTTTTGGAAAACAAAATGTACCCTCCAATAGGTTTTGGCATTGGTTAGGGACAGATCAATTTGGTCGAGATGTCTTGGCCGGAATGATTCGAGGTACTAGAGTGGCGATGTTGATTGGAGTTTTGTCGATGTTTATAGCAACACTCATCGGCTTATTTTTAGGAGCGCTAGCAGGATTCTTTGGAGACACACGTTTTCGAATTTCTAGGATTCGATTAGCGCTAAATTTGATAGGGATTGTCCTCGGATATTTTTATGCGTTTCAAGCAAGAAGTTACACATTTAGCATAGCTAATGAAAATGGAAACTTTGGAGTCGAAGCCTTAAAAAGTATTTTGATGTTTTTTGTAATCGTATTGTTATGTAATTTGTTGTCAAAAGTATTTGAGCGAGTTTCTTTTTTTGCAAAAAAAATAACTCTCCCTTTAGACCTTATGATTATGCGATTGATAGAAATAGTAAATGCAATACCTGCTTTATTTTTATTATTAGCTGCAGTTGCGATTTTGGAGAAACCTTCTATCATTTCAGTTATGGTTATCATTGGATTATTGCGTTGGACAAGCATTGCCCGATTCATTAGAGCAGAATTACTGAGAGTCCGTTCGCTTGAATTTATAGAAGCAGCAGAAGCAATGGGATTTAGTGATTGGCGAATAATAATTCGACATGCCATTCCAAATGCGATTGCACCAGTTTTGATTACGATAGCATTTGGTGTTGCATCAGCAATATTGATTGAGGCCTTTTTATCTTTTTTAGGAATTGGGTTGGATAATGATGAAATTACTTGGGGGCTACTTTTGAGTTTTGCCAGGGAAAGCACAACATCTTGGTGGTTAGCTATATTTCCTGGATTGGCAATTTTTGTAACTGTTACTCTTTTTAATTTAATTGGAGATGGGTTAACTGAAGCGCTTGACTCAAAATTGCAATAATTAAAAACCAAACATTTTGTTTTTACAAACGTAGAAAAAGCCAACAAACATTGAATGTTAAAAAATAGGTGTTAGTAACTTTTTTTAGTGTGAAAACAAAATGTTTGATTTTTATAATATAAAATTATATCTTTGAGTAATATAAGAGGCTTATTAACCTCGTTTCTTCTTTCGCATTTTTTTAGGGAAAAGGTTAGATTTTCCTCTTTTAGTTGAAAGATCCCCTTTTCTGTTGGTAGATTTTCCAACAGTTTCATTAACAGGACAACCCGTTTTTTTGCTACAAGAAGAAACAAAAGGTAGAACCAATAGAAGGGAACTACACAATAACAGCAGTTTTAATTTTTTCATGAAAATTGTTTTGAGAAAACAGTATTTAAAAGACTGCAATTTACAAAAATAATATTATTACATTTGGCGTTTAAACGCTCAAAACCCCTGTATTTACAGGGTTTATAAATAGTTTTTTATACAATCTTATTGTATCATTATAAACAGCACATAAATTTGTGCCATTATTTTAAATTTAAACTTTTTCAAAATGAACAAAGGAGATCTTATTAACAAAGTAGCAGAAGACGCTAACATCACTAAAGCACAGGCAACTGATGCATTAAACACAGTTTTCAGCGCTATCGGTGATACCCTTGCAGATGGTAACAAAGTTTCTCTAGTAGGATTTGGTACCTTTTCTTCTAACCACCGTGCAGCACGTGTAGGTAGAAACCCTAAAACCGGTGAGGCTTTACAAATTGCAGCAAAAAATGTTGTAAAGTTCAAGCCAGGGAAAGAATTAGCTGGAGCAGTTAACTAAATTATTGAAATACTGAAAAAATTGAAAAAAGGCAATTCAGATCATCTGAATTGCCTTTTTCTATTGTAAACCATAGTTATTGTCTTGAATAATAAATTAATACCTCTGAAATAACTTACTCGAATTTGTGTCAATGAAATAGTAAAAATAAAAATTTTATTTTTTTAAAAATGGATAAGATTTTGTTTTAAAATTTACTCACTTTTGCGCTTAAATAATTCATATCATAAAAATCAACTTTTACTAAACAAAAAAACTATCATAATGAAATTTGGAACCAAAGTGATCCATGCAGGTATTGAACCAGATCCTTCGACGGGAGCAATCATGACTCCTATTTTTCAGACTTCTACTTATGTTCAAGAGGCTCCGGGTAAGCACAAAGGATATGAATATGCTCGAACTCAAAATCCAACACGAAGTGCTTTAGAGAAAAACCTAGCTGCGTTAGAAAATGGAACTGATGCTATTTGTTTTGGAAGTGGATTGGCAGCGATGGATGCTATTTTGAAATTGTTGAAACCTGGCGATGAGATTGTTTCAACAAATGATCTTTATGGAGGTTCCTATCGGTTGATGACCAAAATTTATGGAAAATTTGGAATCAAATCTCACTTTGTAGGGATGGATTCTGTCAAAGATTTAGAGAAATCGATTAATGAAAAGACTAAACTCATCTGGATTGAAACACCAACTAATCCAATGTTGAATATAGTTGACATTAGAAAGATTTGCAAAATCGCACAAGAGAAAGGCATCATGTCTTGTGTAGATAATACTTTTGCTTCACCTTATTTGCAAACGCCCTTGGACATGGGAGCAGATATGGTAACTCATTCAGCTACAAAATATTTGGGTGGACATTCTGATGTAGTTCATGGAGCAGTGATTGTGAAATCACCAGAATTGGCAGAACAACTTCGTTTTATTCAAAATGCAGCAGGAGGAATTCCTGGTCCTCAGGATTGTTTTTTAATTTTGAGAGGAATTAAAACTTTGCATTTACGAGTACAACGGTCATGTGATAATGCAAAGAAGATTGCCAAATTTTTGCAGTCGCACCCAAAAGTAGATAACGTATATTACCCTGGTTTGAAAACTCATCCAAATCATAAAGTAGCTAAAAAGCAAATGAAAGATTTTGGTGGAATGGTTTCTTTTGATATCGTTGGAGGAAATTTGAGAGATGCAAATAAAGTGTTGAAAGGAACACATTTATTTTCTTTAGCAGAATCTTTGGGTGGAGTGGAATCATTGATTGGACATCCGGCAACTATGACGCATGCTTCAATTCCAAAAAAAGATAGATTAAAAGTAGGTTTAACTGATTCTTTGATTCGATTGAGTGTAGGAGTGGAAGATGTGGATGATTTGATTCAAGATTTAGAAGAAGCTTTGAGAAATATTTAGGAAATAAAAAATCTTAATTTTTATAAAAACGCTTTTTGTGGAAACACAGAAAGCGTTTTTTCTTTTGAATATATTGTTGATAAATATGTGAAAGAACAATATTGAAATTTGTTTTTTGAAAAATATATTTTGTGGAAAACAATTTCACAAAATGGAAGCATACAATAGAGAAAAATTAGCCATCACCGCTTGGGCAGAGGAAGATCGACCACGTGAAAAATTATTGAATAAAGGAAAGCATGCACTTTCGGATGCTGAACTGTTGGCGATACTTTTAGGCTCAGGATCTAGAGATGAATCAGCAGTCGGGTTGGCTCAAAGAATTTTAAAGTCGGTAGAAAATAATCTTCACGAACTAGGCCGATGTTCCTTGGCAGAATTTCAAAGATTTAAAGGGATCGGTGAAGCCAAGGCAATTACAATTGCTGCTGCGGCTGAGCTCGGGAGACGGAGGCAAATGACCGCCATCAAAGATAAACCACAAATTAAAAGTAGTTCAGATGGCTTCAAAGCGATTGCTCCTATTTTGATCGATTTGCCACATGAAGAGTTTTGGATATTATTAATGAATCGATCTAATCTTGTGATTGGACGAGAACAAGTAAGCTCAGGAGGAGTATCAGGAACCGTCGTCGATGCGAAAATGGTTTTTAGAAAAGCCTTGGAAAAATCAGGGACGACGAGTATTATTTTATGTCATAATCATCCTTCTGGAAATTTACAACCGAGTCAAGCAGATATTATGTTGACTAAAAAATTAAAGAAAGCAGGGGAGGTTTTAGACATGACAGTCTTTGATCATTTGATTGTTTCGGAGCGAGGATATTTTAGTTTTGCGGATGAGGGAATCTTTTAGGTTGAAGAAACTGCTTTTTGCTTCAGAACTGTTTTATTGTTAAACTGTTTTGCTATTGTTGGAAACAGTTTAGCAATAAAACAGTTCCGAAGCGAAAGCAATTTATTTTTTCATCAATCTTCCGACGGGATAAATCTGATGCGTCGGTTCGTAGTGCTCAGAATTTTTATAAATAAAATTTAGTTGAGCATAACCATTTTTGGCAAATTTTGGATCTGCTTTTTTCTTTTCTTCCAATTGCTTTTTCAGCTCAGGATTTTTTGCTAAAATCTCCATCGCCAAATCTTCAAAAACATAAGACGAAAAATATTCTTTTTGCTGCAAAATGCCATCAAAGAAATTCCAAGCAAAATAAGAATCTGGCGCGATTGGTTCGAGGGTTTCGACAATATATCGATTAGAAGGTTGATTGACGTAAATAATAAAATCTCCTTTCGAGTAAGATCTCTTTTGTATGAATTTTTCTACTTCAATATTCCGATGGAGGTAATGACCTTCGTAGGGATTTTCACCCGTTTTGTAATCTGCAATGCGGTAAATCTCAACTTCGAATGTTTGATTTTTTTCCAATCTTTCCATTTTTACATTATTCCATTTTAGTCGGTCAATTATTTTTGAATAACCCTGTGGAATTAAATAGGCAATTGGTTTTTCGACACTTGCAGTTGTTTTATAATAATTATAATGAATGACTTCTTTTTCAAAAGGTTCATTGCGGTCATAGTATAATCGAGGTTCACCAGAAATTAAACTAGGTTTCTTTTTAGCGGTGTAGCCTTTGAAGTTAACCATATCATTTTTCTCAGAATCCAAAGTCCAATTGAGATCAAATGTTTTTTTACTTTCCGTATTTCTAATTGCTGAAATCCGAGCTGTTTTTATTTTTTCAAAATCATCATGCATTAACTTTATCATCACATCCATAAAGGTATATGTACTCTGAACTCGATCTTTAAATGGTTTTAACATGTGCGTTTCGGGCATAAATGAAATAGCATTATGCAAAGCAGCATAGCCAGAAGAATATCGAGGCAAATCTAAAAATCCGGCAAATCCTTCATCAGGAGTCGTCCGAGCATAAACATATGGAGTCATTTCCCAATCATTTTTTTTCATATCAGAAAAAAGTCGAGGGAGCATCTCTTGATTTAAATATTGCGCAAGAGTTGGATCGAGTTTATTGTGTTGAGTTGGAATTAAAGTGATGGTGTATTGATAATCTGCACCATTAGAAGTGTGGTTGTCAACGAAAACATCGGGCTGCCAATAATTATAAAGTTGATTAAAAGTTTGTGCATTTTTAGAATCACACTTGATGAAATCTCGATTCAAATCCAAGTTTTTTGCATTGCCTCTGAAGCCATAAGATTCAGGGCCATTTTGATTTGTTCGAGTATGACTATTTCGATTCAAGACACCTCCCAAATTATACATTGGAATGACAATGATGACTGTATGATCAAGAAATTTTTGTAAAGATTTATCTTCTAAATAATTTCTTAAAATCATCATACTCGCATCAACTCCACATGGTTCGCCAGCATGAATGGCATTGTTGATAAAGAGAATGTTTTTATTTTTTTTTCGAATGGAGGCTGGATCAAAATCTCCATCGATGGAAAGTACTGCAGTGTGCAAAGGCAATCCTGAATCAGTTATTCCATGAGTAGTCAATTGAAGTTGGGGAAATTGATCACTTAGTTTTTTGTAAAAAGAAATGGCCTCTTCGTAAGTAGCGGTGGTGTTTTTATTTTTTTCAAACGGAGTTATAAAAGAAGAGGAAGAAGCGGTCATTTTTTTTTGACCATGACATGATTGAAGAAGGAATAAAAAAAAGAATGGTATCCAACGCATAATATTTGATTTTGATTTGAAAATGATTCAAAATAAAAATCGAATTTAGGAAGGATTCTGGAATAAAAAAAAGAATCTCTGCGAGTGCAAAGATTCTTTTGTTTAAGAGAGTTGTTAAAAGAAGGGTGTTATAATAAGTTTTCTGAGTAACAAATATGTGGATTGCAAAATTGATATGCTTTGTCATTTGTTAAACAAACGATAAAAAGACATTAAATGGCGTTTTCAACTAGTTTAAGTTCTTTTTTGAGTCATGAATATTTTGAAAAATAACCAACACATAACCAATAAAGTCAATGTTAGAACTAAATTAAATTGCATTTCTGAACTCATCTTTAGAGTTTCTACAGTTTTCCCCAAAGCACTAAAAATATTATTGATGCCCAAGAAGCAACTTAGTGTAACTAAAAAAATCATAATTATATTTGATAAATTAGAATTCAAATATTCCTTAGGAATCAAAGCAGAATCATTGACTGCTAAAATTAAAAAGATGGCAATTATAGGTAAAAGAATTCCATTAATGGCTTGAGCTGCGATGATGGCTGGAATGGGTTTTCCGATAGTCAAACCTGAAGTCAAACCAATTAATAAAATGATTCCCCAAACAAGTCTGAAATTTTTTCCTTTAACTTCCCATTCTTTTTTATTTGAACCAAATAAACTTTTAGCAGTTACGGCTGCAGCCAAAGGAGCAGTAATTGAAGAGGTCAAACCTGCTGCAAAAAGTCCAAAGGCAAAAAGACTACCACCGAAATCTCCCATTTTAGTTTTCATCATCTCAGCAAGTGATCCAAACGAGAATTCACCAATCAATTGTGTGCCGACCAACATGATTGCCATTGAAATAAAACCCCCAATTAAGACAGCCATAACAATACCCACACGCATTTCAGAAATGCTTTGACCTTGCGTAATTCCTGAGGCTAAAAAAAGATTGTAAGGAACAATTGTAGTTCCAACCAAGCCGATAATTAAGAGAGAGGAATTTTCAGGAAAAGAAGGAATGATGGCAGATTGTAAAATTTCTCCAAGACTAAAATCAGTTTGGAAGGCAACATAGATAAATGCAATTCCCATAAATGCAACGACCATTCCTAAGACATTCGCAATGCTCCGAAAATTTCCTAACATTAATATTGCGAAAGCAAAAATGGCTAATCCGACAGTTAATACTTTTGGAGAAAAATCAGTTATTAATTTCATGCCTTCGATTGCGCCGAGCATATTTCCTGCTTGGTAAGCTGCACAGCCAAATGCGATAGATAAAAAGACTGCCCAACTTAATTTTGAACCTGAGTCCTGATATTTTAAAGCAATGATTTCACCCAAACTTTTGCCAGAGGCGATAGTAATTCTCGCCGCAGCTTCCTGCAAAATAATGGTAGCAAAAGTTGAAAAGACTAATGCCCAAAGTAATGCTATTTGAAAAGATGCACCTGCTTTGGAAGCAGTAGTAACCGTTCCTGGACCAATAAAGGCAGCGGAGATAATGGACCAAAAAACAATACTTCGAAAACCTTTGGAGAAGGAAATTACTTTTGCCATGATAAAATTAGAAGGTGAAAAAATTAATTATTTGAAGTGAAAGTAAGCAATGGAGATTGGAATAAAAAATAAAGCCTAGCTGATGATAGCTAGGCTTTTTTTAAAAGAGCGTTTAAAGTAAAAAGCGTGGAAAGTGGATACATCCATTTTAAGTTTTTAATTCAGAGCTTTATATTTTTTGAGAAGGGTGTATTGAATTTGAAATTAAGATAGCGTAATCAAGGGGATAAAAAAAGGATAATGAGTGAACTGACCTGTGGTGGTGGTGAACTTAACGGATGGATTATTAAAGGATCAGGTAAGAACAGGATATATTCAGTAATTTTGATGATTTCTTTCACGAACTTAAAAACCAAATTTGATTAAAAGCTCACCTAAATTTTTTGTTTTAATTTTTATACTTCTATCATCTTGGATAAGGGGGATAGGGCAAGATCCTTTTTATTGGCAATTGACGGAAGAGGACGGATTGCCAAGTATGACTATTTATCAAGTGCATCAAGACAAAAAAGGGTTTATGTGGTTTGGTACAGAGAATGGAATTTGTCGATATGATGGCAAAGAAATGGAGACGTATTATCATCCTGATTTATTGGATAATGAGATATTGACGATACAGGAGGATTCGTGGGGGAGAATTTGGTTTAAGAACTTGGCGGGGCAGTTAGCGTTTGTGGAGGATGGAATTATTAATTTTTCATCGATTAAATTTAAGACAATTAAGGAGTTTTGTGTAGTAAATGAATTCCTATTAACATTTTCAAATGTTATATTCGTCAACTAATACGGTTCTTGGATTTAAAATGAATCAATATCAAATAGGAAAAGATGGTGGGTTAATATTAAAGAAGAAAAATACAATAAAAAGTTTCTATACAGGACTAGGAGGTATTCAAATTAAAGAGAAAAAATATTTGGATTCTCAACCGGAAAGAATTTCTATTCTGAAAAAAAATATGAACTCCAATTTGGAAAAAATTAGCTTACCAACTAGCGAAGGATATTTTTTTGTAGAGATAAAAAATATAGTTCGTTGTGAAGCTCAAGGCAATTACACTCAATTTTATTTTAAAGATGGAAGTAAAGTTTTGGTGTCTAAAACATTAAAAGGATATGAAAGTATTTTGTCAGATCTTCATTTTTTTCGAATCAACCGCTCACAATTGGTCAATTTGAAATGTATAAAAATAGTAGGCAGGTAAAGAAACCCTGCTGTTTCATTAGATGATGGAACTGAATTAGTAATGAGTAGTTTTAGGAAAGATGAATTTTTTTAAAAAATGGGAAAAGGAATTTAGTGAAATTTAAGTTTGGAAAAACTCACCGCAAAGATTTACCTTTGCACTATGTCTGATAAAATTATTTCAAAAATAGATATTCGTAAGTTTGACTTAGAAGCATTGGAAAATTATTTTCTCGAAATGGGAGAAAAGAAATTTCGTGCGAAGCAAGTCTATGAATGGTTGTGGAAAAAAGGAGCTAGGTCTTTTGATCAAATGTCTAATTTGTCAAAAGGACTCCGAGAATCTTTGGAAGAAAATTTTGTCATCAATGTAATTCAAGAAGACAAAGTACAGCGAAGTTCAGATGGAACCATTAAATCTCGATACCGATTGCATGATGGGCATATGATTGAGGCAGTTTTGATTCCAGTTCCCTCGGACAATCGATTTACGGTTTGTGTTTCGTCGCAGGTAGGTTGTAGTTTAACTTGTAAATTTTGTGCAACCGGAAAAATGAAACGAGTGCGTAATCTCGATGCTTCCGAAATTTTTGATCAAGTCGTTTTAGTAAATCAGCAAGCGATGGAAACATTCGGTCATCCGTTGACCAACATAGTTTACATGGGAATGGGTGAACCGCTTTTGGCCTACAAAAGTGTGATGGAAAGTATTAAAATGATTACCTCACCTGATGGATTAAATATGTCTCCAAGACGAATCACAGTAAGTACCGCAGGAATAGCGAAGATGATTAGAAAGCTGGCAGATGATGAAGTGAAGTTTAATTTAGCACTCTCTCTTCATGCGGCCGATGATAAAAAGCGAGATGAAATCATGCCAATCAATGAGCAAAATAATTTGGCTGTGATCATGGATTCCATTGAGTATTTTTATCAAAAAACAAAAAATAAAATTAGCTACGAGTATATTGCTTTCCAAAACTTCAACGATACCTTAGTTGATGCGGCTAATCTTTTTAAACTCTGCAATCGATTTCCAGTCAAAGTGAATGTGATTGAATACAATCCAATTGATGGTGCTGAATTTGAAAAATCATCAGAAGATCGGATTGATTTATTCGCTCAATATTTACGAAAAAGAAATGTTATGATTACCGTGAGAAGAAGTCGAGGGAAAGATATTGATGCTGCTTGTGGTCAGCTCGCCAACAAAGAATAGTTTTTTTAAACTTATTTCTACCTCTTTTTTTATTTGAAAAGTCACTTTTAGAAATGGCTTAATATACTAATATGCAATTTTTATAAAAAGGGTTATGTAAATGTATTGTTATTTTATCTTCTTGTAAAAAGGTTTTCAAAACCATCTTTTCCCCCTCTAAAATTTCAACAAAAAAAATGCTTGTCTGTTTTCCTTTCATTGAACAAATTATTTTATCAAACTTAAAAACTAGACGAACATGAAACGATTTTTATTTTTAATGGTTTGCTTCTTTGCAAGCAACCTCGTTTTTAGCCAGACAGCACGACTACAAGTAATTCATAACTCTCCAACTCCGAACGTTGATGTTTATGTAAACGGAGATTTATTATTAGACAATTTTGTTTTCCGAAATGCGACACCTTTTATTGATGTACCAGCAGGAGTAGATTTGAATGTTGGAATTGCACCAGCTAATAGTACATCTTCAGCAGATGCCATTGCAGAGTTTACTTACAACTTAGCAGATGGTGGAAGTTATATAATTGTTGCGAATGGAATAGTAGGAGGAACACCAGGATTTAATCTAGAAGTATTTGATATGGGACAAGAAACGGTAGCATCTGATAATGTAGGTTTATTGTTTTTTCATGGATCACCAGATGCACCAGAAGTAGATATCACAGTAGGAGGAAGTCCAATTTTTGATGATGTGTCGTACACAGAATTTTCAGGATACATAGAAGTACCAGCAATGGAATATCAAGTAGCAGTTACTCCAGCAAATGATAATTCAACAATTGTTGCTGAGTATAAAAAGGATTTTAATTTTTGGAAAGGGCAAACAGCAGTAATTTTCGCCTCAGGATTTTTGTCAGGAGACAGTCCTGCATTCGAACCTTGGGTAGCCTTATCAAATGGAGGTACTTTCCCATTAGATGCAGTTGTACCAGAGATACCAGGTGCACGATTACAGATTATTCATAACTCACCAACGCCAAATGTTGATATTTATGTGAATGGAGATTTATTGTTAGACAATTTTACATTCAGAACGGCGACTCCATTTATTGATGTGCCATCGGGAGTAGATTTGGAGGTAGGAGTAGCTCCAGCAAATAGTACATCTTCAGCGGATGCGATTGCAACGTTCAATTATACATTGACAGAAGGCGAAACTTATATTGCGATTGCCAATGGAGTTGTAGGCGGAACTCCTGGGTTTAATATTGAAGTATTTGATATGGGACAAGAAACGGTGGCAGCAGAAAATGTAGGATTGTTATTTTTCCATGGATCGCCAGATGCACCAGAAGTAGATATTACAGTAGGAGGAAGCCCAATTTTTGATGATGTATCATATTCAGAATTTTCAGGATATATAGAAGTACCAGCAACGGAATATCAAGTAGCAGTTACTCCAGCAGATGATAATTCAACAATCGTTGCAGAGTATAAAAAAGATTTTGATTTCTGGAAAGGACAAACAGCAGTAATTTTCGCATCAGGGTTTTTATCAGGAGATGATCCTGCATTTGAGCCTTGGGTAGCCTTATCAAATGGAGGAACCTTCCCATTGGATGCAGTTGTACCAGATGTTCCATCTGCAAGATTACAGGTGATCCATAATTCGCCAACTCCAAATGTTGATATATATGTGAATGGAGGTTTATTATTAGACAATTTTATTTTTAGAACAGCAACACCATTTATTGATGTTCCTTCAGGAGTAAATTTAGAAGTAGGAGTAGCTCCAGCAAACAGTACATCTTCAGCAGATGCAATTGCGACTTTCAATTATACATTGGCAGAAGGCGAAACCTACATTGCGATTGCTAACGGAATCGTAGGCGGAACACCAGGATTTAATATCGAAGTATTTGACATGGGACAAGAAACGGTAGCTGATGGAAACGTAGGATTGTTATTTTTTCATGGATCGCCAGATGCACCAGAAGTAGATATCACATTAGGAGGAAGCCCAATTTTTGATGATGTATCGTATTCAGAATTTTCAGGATACTTGGAAGTACCTGCAGCAGAATATGAAGTGGCAGTTACTCCAGCGAATGATAATTCAGTAATTGTTGGAGAGTACAAAAAAGACTTTGGTTTCTGGAATGGTCAAACAGCCGTAATTTTTGCATCAGGATTTTTGTCAGGAGATAGTCCTGCATTTGAGCCTTGGGTAGCTTTATCAAATGGAGGAACTTTCCCAATGGATGCAGTTATGACTTTGACAAATCCAAATACTGGAAGCTCAACGAGAGTAAATGAATTGACTATTTCTCCAAATCCTGCATTTGATTTTATTCAAATTCAAATGAATTTAGAAAAAGAAACAGATATGGAAATGTCAATTTTCAACAGTTTAGGTCAAGCAGTTATGACAAAAGATTTTGGAGTAACTGGAAAAGGACAAACAAGTTTTGAATTAAATGTAAATGATCTTCAAACAGGAGTTTACTTTTTACAAATCAGAACGGATGAAAGCTTTGAAATGAAGCAAATTCAAATAGCTAAATAATTTTTTTCATAAGATCACTCATAAATATAAAAGACCGAACCTTAAAAAAGGGTTCGGTCTTTCTTTTTTCTCAAAAAGTATTTTGAAAATTATTTCATATCAAAATTCACCAATTTAGAGAATTGTTTTACTCTTGAATTGATTGTTTTTGCATTTAGTTTTTTCAATTTCCCAATACTAAATTCTTCCACACAAAATGAAGCCATTGCAGATCCGTAGATTACAGCACGTTTCATATTTTCGAAGGAAATATTTCCAGTTTTGGCAATATAACCAATGAATCCACCTGCAAAAGTATCACCTGCTCCAGTTGGATCAAAAACTTCCGCCAAAGGCAAGGCAGGAGCGTAAAACATTTTTTCACCTGAAAAAAGTAAAGCACCATGCTCTCCTTTTTTGATGACTAAATATTTAGGCCCCATTTTTTGAATCACTTTTGCAGCTTTTACCAATGAATACTCACCTGACAATTGTCGAGCCTCTTCATCATTGATCGTGATCACATCAACTTGCTTGATTACTTTTTTCAAAGCAGGCATTGCGATATCCATCCAGAAGTTCATCGTATCCAAAACGATTAATTTTGGACGTTTTTTCATTTGCTTAATAACTTTGAGTTGAATTTCAGGAGTCAAATTTCCCAACATTAAGTATTTAGAATTCTTATAACTCTCAGGAAGTTTTGGGTTGAAATCAGCTAATACGTTTAGCTCAGTTGCTAAAGTATCTCGTTGATTCATATTATCATGGTATTTTCCAGCCCAAAAGAAAGATTTCTCTCCTTCTTTAATTTCAAGGCCTTCGAGGTTGATACCACGTTTTTTCATATATTTTAATTCTGCTTCAGGAAAATCATCTCCAACTACAGAAACTAAATTAATGTCTTTAGTAAAATAAGAAGCTGCAATACTGATGTAGGTACAAGCCCCTCCAACAACGCGATCTGCCTTGCCAAAAGGAGTTTCAATAGAATCAAAAGCAACTGTTCCAACTGTTAATAAACTCATGTTAAAAAGTATTTAAAATTTTTTTAAAAAAAGTGATGCAAAGATTGCATTTTTTTTGTTTAAAATATATCTTTGCGTTCGCTTTTAGGAAGATAGAAGCAATTTTATATTTTTATTAGCAAAATTGCCCCTTTAGCTCAGCTGGTTAGAGCGTCGGACTGTTAATCCGCAGGTCCAAGGTTCGAGTCCTTGAAGGGGCGCAAAAATAAAGCTCTGTGATGTATATCGCAGGGCTTTTTTTGTTTTTAATCCTACCTAAGTGATTCTTTAATCTATAAGAAGAATTATCCACCAAATTATCCACATTTTCAGAACTTACGTATATTTAAACTAAAAAACTCATGGGAGGAGACTGGAAAGAAATGTTTGATGCTGCCGCAGATGGCGATATTGAATTAGTAAGATATCATCTTAAAATGGGAATTGATCTCAATTATCAACATCCTGAATATATGACTTCTGTGTTGATCGAGTGTATTCGATTGAAGAAAATAGAGATGGTAAAATTCCTTTTGGAAAATGGAGCTGATCCAAGTGCCACAGAAGGATTTGGAACAACGACTACTTTGAGTATCGCCAAATCTGAAAAGAATCATGAAGCTGTCCACCTCTTGAATTCATATTTAAGAAAGAATAATTCAGATGAGGCCATCCGAATTAATAAAGTCTTACTCACAGGTGGCAACCGAGGAATTGGAAAAGCGATTGCTCAAAAGATATTGGAAGAAAGCCAAGAGGTTATTATCGTTTGCAGGAATGCAACCGAAGGAAAAGTAGTCACAAAAGAGTTAGCATCAAAAACGGGTAACCCCAAAATATCGTTCATTCAAGGAGATTTATCAAGCATTCAAAAATGTAAAACATTAATTGAAAAAATAAAGGCTGAACATTCCGACATCAATATTCTTATCAACAATGCAGGTGTTTGGATGACGGAAAGAAAGTTGAATGATGATGGTTTGGAAATGAGTTTTATGGTAAATTATTTAGCTCCACACATTTTGTGTCATGGTTTATTTCCTCTTTTAAAAAAGAATCAACCTGCCAGAATTATCAATGTCAACTCTGGACTTTATCTCAAAGGAGGTTTAAATATTGAAAAAACGCCTTACGGTTTAGATTTTGGCTCAATAAAAACATACGCAAATTCCAAGTTTTGTAACATGATGTCGAGTATTGATTTTGCCAAAGAAATTGAAGGAAGCGGAGTAACGATAAATGCAGTTCATCCTGGAGTGATCAACACAGGTTTGGGTGACTCTCCTAAGTTTTTGAGTAAAGTGGTGAAATTTGTCAAGCGATTTTGGAAGTCTCCAGAGTATGGTGCAGCCGCTCCAACTTGGTTGGCATTGAGTGAAGAATTGGAAGGTGTAAATGGAAATTATTATAATGAAAAAGAAGAGACAGAGTATATCGAAGAAGTGAAGAATGAAAAATTAAGGGCAATACTTCAAATGAAGACAGAGGAGATTTTAAATAAATAATTTTACTCTTCCTCGTCTTTTATTTTTTCTGAATCTTGTTTTTCTTTCATCTCAAATAATACCGCTGACAAAATTTCATTGTCTTCGATTTTCATTTCACTCGGTTTATTTTCATTTTCCAAAGCCATTTCTGAATCTAATATTGCTTCGTCATCAGGAATAGGTGGAGTCTTGAATGGAGAATCTTGCTGATGTTGAGCTATAAATTTTCGAGAGAAAAACAAGCCACCCATTAAAACAAAGGTTGCTAAAATCATTAACCAATCATCATATCTTTGGAATAGAAAAAAGTCATACAATCCATGAACACCAACTGCTAAAAGAAGTCCAACCAAAATATTTTTAAATAAATTAGCTCGATCAAATTTTGCCAAACCAACATAGTATCCGAGAATAACTCCAAAAACGGCATGTGAGGGAACAGCAGTAAAATCTCGAACAATTGCCAACGTAATATCATAAGGCATGCAGTAAACTATATTTTCAACAATCGCAAAGCCCATCCCAATCATCACCGCATAAATGATTCCATCCATCGGTTCATTAAATTGTTTATGGTTAAATGGAATTGCGAGAAGAATGGTCAATTTTAAAAGTTCCTCCACTAAAGCAGTACGGATAAATGCAGAATAAAATAGAACACCAAAATGAGTATTCGGATCTAAATCATTTTCTTCCACAAAAGGAGTGATCAAGTCATCCATAAATCCTTCTCCAATTCTAGCTGCGTAGAAAATTGCAATGCCTAATCCAAAACAAATGGCTAATAATGGAATCGGTTCTTTTTCATGTTTGTCCTGTTTAATAATGAAATAACAAATAAATAATCCAGGAAGAACTGATGCCAATAATGTTAAAGTGAAAATCAAATGTTTATCTTTTTACTAGTCTCAATTTTTGAAAAATCATAACAATGTTTTATAAATTGCTTGATTATTTTTCGAGTTTCTTTGGTTGCTTCAAACATACCCATATGCCCTACTCCTTCCAAAACATGAATATGTGCGATATCAGGAAGTGCAGTCTGTTCCATACTTTTATCAAAAGGAACGACTTCGTCATCTTTCCCAATGATAAATAAAACAGGGTGTTTTATTTTTTTCAAAACCTCAGAATTATCGGGCCGATTCATCATCAATTCCAAGCCACCAATGATTCCTGCTTGCGGAAATGAACTTGCTCGGTGAATCATCTTATTGACCAAAAAATTATTGCTACTCAAAAATGCAGGTGGAAATAAATTGGGGAATAATTGTTTCACATAATGATAGTGACTATTCTTTTTGATGAACTCAATTGATTTTGCTCGACCTGCTTTTTTCTCTTCCGAATCTGCATAAGGAAAGGAATGAAAAATACCTAAGCCACTCAAGTTTGATGGATATTTTTTTGCAAAAGCCAAACTTACATAGCCTCCCATCGAATGCCCAATCAAAGTACATGTTCTAATTTCCAAATGATTTAAAACTGACTTTACAACCTCTGCAAATAATTCTACGGAAGGATTTTCAATAGGTTCGGAATTTCCAAAACCAGGCAAATCTATTCGGATAATTTTATTGGATTTGAAAACAGAAATGAAATCATCCCAGACAGAACTATCTTCACAAAAGCCATGTAAAAAAACAATAGCTGCTCCTTTTCCTCTGGAAGAGTAATTAATTTTTCGTTCTTTGAAATTTATTTTTGGCATAGTTTCTCTAGTCGATTGTCATGAATTGGCGCTAAAATACTCTAATCATACTTGGCGACAAAATTTTGATAATTATTTGCTTGTTTGATTTTGGGAAAACCCAAATTGTGTTTTTGAATTTTTAGGAAAATAAATTGTTCGTGGAATAGAAAATGAGGAGCGTAAATTATTGAAGGGATATGTTTTGGATCAGTTAATATATAAAGCAATATATGAAAAGATATTGGAATAGATTTTTTTAACTAAAATAGTTTTAGCTTTTTCATTGCTTCATTTTATTTCAAACTAAAAAATAATTTTTACAAAAAATGAGATACTCGCCTTCCGTTTTCTTCAAATTTCCTACCTTCAACTTTCTAAAATAAAACATCTGTGTCTATCAACCCAACTCAAAAATATCAATCTCCCAACCAACGCGCTTGGAGTAGATTTTTAAAAAATAAACCAGCATTATTTGGTTTGGGATGGATTACATTGTGTGTTGTAATAGCATTGTTAGGATATTTGATTTCGCCAGATTCAACTCCTAATGCAAATGACCAAATGCCAGATGTTGCTTTGAAAAATCCAGGGTTCTCCATTCAAGTTTTAAAAGTCAAAAAGAATCAAGCGTATGAAAATCAAAACTTTTTGACAAACATGGTTTTTGGAAAACCGAATCCATATCGAATGGTTCCGATTAATAATTTTGAATTTGTTGGGGATTCAATTGTGGTGGAAGAATATGCTGGGTGGGATTCCGAATTCTCTGAATTGATCGAAGGCACTCCTCGGAATTTTCATTTGGCAGATGTAGTTTTTCCTATCGAACCAAACCAGGTGTCGTTTCAATTTCAAGGAGAAAATATCGAATTTAAAACTATTGATGGAGCGAATCAAAAAACATCTTTAGTTGAATTAGAAAAAACGATTCGCAAAGATTTGATGATTAAAAAAACGTATTTGCTCGGAACAGATTTGTATGGAAGAGATATGTTGAGTCGATTACTTTTGGGTGTTCGGATTTCACTTTTGGTGGGATTGATTGCCGTTGGGATTTCATTGACGATTGGTTTATTGTTAGGTTCATTGGCAGGTTATTTTGGAGGACGAATTGATGATTTTATCATGTTGCTGATAAATACTGTTTGGTCGATTCCGACATTGCTTTTGGTTTTTGCGATTGTCTTGGCAATGGGCAGAGGAATTGGAATTATCTTTTTGGCAGTAGGATTAACGATGTGGGTAGACGTAGCAAGAATCGTTCGAGGACAAGTGATGTCGTTAAAAGAAATCCAATTTGTAGAAGCTGCGCAAAGCATGGGATTTAAAACTTGGCGGATTATCACACGACATATTTTACCTAATATTTTAGGTCCGGTGATGGTGATTGCAGCGGCAAATTTTGCGATGGCAATTTTGATTGAAGCAGGGTTGAGTTATTTAGGATTTGGCATCAAGCCTCCGACACCTTCTTGGGGGACAATGCTAAACGAAAATTATGGCTATGCTTTGAGTGGAAAACCTTTCTTAGCACTCATTCCAGCTTTGGCGATTATGTTGATGGTGTTGGCTTTTAATTTAGTGGGAAATGGTTTTCGAGATGCGTTGGATGTAAAGAGTAGGGATTAATTTTTTGCTACTGACTTGGACTGACTATTATGACTATTTTAGACTATTTTTATGGATGAAAAAGATAAATGAGATATTCTTTTGAAGTCATAATAGTCAGTCCAAGTCAGTAGCAAAAAATTAAAAATCAAAAGTCATTTCTCTTCCATTTCCAAAATCAATCCTCTCTTTTTATAAAAAAGAAAATTAATACGTTATTTTTACTTCCACAAAAAAAATAAAGCTAAGATCTCAAAACGTAAAAACAGTATGTCAGAATTATCAAAAATAAAAAGAGAATTGTCTCAACTTGAAAAAACAGAGCGAGAACTCAATCTCAAGCAATTGCAAATCAATGGGCTACTAGGAATCACACAAGCGATCAATAATAATGTATCGGCGGAAGGCTTATATGAAATGTATGCATCATTTGTAGGTTGGGAAATGGCAGTAGAAAAAGTAGCTCTTTTGGTCAAAGAAGACTCCGGGTGGGTGTGCAAAGTACATCGAGGTATAGATGAAGAATTGATAAAAATGGATATTTCTGATCGCCTACCAAACTATCAAAGACTCAAAAATATCGAGGAAGATAAAGACCATCCACTCATCAAGGAGTTCGATGTGGTGATTCCTGTGTTGCATAAAAACACTCCGATTGCGTATAGCTTTTTTGGAGGTTTTAGCAAAGATGATGATATGTACAGTAAAGTGAAATTTATTACTACCATCACAAACATTATTGCTGTAGCCATTGAGAATAAAAGATTGTTCAAACGCCAAATTGAACAAGAGCGACTTAATCGAGAAATGGAATTGGCAGGGGATATGCAAAAAATGTTGATTCCAAATGAATTGCCTAAAAATGAGAAATATGAGTTCGCAGGAATTTACAAACCTCACTTAGGACTTGGTGGCGACTATTATGATTTTTTAGAATTGGAAAATAATAAATGTGCATTTTGTATCGCAGACATTTCTGGAAAAGGATTGGCGGCAGCTTTGATGATGTCTAATTTTCAAGCGAACTTTCATGTTTTGATTAATCGGCATACGAATCTTGAAATCTTTGTTCGTGAACTCAACCAAGCATTATTTCGATTGACAAAAGGGGACCGTTTCTTGACTTTTTTTGTAGGTCATTTTTGCAAAGCAACAAAAGAACTACACTATATCAATGCAGGACATACCGCACCAGTTTTGATGATGAATGGCGAGACTCAATTATTGACTAAGGGGTGTACGATTTTGGGTTCTTTCGAAGATTTACCAGTTGTAGAAACTGGGCATATACAATTGACTGATGATGCTTTTATTATCACTTACACAGATGGTTTGACTGATGTGCAAAATGATAAGGAGGAATACTTTGATGAGAACTTACTAGAAGATTTTGTTAGAAAAAATTATGAGCAACCACTTTCTGATTTTAATAAAAAACTCTACGATCACATTGATCGCTTTCGAGGAGATAAACCTTTTCCAGATGACTTTACACTTTTGACTGGGAATATTTTTAAGTAGAAAAAATACATTGATCTTTTTTTTGAAAAATAAAGAGAAAAAATCCATTCGTTAATTTCTTATAATCATCATACTAAATCTACCTTTTACCCAACTTTTCGTTGATTCTACAGTTTAAATTTTGGTAAATCTTAAATTTATCAAGATATTACCTTTTCTAAAATGACAATTAGTTATTTTTGAAAATCATAATGTGTGTTTAAAATATCTTAGAGTAATAAATGGCCAATAGAAATAACAACAATTCATCTAATTTCATCTTTATCTTCATTGCTTTTGCAATGATGACAGGAGGCATGCCTGGCTTTGTAGTTCCTTTAGTTTTATTTTATATTTTTTATAAAATGTTTGCTGGTGGTGACAAGCGACCAAGAAATTCAAATGGACGAAGTCAAAGACGAGGTCAAACTCGAGATTACCGAAGACGAGATACAGACTACGAGCGACCTACTCGAGAGACTAGAAGTACTCGAACCACTCGCCCAACAGAAAGAAGACCAGAACGAACTACATCTCGAAGGCCAGAACGAACTACTCGTAGCACTAGTCGAAAACCAGTTAGAAAATCAAAAGATAATCCGTACAAAAAAAGCGGAATGGAAAAATATAAGGAGTATGATTACAATGGAGCGATTGAAGATTTTGAAAAATCATTAGCTGTTGATGATTCTGATGTAGCGACTCATTTTAATATTGCGTGTGCATTTTCAATTATGGAAAATAAAGAGAAATCATTTTACCATTTGAGCAAAGCGGTAGAATTAGGTTTCCGTGATTTTGAAAAAATAAAAACACATGATGCTTTGGCTTATTTGAGAATTCAAGATGAGTTCGAAACTTTTGTCCAAAATAATTATAAACTAAAAGCAGGTTCAAGTGCACAACAAGAAAAAATTACCGAGCATGGAGACCTTTTAGAGCAGTTAAATAAATTAGCAGAATTAAGAGAAAAAGGATTGTTGACAGAGGAAGAATTTGTTTTACAAAAAAAGAAACTTTTAGGATAAGTAGTAATACATGCTAAAAATATATATTTAATTTATACCCATTTTCGTTATTGTCCTTATGGTTTTTTTCTACGAAATTGTTAAACCATTCTATGAGATAAATAACATCTAAAAATCACCTAACCACCTAACTAGTTTAATCGTAAAATAAACGGTTGTTAATTCCCTTTGCCTTAAAAATTTGAACTTTGCGTTTTATAAAAGAAGGATCTTCAAAATAGTTTTTGAAAAACTATTTCGGAAGCTTCTATTTATGTCAAATTTTTGGGAAAAATTTAACAATCTTTTTTCAACGAATTAGGAGGAATAAGCGTTCTATAATTACTTAAACAAATATAAACGAGAATAAATATGATTGCCGGAAATTTGTTATCACATACTATAATTCCATTACGGACTTCAGATACAGGAGCAGAAGCACTCGGCATCATGAATGATTTTTATGTACGTCATTTACCGATTGTTAATGACAAACAGTTGTTAGGATTAATTGCAGAGGATGAAATTTTGGAACATGACATCGAAGAGGCTATTGGTTCATACTCGCTCTCGATGACGAAACCATATGTTAAAGAGAAGGATCATTTATATGATGTATTGAAAATTCTAAGTGAATATCAATTGACAGTTGTACCCGTTGTAGATGCAGAGGGTGATTATAAGGGATTAATTTCTCAAGATGACTTAGTTCGATATTTTGCTAACACAGGTTCATTTACAGAACCTGGAAGTATTATAGTTTTAGAAATGAATAAACGAGATTATTCATTGGCAGAGATTTCAAGAATTGTGGAATCGGAAGGAGCTGCAATTTTGAGTACATTCATTACTTCAAATTTGGAGACCGAAAGAATTGATGTAACGGTAAAAATTAATAGACAAGATTTACAGTTGCAACGAATTATTTCTTCATTCGCTCGATTTGAATACACTATCAAAGCATCGTTCCAAGAAGCAGATTATTTCGATGGTTTGCAAGAACGGTATGATTCATTGATGAGTTATCTTAATGTTTAAATTAGGAGTCTGGGACTTCTTGTTTACAATAATTATTTAGACCCTCTATAAAAAGGAAAGCTCTTTTTGCATTTTAGCAAAAAGAGCTTTCCTCATTATCAATAAACGGAGGAATAAGAAGCCCCTGATTCCTGACCGAGAGTTCAGCGACTAACCTCAAACCTGACTCCTTTTCCTTTAATTTTTAAATCGATTAGCATTGAACCCCATAGAAACACCAAATCGATGACCATCTTTATTTGGGATAAAAAATGCATTTACTGGAATATTCAAACGACCTGATTTAAAAGTTTTTCCACCTGCAAAAATAAAACCTGAAGCAAAGGTGACCTCTCCACGACTATCCAATCTGTTTTCAATTTCATAAGGATTATCTACATCTGGATTTTCAGTAAACCATTCATTTTCCAGATGCCAATTATTTTGATCATCATAGTAACCATCTGCTTTTTTCAATCCATAAAAAACAGGCCCAAAAGCAAATTCCCAACCAGTTCGATTACTTCTCATTCCATTTAAAATAGAAATACTTGGAATAAATTTTCCTTGATCCAAACCTGTAACGATTGGAATAAATTCGAAGAGTGCTTGAAAGTCGCCTTGGTTCAAATACTTCACTTCAAACTGATAACCAAATTGAAACATCAAAGGAAATGCATCAAATCCTCCCATATTTTTTGGATCAGAATAGATACTACTTAGCTTCCCAGTAAAAGCAGTAAATCCCATTCGCGGACCACTCAAATTAAGGCGATCTACTTCTGGAAAATTAACCGCACTTTCATAGTCAAACTTTTTAGTGAGTTTATTAATGAGATTTTCATCGATAGTTTCTTCAAACATTTTTTTCACAGTAAGAGAAATCATTGTTTGAATTTGGCCTCGTAAATTTAAAAACTCCATGACCTGCGTTTTTTCAATACTTTGAGTTCCAACATCAATCAGTCTTAAAGTGATAACAATCATTTCTCCCAAAACTTCCGCACTTCCTGTGAGCATTTTGTCTGTTTTAAGAATCTTTCCAGCTTCGACCATGCAGATTTTACCGTAACATTTATCAATGGCAAATTCATTTTTTTCAATCACGTAGTCGACATCATATCTGTCCATGACTTGAAAGCGATCCAGTTTACTCAGTTCTGTACGAGCAATATTTCCCAACTGACTTGGTTCTAAAGTCAATCCTTTCGAGTCAATATTAAGAACTGCAATAACTGGCAGGTTAGATAAATCTTGAGCAATAGTTGTCGAAATAGATATAATGAATATTAAAATAATAGTGAATAGTTGAATTAAGGATTTCATATTTTGATGTTTTGATGAAAAAATTAAATGATTAAAAAATTTTTGTACTTAAACCATTTCTTTGTGATAAAGCAAATATCAATGTTTGGAAACTCGACATTGAATTGAATTTTGCAAAAAACGCATTTAAATTTATTTCATATGAATTACATCATGAAGCTATAGAGGTAAGAAATATTTTGTACTGATTTTAGTCAAAACTTATATTGACTTTAGTCATTCGATCTATGTTTTAAAGAGAATGAATCTTCTTAATTGAAAATATACTTTTCAATTTTTCGTCTTTTTATTGAATCTATTTCAATAAGTCGTTAAGAACTGTTTATTTTGGAATTTTGAAAATGAGTTTTACTAAAACCCACTTATGGATATTTATCAAGAAAAATCAAACTGGAAAATTTACCTCGCAATCATGGGGATATTGATTCTGACTGCATCGTTAATTTATACAACATCCGTTGCTAATAAATTAGCAGAGGAAGAACGAACGAAAGTGGAAATTTGGGTGGAAGCGATTAATAATGTCTATAGTGAAGATGAAGAAGACATTCAAGCTGATTTTTCCTTTGAATTAAAAATTATTGCAAATAATACTACCATTCCTTTAATTCTAGTTGAAGATTCTGGGGTTATCCAAATGTCTCGAAATTATGGAGAAACAAGGGAAGCAGATAATGAATTTATCGAGAAGAGATTAGCTGAATTAAAAGTGAATGGTTATCCACCTGTTTCTGGAGGAGAAGGAAATTTAGTATATTATGAAGATTCGACTACGCTCAAAATGCTTACCTATTTTCCTTTCATTCAATTTGCTTTAATTGGCGCATTTGTCGCTTTCGGATATTTCAGTTTTAGCTCAGCAAGACGATCCGAACAAAATCAAGTCTGGGTCGGAATGGCAAAAGAAACCGCTCACCAACTAGGAACACCAATTACCGCTATCGTGGCATGGATTGAACATTTGCGAATGATCCATGAAGGCAATGAAGAAACCGCCGAGATTTTAGATGAATTAAATAATGATGTGAGTCGATTGAATTTGATTGCCGATCGTTTTTCCAAAATTGGTGCTATTCCAGAATTGAAAAAAACGAACATTTATGAAGAGCTAGAAAATATGAAAAATTACATGCAACGGCGAGCTCCTCGGAGAATGGTTTTTGAATTTCCAGGCTTAGAAAAAGAACCACTTTATGCTCAACTCAATGCGCCACTTTTTAATTGGGTAACTGAAAATTTATTGCGAAATGCACTCGATGCTATGGGCGGAAAAGGTAAAATATCAGCCATAGTATCAGAAGAGAAAGATTTTATAATTATTGATATTTCAGATACTGGAAAAGGAATTCCATCCAATAAATTAAAAACAGTTTTCAAACCTGGATACTCCACTAAAAAAAGAGGTTGGGGACTTGGTCTTTCACTTGCTAAACGGATCATCGAAAGTTACCACTCTGGCAAGATTTTTGTAAAAAAGTCACAAGTAGATGAAGGAACAACCTTCAGCATTAAACTCCCCAAAAGTTAACCATTAGTGGAAAAATCTCTAAATAAAAATCCTATCAAAATTACCACCCAACGTTATAAAATAATTTGGGTCTTTTCTGTTTTATTATTTCTCGGAATTTCATTTCCTACTCAAGCATCTTCATTCAATTTTTTTGATTTACAAATTACCGTTACCGACGCTAAAACTGGTGAACCTTTGATTGGTGCAACAGTTGCAACTGATGATTTGGGATTTTCAGGAACAACAGATTTGGATGGCAAAATTACCTTAAATGGAATTGGACATTTGGAGCAGGTTAATTTTTCCTACATCGGTTATGAGAATTTGAGTATTCCATTTAATCGAATTCGATCGATGAAGGGTAAAATCAAAATGATCGAAGCGACAAATATCATCAGCGAAGTAAAAGTGTACGGTCGACGAGATGTGGCAAAGGAAGAAATTCCAATGATGGTTGATCGGATTTCAAAAGAAAGTATTGCTTTTAATAATTCTCAAACCTCTGCGGATGTCTTGGGAAATCATTCAGAAGTTTTTATACAAAAATCTCAAATGGGTGGAGGAAGTCCAATCATTCGAGGTTTCGAAGCCAATAAAGTTTTATTAGTTGTCGACGGCGTGCGGATGAATAATGCTATTTATCGAGAAGGGCATATTCAAAATTCGATTACTTTGGACAATTCTATTTTGGAACAAGCAGAGGTAATCTATGGACCAAGTTCATTGATTTATGGAAGTGATGCATTGGGTGGAGTCGTTCACTTTCGAACGCGTGATCCAAAAGTACTTTTCAATTATGATAAAGCTTATGAATTGAAAACAAATGCTAGTGTTAGATTTTCTACGGCTAATTTAGAAAAATCAGCTCACGTAGATTTTGATTATGCTACGCAAAAATGGGGTTCGGTAACTAGTATCACTTATGTAAATTATGATGATTTGCGAGCAGGGGATAATCGGCCTGATGAATATCCAGATTTTGGAAAAACAGGATATTATGTACTTCGTTTAGAAAATCAAGATCAACGACTTCAAAATTCAGATCCTAATATTCAAAAAGGAACAGGTTACAACCAATTGGATTTTTTGCAAAAAATAAAATTCCAGCCTTCGGAAAAGTTATTCTACATTTTTAATCTGCAGTACTCTACTTCAAGCGATGTTCCACGATATGATATGCTAAATGATACCTTGAGTTCTGCTGATGATTTGAAATGGGCAGAATGGTATTATGGCCCTCAAAATCGCTTTTTAGGTTCTCTAAAAATTAAGAGCCTAAAATCAACTGCACTTTATGATAAGACTACAA
>JBGCCY010000162.1:0-44948 GCA_045104975.1 Saprospiraceae bacterium
GATGATCCTGCTAATGCTCCTCTATCCGCATTAGTGTCAGAGTTAAATGGTACTCCATCCACTACGAATAATGGTTGGTTACTACCTGTGATTGAAGAGTAACCACGAATGATTACATTAGTACCTGATCCTGCAAGTCCAGAAGTAGCTCCAATCTGTACTCCAGCAACTTTTCCTCTTAATACCCGAGTAACGTCAGCCTCTGGTTTGAGTTCGATGTCTTTGGAATCAATTGTAGTTACGGCATATCCAAGAGCTTTTTTCTCTTTCTTGATACCTAAACCTGTTACAACGATTTCTCCTAATACGCTTCCTTCTGTAAGGGAAACATTCATTACGTTAGATGCACCTAGTGTCATCTCTTTTGTTCCGTAACCTGTGTAAGAAATTACTAAAACATCTGAACCTGAAGGAACGTCTAATGAATAGCTTCCATCAATGTCCGAAGTTGTACCTACACCTTCAGCACCTTTAACAACAACACTTGCACCTATAAGTGCTTCGCCTTTGTCGTCCGATATGGTACCGGTAATTGTTCTCTGTGCCAACATAGTTCCAAGGGCACAGAAGAATAGCACTAAAACTAGTGAGAGTTTTTTCATACTAATCCGATTTTAGTTAATAAAAAAATAGTTAATAAATTAATTTGTAAAATTGTTCGATTCTGTTCTGTAGTTTTTCGTATTGTTTTGATTTTTACAATACCTCATTTTTATTGCATGTAGTTTAATTGAGTACTATTTTATGGTAGTTCTCGTCTTTTTTTACTGGTAATAATTATATATCAATGATATCTCAAATGCAAAATACATTGTATCAGCATCTATTTTTAATTAGAGTGAAACAATGAGTTTTTTTTGCAAATGATGTATTTAATTTTTTGAAATAAAATTCATTTTTATTTTGTTTCTTTTTTTAAAAAACAAATTAAAATAGTGTATCAAATGTGAATGATTTTGAAAAAATACTGATTAGCAAAAATCTCTTTGGATTTTTGAAGGATGAATTTCTATATGTCTTATGGGATGGATGTATTTTATTTTCGTGTACTTTGACATTAAAACGACAATGAATACATATTCGCTGCCATTATTTAACATCTTTTTAACATTAAGTTAAAGACGAATTTATATAAATTACCGTTAAGCGACTAATATTTATCTACAAATTTAAAAAATCGTTGATGCAGAGAGTTGGATGAGAAAAGCCTTTTGAAGAATATTTTGGTAATTAGTTTGTGTTTATTATTCTAAATTGATTTTTAAAAGTCAATCAATTGAAGGGCTTTATTTTATCTTGTCCTTGCTTGGTTTTGGTTGCGCAAATATATAAAATCATTTTAATTCTCTTAAATATAATTGTACAGTATTATAGAGTCCATAATATAGTGCATCTGAAATAAGTGCCTGACCAATCGAAACCTCTAATAGGTTTGGTACATTTTCCTTGAAAAATCTAAGATTATCTAAGTTTAAATCATGCCCTGCATTGATTCCAATTCCTATTTCATTGGCCACCTTGGCTGCTTCTGTGAATGATTTAACCGCAGCATATTTATCCTTAGTATAATCACGGGCATAATCACCCGTATACAATTCAATTCGATCTGCTCCTACTTTTTTAGCTCCTTCTACCATTTTACCTTCTGGGTCTACAAAAAGGGAAGTTCGAATTCCTGCTGATTTTAATTTAGAAATTATTTCTGTCAAAAAAGTTTCATGCTCGATAGTATCCCAACCATGATCTGAAGTCAATTGATTGGGATCATCTGGTACCAAGGTACATTGATGAGGTTTGTTCTCTAAAACTAAATCCATAAAATGTGGAGTTGGATTTCCTTCAACATTAAATTCTGTTTGAACCAATGCTTTTAATTTAGGAAGATCAGCAAAAGTAATATGTCTTTCATCAGGTCGAGGATGAACGGTAATTCCTTGGGCTCCAAATTTTTCACAATCAATTGCTACTTGTTCCAAATTTGGCAAGTTTCCACCGCGAGCATTTCTGATTAAAGCTACTTTGTTCAAATTGATGCTTAATCGAGTCATAATTTATTATTTAGAATGTGTTTGGGAGTAGGCGTTTAAATGTGTTTATGTTGAACAAATACACTTTCAATACACCTACACTTAAATACATTATTTTCTTATCTTGCGGCAAATGTAAGGACTAAAATAGAAGTAATTTACTTCGCATGAAATTAATTTTTTAGGATGATGAATGATGAAGAAATTATAGATTCACCTGTAACCAAATATTCGGGTGTTCCACCTCTTTTCATGCTTTCGATGTTAGGATTAATTGTGGTTCTATGTCTATTAGTTGGACTTGGATTGGTGGATGGTTATGGCTATTTAAAAGGGATGAATTTGTCTGATTCTTTAGCAAGTTTGACTTCAGATAGTGGCACATCTGTACGTGATTTTATCCGAACTAATCTTTTAATTAATCACCTTACTACATTTGTTATTCCTGGGATTGTTTTTTCTTATTTCTTTTATAAAAAGAAATGGGCGAGTTTCTTACGTATTGATAAATTTCCTAAAGTATATAATTTACTCCTCGGTTCTATGCTTATTTTAGCGGCATTTCCTTTGGCTCAATTTGTTTTTTGGTTAAATATGAAAATACCGATGCCATCCTTTTTGGTAGAGATGGAGGAGGGGACCGCTGAGATGGTCAGAAACCTTTTATTGGTCGATCAGCCACATGAATTATGGTTCAATCTATTTATCATTGCGGTGATTCCTGCGATAGGAGAAGAATTTATTTTTAGAGGCATTTTGCAAAAGAAATTAGTTGAACAACTAAAAAACCCACATGTGGCGATTTGGTTGGCAGCATTAATTTTTAGTGCGATTCATATGCAATTTCAAGGGTTTTTGTCTCGAATGTTGCTTGGTGGAATTCTAGGATATTTGTATCATTGGACTGGTAATCTATGGGTGCCGATTTTTGCTCATCTAATTAATAATGCGGTGCAAATCGTTGGACAATATTTTTTTCAAAAAGGAATTATCGATATTAATATGGATAGTGCTATTGTGGAGGTGAATTGGCCGATGACTTTGATTGGATTAGTGGTAGTTGGAGTGATGAGTTATGTGATGATAAGATTGAATAAGGAAAGAGATATCCCTCTCGAAGCTGATTTTCAAAATAGGAAGACCTAAGTTTATATGAAATGGAAACCCGTTATATGATATTAAAATAAAACAACCCTCAAATTCAAGATTAATCAAAAGCTGACAAACAAATATATATGAGTGGATTATTACAAAGAGGAATAACAGCAATCATTTTCGTAGCAGTCATGCTAGCTGGTTTGTATTTTAGCAAAAATTCTTTTTTAGTTTTATTTGGATTAATTACGATTTTAAGTCTTTGGGAGTTTTATACCATAATTTTAAAAAATGATACCCATGATTTTTTAAGAAAAATCTATGGCGTGGTCATTGGTGCAACTCCTTTCTTGATAGCAGCTTATTACCATTTTGGCAATATAGAAGATGGATTGGAATTCTTCAAAATTAGTATTTTAGTCTTCTTACCCGTACTTTTCTTCTTATTTGTCATAGAATTATTTACAAAATCAAAATATCCATTTGCCAATTTAGGTCATTTATTTTTGGGACTAATTTATATTGGGATTCCTTTTACATTAGCTCAATTTATAGCAATTAATGATGGAAATTATTATCCGAATATCATTTTAGGATTGCTTTTATTAACTTGGGCAAATGATACAGGGGCATATTTGATTGGTTCTCAAATTGGAAAAACACCACTTTTTCCACGGATTTCTCCTAATAAAACTTGGGAAGGATCATTAGGAGGAGTAGCTGTTACCTTTCTAATTGCTTGGTTATTAAGCATTTACGTAACGGAATTGAGTTTGACGAACTGGTTAGTGTTGGCTATTTTAGTGGCTAGTTTTGCATCTATTGGAGATTTAATTGAGTCTATGTTAAAGAGAAGTTTAGGAGTCAAAGATTCTGGAACAATTATGCCTGGACATGGCGGATTTTTAGATAGATTTGATGCTTTTATATTTCTTTTACCCTTTGCAGCAAGTTATTTACTGTTAATTCGATAACTTTTTTGTTGTTAAAGCGTTTTATTTTTGTCAAAAATGTGAGTATCAATCGTACATGTCGGCTAAAATTTATTATTTTTGTGAGCTTTGTTAAAAGATTGATGTTAGAACCTAATCAAAAATAAAATATATGAAACTGAAGATACACAAGGAAGGATATAAAATATTGACTGGCTTAGGTCTTTTCTTTGCGGTAATCAACTTTTTGGTATTTTGGTATTTCCCCAATGCATTGCAAGTAGTAGGAATCGTTTCTATGGTTCTCTTTCTATTGGTTTTACAATTTTTTAGAAATCCAAACCGAGAAATTATACTTACTGATGATAATGTAGTTTATGCTCCTGCTGATGGAAAAATTGTAACTATCGAGGAAGTAGTCGAAAATGAATATTTTAAAACTAAGAAACTACAAGTTTCCATCTTCATGTCGCCAGTCAATGTGCATGTAAATAGAAATCCTGTAAGTGGAACAGTTAATTATTACAAATACCACCCTGGAAAATATCTCGTAGCATGGCATCCCAAGTCATCGACTGAAAATGAACGAACGACGACGGTAATTAATAATAATGGAGAAGAAATTTTACTTCGACAAATTGCTGGATTCTTAGCCAAAAGAATTGTGAATTATGTAGAAGTTGGACAAGAAGTAGAGCAAGGAAAAGATATGGGATTCATCAAATTTGGTTCAAGAGTAGATTTATACTTACCATTGGATACTAAAATTGAAGTAGAAATTGGTCAAAAAGTAAAAGGAAACAAAACGATTTTAGCAAGATTGTAAAATCTGTTTTGTAAAAAATAAAATAAACCAACTAGATTGGTTACTTAAATAAACCTTTCGTGTCATAATTCACGAAAGGTTTATTTTTTTCCTAGACTAGAAAAAAAATGTACTTTTACATATTAACAAACAAAATCATTTTTTCACTTTTAAATAAATAAAATTATGCGTTGGCAAGGTAGACAAGGCAGCGACAATGTTGAAGATAGACGAGGCGGCGGTGGCGGTACTCGAGCAGTTGGTGGTATTGGAATCGGTGTGATCATTATGGCAATTATCATTCAATTATTGGGTGGTGATGGCTGTGCAGTTATTCAACAAGCAGCAGTTCAACAACCTCAAACTCAACAAACTCAGACTCAAACTTCAGCAGAAGATGATGAGCTATCTAAGTTTGTATCAGTTGTCTTAAAAGACACCGAGCAAATATGGGGAAAGATTTTTCCAGAACAGTTAGGTCGTAGATATCAGGAACCTGTATTGGTTATTTTTACAGGACAGGTTAGATCTGCTTGTGGAAATGCAAGTGCTGCAACTGGTCCATTCTATTGTCCAGGAGATAATAAACTATATATTGATTTGGCTTTTTATCAGCAATTAAAAAATCAATTTAAAGCACCTGGAGATTTTGCCATGGCTTATGTTGTTGCTCATGAAGTAGGACATCACGTGCAAAATTTATTAGGTTTTACTCAGTATGTTCATCAGCAAAAAAGACAAGTTTCTGAAAAGCAATACAACCAATTATCTGTTCGGTTAGAGTTAATGGCAGATTATTTGGCAGGTGTTTGGGCACATCACAATAGTGAGTATTTGCAGGAAGGAGATGTCGAAGAAGCCATGCGAGCAGCTCATGCCATCGGAGATGATACGATTCAAAAACGAGGTAGAGGATATGTCGTACCTGATTCATTTACACATGGAACATCTGAGCAACGAATGGCTTCATTCCGAGCAGGATTGGAAGCAGGGATTGTAAGTGAAGATATTTTAAAAGGATTTTTTACTCAAAGTCTGAACTAAAAATTTTGGAGAAATATTAAAAAAGAGTCATTTCTAAAATAGAAATGACTCTTTTTTTTTGAGACAAAACGTCTACTATATAATATCAAAGGAAAAATAATCATTTTCGTTTTTTACACTCAATCATCCTAAATACATGATTGAATTGTTTATCCTCCTTCATCCATTCTCCTTTCCATTTAAAACCTTCTTCGTCCCAATCATAAAAAGTTAAAATAGAAGATCCCTCCATTCCGTTTGGTGCTTTTTGAGGTTTTGATAAAACGATTTTATCATCCATCTTTTTTCCATGCCAAATACCTGGAGTGTAGGGCACGGCAGGATAACTAAAATAAGACACGATCCATTCCGCACTATCTTTTTGGAATTGTCGAATGCTTCCTGCGTACAAATCATTCTCTTTCCAAAGTTCATCTTGCACCGCAGTTCCATTCATAATGTATTTGAATTTCCAAATCATGTCTAAACTATCTTTCCAGGTTCCATCTGGATTTCGTGAAAGATTTTTACAATCACAAATCCCAATCATCGGAGCATAATCAATAATTTCTTTAGGTGCATCAGGATTTGGAAGTCCAAATGGATGCAATGCTGAAGGTTCATAATTCAAAGGAGGAATTGGTTTTTGGGAAAAAATAGACGAAGAAAATAATAAAGAAAAAGCAAAAGTAAAAAGTAGATTTTTCATGATTTTTCAAGTTTTGTTACAAAAGAAAAGAGTAATTTTTATTAGAATAGTTGCAGCAAAAACAGGATGCAACTCTTTTCCAAATCATCTGTTCTTCTGAATAACAAAACCCTCATTTTTACGTATTATTTTTGGTGAAAATATGCGTCACATTTCAAATAAAAATTATTTGTATTTTTGACCACTTTTTAAAATAGGTATATGTGATTGAGTTGATTTGAAAATGAGTTATTCGAAAACAAATACACTAAAAATATAAACACATTTTATGCAGTTTTTATATCCATCTTTTTTGTGGGCGTTGTTGGCGTTAGCCATTCCGATTATTATTCACTTGTTCTATTTTCGAAGATTCAAAAAAGTTTATTTTACTAATGTAAAATTCCTAAAAGAAGTCAAAGAGGAAACAAGTGCTCGACGAAAAGTACGAAACCTTTTGGTGTTATTGAGTCGCTTATTTGCGATAGCGATGTTAGTTTTTGCATTTGCTCAACCCTTCATTCCGCAAGATACTGAAGTTCAAAAAGGAGATAAATCGGTTAGTGTCTTTATTGATAATTCATTCAGTATGAATGCGTTAAGTGAAGACGTGCCTTTGATTGAAAAAGCAAAACAACGGGCTCGTGAAGTGGTCAATGCCTATTCGGTGGAAGACCGGTTTCAAATATTGACGAATGATTTTGAAGGAAGGCATCAACGATTAGTGAGTAAAGAGGATGCGTTAGCTTTGATTGATGAAGTCAAAACGACTCCTTCGGTAAAAGAAATTTCTAAAACCTTAACCAGACAATTGCAAGCACTCAATACAGGGAAAATAGAAAATAAAACAGCCTACGTTATTTCTGATTTTCAAAAAAATATTACAGATTTTCAAAACTTCAGCGACACAACAATGGAAATGAATTTGATTCCATTGCAATCTGTGCAAGAAAAAAATATTAGCATTGATACAGCTTATTTTGATTCGCCAGTTCAGATGTTGAACCAAACGAATACGCTGGTGATTAAAGTGAGAAATCATAGCGATCAAGTGGCTGAGAATGTTCGATTGTCGCTTCGTCATGAAGGTCAAACTAAACCTGTTGGAACACTTTCGATTCCCCCCAGAGCATCAAAAACAGATACCATTAATATTACGATTTTAAGAACTGGCTGGCATGAAGCGGAGTTAACGATTACAGATTATCCAGTTCAATTTGATGATACTTATTACTTTAGTTTTAAGGTCGCAGAGGAGATTAATACTCTTGTGATAAATGAAACTACTGGCAATAAATATTTGGATGCAGCCTTCAAGGGGATTAGTTATTTTAAAGTGACGAACCAACAAAGTCGAAGTTTGGATTATGCCAAATTTCCTACGTATCAATTGATCGTGATGAATGGTTTGGTTAACGTTTCATCGGGTCTTGCTTCGGAGCTAAAACAGTATGTGAGCAATGGTGGAAATTTGTTAGTTTTCCCAGGAGCAAATTCAAATATCAGTTCGTACAAAACATTTTTGAACGAATTTCCAGCGAACGAATTAGTGTCATTGGAAAGAACTGAACGGAACGTTTCAGATGTGAATACAGAAGAATTTATTTTTAAGGATGTCTTCGAAAATAGAAGCGCCAATCTCAAATTACCAGTAACTAAGGTGAATTATAAAATGACAAATTTCGGAGGAAGAGGTGAAGAACGATTATTAAGTTACCGAGATGGAAGTGCATTTTTGAGTAAGTATCGAAAGGATCAAGGTAACCTTTATTTGTGTGCTGCTCCACTTGATGAAGACCAAAGTAACTTGGTGAGAAATGCTGAAATATTTGTTCCAATGTTATACAAAATGGCGATCTCAACAGCTAAAGATAACCGTATCGCATATACAATTGGTAAGGATGAGGTGATCGAATCTAACAATGCATTTACGGGGACAGGCGAAATGAAATATAAATTAAAAGGAAAAGCGGAAGAGTTTATTCCGGTGCAAAGAGCGATAGGAAGTAAGGTAGTTTTAGGAATTAACAATCAAATTTCCCAGGCAGGGTTTTATAATTTATATTTGAATCCTACGGAAAAATTAGATGAATTTGCTTTTAATTTTGATCGAAAAGAATCAAACTTAGATTATTTTAATTCAACAGATTTGGCAGAGATTGCAGGCGGTAGAATTCAAATTATCGAAGGGACAACTGCGGTTGATATTACTCAATTAATTGGAGAACGAAGTCGAGGAATTATTATGTGGCGATGGTTCATTATTGCTGCTTTAATATTCTTAATAATCGAAGCATTATTACTTCGGTTTTGGAAGGTATAATCACGCTTCGAGCCACGGTTCTAAAACCGTGGCTCGGATATTCAGAACTACAATCTTATATCTAAAAAATCACAATAGATTTTTTATCAAAACAAAATGGAAAATTTCCTTTCAAATACCCGAGACACGGTTTTAACCGCGCCACGGTTGGAGCACCTCCTTTCCCTTTTGGCAGCCTACCTTTTTTTACTTTCATGGAATGGATATATTTATGGTCATGGTGATATGATTGAATTATTGCCTTATGCTAAGTGGTTGACTGACAGTACTTTATATTCAAAAGATTTTTTCATTCAACATATTTCTGCTCAAAGTATCAATGAAAGATACATCCTTGCCTACTTCTTTTCTTTGTTTGGAAAATGGATGCCACAGGCAGCATTGGTACTTCATTTGATTTGTGGATTGTTTTTGTTGGAAGGTTTATTTCGAGTAGCGCAAATATTTATACGTTCACGTGGATTAATTTGGTTGGCGATTTTGATTCCATTTATTCCTTTGATGAATTGGAATTTAGGAGGGAATGAAATGTATATTCCACTTATTACTTCAAGTACGGTAGCCAAAGCTTTCGGTATTTGGGCGATCTATTTCTTTCTGAAAAAAGATGGTTTTAAAATAAATAATTGGAACGTGTATATATTGTTATCAATTGCTACTTTTATTCAACCGTTGGTTGGGTTGCAATTATTTTTAATGATGACAGGTGCACGTATGTTGATTGTTGTTTTTAGTGGAGAAATAGAATGGAAAACGTTTTTACCAGTTCTGTTTTATGTTTTGACAGGAGGTGTTTGGGTGTTTTGGTTGCAACGAGATTTTGCGGAAGGAGGGATTGATAATCGATTATTTTTTGATTTTTTAGAGTTTCGATTACCGCATCATTTTATCCCTACTTATTTTTCCAAAAAAGCAGCTGTAGTACTTTTACCATTGTTTGCATGGAGTTTGTTTTTTTATTTTAAAAAAAATAAAACCGTTTTTTGGATGTTCGTTTTGACTCTTTTAGGAATGTTGATTTACACGATTGGAGTAGAGTTTTTGGAGAATTCCACAATAGTTTCTTCGCAATGGTTTAAGACGACAATTTGGTTAAAATCACTTTCCGTAATTGCATTGTTTTCTTTTTTGGAAAATAAGATACCCGTTTTACAAAAAGAATTTTTCCAAAAAAATTGTACTTGGGGATTACGAATTATGGGAGTTATCTCGATAGCGATAATTTTAAATCCAATCTCTATTTTTAAAAATAAACCTTACGATTTCTTTTTTCTCAATAAAAAAAATGCGGAGATAGAAATCGCAGAAATTGCGAAAGCAACTACTCCAAAAGATGCGCTATTTATCATTCCAATGAATCATACTCATTTTAAAAACTATAGCGAAAGAAGTACCTATATTGATTACAAAGCGGTAATTCATCGAAAGTCTATCATTCCAATTTGGTACAAAAAAATCCAAGAAATTTATAATGTAAATATCGAAACTAGACAATCTGGACAAGATAATGTGATGGTAGGAAATCAGAATTTTAAAAAATTAGCGATGGAAGATCTACGTCGTTTTTCTCAAAAAGGAATTCAATATTTATTGACTTTTAAAGAGGTCGATTTACCTTTGGAAAGAGTGGGAGAGAATCCTAATTTCGTGATTTACAAATTACCGTAAAACGACTCTCCGAGTCGTTACAAAATGAGAGTTAACCATATTAGGTGCTAACGAGTCAGAGAGTCGTCTTACGGTGTTACGATAATTTTTTCAACAAATTAAAAATAGCAATCGGCCAACTTTCTTTTTGAATTGCTTCCAATTCACCACCGTCCAACCAAGTTCCTTCGCAATGTTCGCAGTAATCGATGATAACATTGGCATCACGAGGATGTTCTGCTTTTTTCATCATTGGATGATCACCGCAAGATGGGCAATTGAGTGGTGTCAATTGCTCGTATTCCGAGCAAAGCATTCGCCATTCGAATAAGACGGGTTCTGAAATGTTTTCCAAAAGATTCAATTCACCTTTATCAAACCAAAGTCCTTCGCAGGTTGGACAAGATTCAAGTTCAATCTTGTCATTTCGTTCAACGATAGTCTTATTTTCTAAACGAGTTTTGCAACGAGGACAGTCCATATTTTTAATTTTTTCAACAAGTTAGGTGCAAAATTTCTTTTTTCAAAAAAAGAAATTAAATATGCTTTTGACTGGACTTATAAATTGCAATTACTTGAAAAAAATAAATAATAAAACTCCCTTACATTCTAATAAATAAAACTCAGGTGGTATTTTTGCACGAATTTTAAAGTAGTAAAAATGCTATTAATAAAAAATGTAACTATTCTTGACTCTCGCTCCAAGCATCATGGAAAAAAACGAGACATTCATATTCGTAATGGAAAGATTGAAAGTATCAAAGCCAAAATCGATATTCCAAAAGTAAAAGTGCTGGATGGCACGGGGGCAATGGTTTCCATCGGTTGGTTAGATGTTGGTGTTCAAACTGGAGATCCAGGTTATGAACATCGGGAAGATTTGCGAACTGTTTCAGCAGCAGCAGCAGCAGGTGGATATACTGGAATTGCATGTTGGCCAAATACTTCTCCTTCGATTCATTCAAAGTCAGAAGTGTTGTATTTGAAAAATACGGCAAAGAATAATATAGTTGATTTATTTCCAATCGGAGCAGTTTCTAAAAATTGTGAAGGGGTAGATATTACTGAAATGTATGATATGCATCACGCAGGTGCAGTCGCATTTTCTGATGGAAAAAAAGCGATTCAAAATAGTGGTTTGATGATGCGAGCTTTGCAATATGTCAAAGCATTTGACGGGACGGTGATGAATCATCCACATAATTCTGACATTGCTGGAAATGGACAGATGCATGAAGGAAAAAATAGTACTTCACTTGGGATGAAAGGAATTCCTCGATTGGCGGAAGAATTAATGGTGCAGCGAGATATTTATTTGGTAGAGTACACCGATTCAAAATTACATTTGTCAAATATTTCGAGTGAAACTTCAGAAAAATTGGTAGCAGCTGCCAAGCAAAAAAAATTAAAAATTACTTCTTCTGCGTCTATTTTAAATTTGATTTTTTCTGATGAAAAATTAACGGACTTTGATACACAATTTAAAGTGATCCCACCTTTGCGAGAAGCCAGCGATATAAAAGCATTGCAAAAAGGATTGAAAAACGGAACGATAGATATCATCACTTCCAATCACAGACCAGTCGAAGAGGAAGGAAAAAATCTAGAATTTTTTAATGCAGATTTCGGCGCATTAGGTTTACAAACAACTTATTCACTTTACAATACGCATTTAGCGAAAGTGATTGGTGTGGAAGATTTTTTAGAAAAAGTGGCGATCCGCCCTCGGCAATTATTGAATATTGATTTACCAAAAATAGAGGAAGGAGCGGAAGCAAATTTAACCATTTTTCATCCTGATCATGAATGGACTTTTTCAAAAAAAGATATTTTATCTAAATCAAAAAATTCACCAGTCATTGGAATGGAATTGAAAGGGAAAGTGCTTGGCGTAGTGAATAATGGAAAATCACAATTGTTTGTTTAAAGTAGCGGGACTATCCGAGTCCCGTATAATTAATTACATTAGATTCCACGAGACTCGGATAGTCCCGCTACGATCAATTATGACGAAATCAAATGCTGAAATAAAATTACCATCACCTTTTCGAACTGCATTTCGATTTGCACTACTATTACTTTCTGTAACTATTATTTTAGAATTGAGCAAATATTTTATGGGTTGGGGGAATTCAGATTCCTCAGCTGAAGGAGTAATTTATTTAATTTATACGTTGACCTTTGCCATTTCAATTGCGGTAGTAATGGTTATGTTGAAGACACATCGAGACAAAGAGTTGTACGGATTTATATCCCATAAAAGAGCCATAGTTTTAGCTTTTTGGATGGGATTGTTTTACGGAGTTTTGGCAGGAACGTGGAATTTCATTTTTAGAAATTTTATTGCAAAAGAAGCTATGTCAGGTGAAAATGTATTGGAGGCAAATTCTTTTTATATTCTTTTGAGTAGTTTGATAACCATCGTTTTGATTGGGACCGTTTTAGGGGTTTTTATAAAAAGAGATCGTCCGCAAGTATAATGTTATAAAAAATAATTTGTCTTAGAACAAAAAAAAAAGACTTTGAATAAAATAGCAATCAAGTACGGAATTTACACAGGATTTGTAGTGATACTTTATCTATTCGCATTTTACTTTTATGATAAAGCAATCATGCGAAGTCCAGAAGTGATTTGGTCAACGATGATCTTGTATTTGGCCGGAATGTTTTGGGCAACCATGAAAGTTCATCGATTGGAAGGTAGTTCCAATAACTCCATTGGAAGTGTTTTGGAAAATGCAAAAGTCGAAGAAAAAGAATCTACGTTAAGAAGTTTGGTTTCGACTCCATTCATTGTTTTCTTAATTACGAATGCCTATTACGCGTTATTTTTTTATTGGATTATGAATGTTTTTGATGCAGAATTATTGCAAATTCACCAAGAGTTGACTCATCAAGAAATGTTGGATTATTATAAAAACACCGACAAGATATCAGAGGTTAGGAAAAATGTTTTAGCTGATTATACTCCAACCTTGGGAGCTAGTTTTACGAAGTATATTATGGGGGCGATTGGAGGTTTTATTTTGTCATTTTTGATGGCGTTGGTGGTGAGGAGAACTTAACCCCCCGACCCCTAAAGGGGAGTTTTGGGTTTCCTCTTAATTGAATAATGACTTTCATTGATTTAATTTTTTGCTAAGATTTTGATGATGTGGAATTGTTTTTTTACAAATAAATATTCTTACTCCTCTATGATGAAAATGTAAAAGAATGAAAGGATAAAATATTTTGAAAGGAAATCCAAAACTCCCGTTTAGGAGTTGGAGGTTGAAACAAGAAACCTATTCCATTCGTTATATTTATTACGATTTTAAAGTAAAAAACAAAAACAATTAAAATGGATATATCGGTTGTCGTACCATTATTTAACGAAGATGAATCCTTGACTGAACTCGAAGCATGGATTCGAAAAGTGATGCAAGAAAATAATTTCAGCTATGAAATTATGATGGTCGATGATGGGAGTACTGACAATTCTTGGAAAGTTGTCCAAGGTCTTTCCGAACTCAATCCAAATGTCAAAGGCATAAAATTTCGAAGAAATTATGGAAAATCTGCAGCCTTGCATACTGGCTTTCAAGCGGTGCAAGGAGATGTAGTGATCACGATGGATGCAGACTTGCAAGATGGTCCAGACGAAAGTCCTGAGCTTTTTCGAATGATCAAAGAAGATAAATTTGATTTAGTTTCAGGTTGGAAAAAGAAACGTCACGATCCACTTTCCAAAACTATTCCTACCAAATTATATAATGGAGTCACTCGAATGATGACTGGTGTGAAGTTGCACGATATGAATTGTGGACTAAAGGCTTACCGAAAGGAGGTAGTCAAAACAGTTGAAGTTTATGGGGAAATGCATCGCTATATTCCTGTGATGGCAAAGTGGGCAGGCTTTAAAAATATAGGTGAAAAAGTGGTCGCACATCAAGCTCGAAAATTTGGTGTAACCAAGTTTGGAGGCTTAGAAAGATTTATTCGTGGCCCATTGGATTTATTGTCGATTGTGTTTGTGGGGAAGTTTGGAAAACGTCCGATGCATTTTTTTGGAAGTATGGGGACAATAATGTTTACACTCGGATTTGGATTATTTTTTTATTTAGGAGCGAGGAAAGTTTGGAATTTGATCTATGACATTCCCGCTAAAAACATTGCAGATATTTCATGGTTTTATATTGGATTGTCGGCGATGATTATGGGAACACTTTTATTTTGTACTGGATTTTTGGCAGAGTTAGTTTCTCGAAATGCTCCTTTGCGAAATGCCTATTTGATAGAAACAAAAATTGGTGTTGAAGAAAACGAAAAAGTGAGTTCCTAGAAAGTTGATTCTAAATCAACTGATCAATTAAAATAAATGAGTGATAAAAAAAAGATAATCATCATTGGTCCAGCGCATCCACTTCGAGGAGGAATTGCGGTTTTTAATGAACGCTTGGCAGAAGTCTTGCAAAAGGATGGACACGAGGTAATGATCTATTCTTTTAGTTTGCAATATCCCAATTTTTTATTTCCAGGGAAAACTCAATACTCTGAAGATCCTCCACCTACTCAACTTAATATTCAAGTAAAAGTCAATTCTATCAATCCATTTAATTGGATGAAAATCGGTCGTGAAATTCAACAGCTGAAACCTGATATTGTCATCGGGCGATTTTGGTTGCCATTTATGGGGCCTTGTTTTGGAACCATTCTTCGAATCATCAAAAGGAATAAGAAAACGAGAATTATCGGTTTCGTCGACAATATCATTCCTCATGAAAAACGACCTGGTGATTATCTTTTTGCTAAATATTTTGTTGGTGCTTGTGATGCTTTCTTAGTCATGTCAAAATCGGTAGAGGCGCAACTTCGCACATTCACACAGCAAAAACCGATTGCCTTGGCAGAGCATCCTTTGTCTGATAATTTTGGAAAAGCAGTCAGTTACGAGTCAGCTTTAACACATCTTAAATTGTCAAAAGACTTTCGATACTTATTGTTTTTTGGTTTTATTCGAGACTATAAAGGATTGGATTTATTGCTCGAAGCAATGGCCGATGAACGTGTTCAAAATTTGAAAATAAAGTTAATAGTGGCCGGTGAGTATTATTCGAATGAAGAAAAATATAAAACGCAAATTTCTTCATTAGGTATTGATAATCAGTTGATAATGTCAACCAGTTTTATTTCAAATGAAGAAGTGAAATATTATTTTTGCGCAGCAGATTTAATTACTCAACCTTACAAAACCGCTACCCAAAGCGGTGTTTCCAGTCTTGGATATTTTTTTGAAAAACCAATGTTAGTTACAAAAGTTGGTGGTCTGCCAGAGATCGTTCAGCATGATAAAGCTGGTTACGTGGTAGACGTAAATCCAAAATCTATTGCAGATGCCATTGTTGATTTTTATAAAAATAAAAGAAGCGAGGAATTTGTGGAGCAAGTGAAAATTGATAAAAAAATGTTTTCATGGGAAGCGATGATTGAAGCACTCATGTCGTTGGACAAATAAAAACAGTTTCTAAAATAATCTAGATTTATCTCATTTTGAATTACTTTTGAGTTATGAATTCAAGAATTAAAGATAGCATTTCTGATAGCATCAAAGTCAAACAAGATTTGCTCGAAAATCAAGAATTATTGGAAACGCTTCAAAAGGTTTCTGATATTTGTATTCATGCTTTGAAACAAGGCAATAAAATTCTTTTTTGTGGAAATGGAGGGAGTGCTTCTGATGCGCAACATTTAGCCGCTGAACTTTCTGGTCGATTTTATTTGGATCGAGAACCTTATTTTGCAGAAGCACTTCACGTCAATACATCTTACCTCACGGCTGTTGCCAATGATTATTCTTTTGAAGAAGTTTACCGAAGGATCGTAAAATCGAAAGGAAGAAAAGGAGATGTTTTAATCTCTCTTTCGACTTCAGGTAATTCCAGAAATATTATTTTAGCAATGGATGCCGCTCAGAAATTAGAAATGATAAACATTGCGATGTCTGGTCAGACAGGTGGAGAAATGAAAAAATATGCAGACCATTTATTGAATGCCCCTTCAACTGATACTCCACGAATTCAAGAAGCACATATTTTGATGGGTCATATTTTTTGTGAATTAATTGAAAAAGAGATGGAGTCTTAGCCATTGTAACAATATGATTACAAATAATTTTACTTCAAAAAAATCTCGTTTTCATGATTTGATATTTTTTATTTTAGCCTTAGCTTTAATCATTTATACTTCTTCTCGAGCAACTTTGCTCAGTTTGACTTGCGATGAAGCGAGTACTTACTTTAGCCATGTTCCCAATTCTATTTGGGCTTGTTTTTTTTCAGAATCTTGTTGGGTTGATGCAAATAATCATTTGTTGAATACTTTTTTAATGCAAATATCGACAGGTGTATTTGGCGTTTCAGAATGGACTCTGCGCTTGCCAAATTTGTTTGGACATTTTATTTATTTGATGTTTTCTATTTTGTTAGTTCGGAGATATTCGAATAATTTATGGATCGGAATAGCAGGTTTTTGTCTGTTGAATTTGAATCCATTTTTATTGGAGTTTTTTTCCTTGGCAAGAGGATATGGATTGGGAGTAGGTTGGATGATGATGAGTATTTATTTTTTATTTCGGTGGGTAGAAAGTGGAAAGCTGAGTTTGGGAATGTATTGTTATATTGGTGCCTTTTTAGCGGTTTTAAGTAATTTTATTTTCCTTAATTATTGGGCAAGCGCTACTGCTGTTTTTATTTTTTTTAGTTTGGAAAAACAACTCTTTGTAAAAAATGAACAGCAAGGGAATAGTTCTTTGAAATCAATTGGACTTCCTATTTTGTCTTCTCTTGCTTTATTTTTTTTAATAAAAAACCCAATTCAATTTTTGCAATCGAAGGGAGAATTCGTTTATGGAGCAGAAAGTTTGATGGAAAGTTTTGTTGAAATGGTTAGAGCGAGTGTGATGAGTCAAGGGTATTTTAATCCATTTACGACAAATGTATTTATATTGTTATCCTTGGTTTTATTGGGGTTTTCTACAGTTGTTGGTATCTTCTATTTTTTCAAGAAGGGAAATAATTCTTTTTCAAAAATTCATTTTACTGGAGTTGGATTGATGGTTTTGATGATGATGGCAATGGTAGTTCAATATCATTTGTTGGATGTTAAATATTTGATGGGACGAAAATCGACGATGTTGTTGCCATTTTTCGGATTGAGTGTATATCTATTTTTAGCATTTTTATTTCGAGAAAAAAGTAAAAATTGGACTGTTGGTTTTGCACTTTTGATTACTGTTTTTTCATTTAATCATTTTTATCGAACGTTTGATTTGAATGAAACAGTGGAATGGGATTATGATGCTTATACGAAAGATATGATTCAATATCTGAAGGAGAATTTAGAAGAGAATCAGAAAATAGGTTTGGGTGTTTTTTGGATATATGGGCCGGCGAGTGAGTTTTATAAAGAGTATTTTTCGATGGAGGAAATAGGGGAAGTAGTGCGTTTAGATGAAGAGGATTTTGAAAAAAACGATGCGTTTGATTTTATTTATGTTCGGAGGGATCAAGTGGATTTGATGAAAGATAAATATGTGGTAGAAAAAGAATTTGGAACAGCAGGAGTTTTGATGAAAAAGTAAAAGTATTCCATCACCTTCCGTAAGACGACTCTCCGAGTCGTTAACCATAATCTTAACGACTCGGAGAGTCGTCTTACGGAATTTATGGAGCGTATTTTTTGAAATCTTCATGGATGTAACTCCACTTCCAATTTCGCCAATCTTGAATCAATTTTGCTTTTACAGGATTTAATAAATTATATTGAATGTAGAATTTCATTTCTGCTTCTCCTCGAATAATATGATCGTAGCTGTAGTGATGCCAAAATTGAGTTCCAGTTAAACCTAATACTTGATTACTTTTGCGAGCTGAAAATTTCTTAATAGATTCTAATATATTTTCTAATTCATCTTGCAAATGGCAAAAAATCAGATGAACATGATTGGACATAATGCAAAAATTAATTACAACGTATCGTTCATTATTGAAATACATGATGGCATCAGCAATGATTTTTGCAATAGAATCATTTTTTAGATGATGAGGACCAGTTGTAGAATGATCTAAAAGATTATCAAATTTTCCAAAATAGACTTCGTATAATTGTCTCAACTTTATGGCAATTTCGAGCTCTGAAAATCCTAGGTTTAATAATTTAGTTTTTTGATAATAACGCTTGTCTTTTAAGGTCTCGATGACTTCTTTTGGTAAGGAGCCGTTCAGTCTGAAGGTGATAAAGTAAGCGGCATCAGTTCTTTGCCAATGCGGAAGTTTGCGAATTCGACGGAGTTTTTGAGGTGTGTAGGTGTTTAGTTTTCTCATTGTATGTTTTTTTGGAATGAAAAAATAAGTAATTTTTAGTAGGAAAATGAATATTGTTATTTGTCAAATATTTTTTGATTTTTTGGAAAATTAAATAAGTAATTATAATGGAGAATTTAGGGAGGGACGACTCGGAGAGTCGTCTTACGGAAACAGGCTGGACACTTTTTTTAGATCGAGATGGAGTAATCAATCGCAGACTCGTTGGCACTTACGTCAAGCGTTGGGAAGATTTTGAATTTACCCATCGAGCATTGGAAGCGATTAATATTTTTGGAAAATATTTTGACACCATCGTGGTGGTGACCAATCAACAATGTATTGGAAAAGGTGAATTGACTACCGACGAACTTGACTTGATTCATTCTAATATGAAAAAGGAAATAGAAACGGCTGGTGGATTTATTCATAAAGTTTATTATTCTCCAAATTTGAAAGCTGAAAATTCACCATCTCGAAAGCCGAATCCTGGAATGGGATGGCAAGCAAAAAGAGATTTTCCAAAAATAAATTTCCAAGAATCCATCATGGTAGGAGACTCCTTTTCAGACATGGAGTTTGGTTGGCAACTGGGAACTAAAACTGTTTTTATCGAAGGGAAAGAAGAAGAAACAGAACGAACTAGACAAATTCCAGTAGATGGAAGGTTTGAAAACTTATGGCAACTAGCGGAATATTTAGAATCTCCTCAGGCAGATTTAATTACATTTTAAGACTATATTTTCATATTGTGATTATTTATAACTTGTTGATTGTCAGTAGGTAAGATGTGTTTTTGGCGTAATCATTGTTTTTAGTAAAAGATTGATCCAAATAATTTTAACTAAAAATAACTATCCATGAAATCATTACTCTTAACTACAAGTTTAGTTTTATTAATAATGAGTAACTTAATCGCTCAAAATAACTCACCAGGATTCGCCAGTTCTTCCAATGCTAACAAAGCACAATCCCAATTTGAAGGAATACAATCAATGCCATTTCAAGCATTTGATATGAATGGGAATACCCATTTTTTGCCAGAGTACAAGGGCAAAGTAGTAGTCATTGCATTTTGGGCAACTGGTGACGAAACGTCTCGACAACAAATCAAAAGTTTAAATCGAGTAAAGCGAGAATTTTCTTCACAGGAAGTGGCAATTATTTCTTTTGCCGAAGAAGACAAATCTGATTTAGTTTCTTTTTTGAAAAATAATAAAATCGAATATCCTGTAATTCCAAATTCAAAGCCTCTTGGAGAAATTGGATATGGTGGAGATTTAGGAACTTCTCGAATTTTTATTTTAGATAAAAAGGGAATGGTGCAAAAAGTAATTATTGCTGAGAATGAAGAAGAGATGGGCGCATATAAAATAATGAAACCAATCATCACGGATTTGATGAGATAAATTTTTGAATAAAAAATAGAAATAAAATCTAACAAAAATAAAGGCTACAATTTTGAAATTGTAGCCTTTATTTTTTTGTTAGATTTTAAATAGATGCCCCATTAAATCTTGTTTGGTTTTCAAATAACCATGATTTTCTTTTTTGGGAGGAATGATGAGAGGAATTCGTTTTTCAACTTCTATATCCGAATGTTCGATCGCTTCAATTTTATCAGGATTATTAGTTAAAAGTTTGACTTTTTTAATACCCAAGTCTTTCATGATTTCAATAGCGATGTCATATTTTCGAGCATCGATTTCTAAACCTAAATGAGTATTGGCATCAGCAGTATTGACTCCTGTATCCTGAATTTTATAAGCTTTAAGTTTATTGATTAGTCCAATGCCTCGACCCTCTTGTCGAAGGTAAATAATGATGCCACCTTGTTCAGCGGCGAGCTTCATTGCAGCGTCTAATTGTTCACCACATTCACAACGATGAGAGTGAAAAAGATCACCAGTCATACACTCTGAATGAATTCTTAAAAGTACAGATTTAGCGTTATCAAAGTTTTCGTGAACCATTGCTAGGTGAGGCATTTTATCGCTTTCATCATCTGCGAAAGCAATCATATTGAAATTTCCCCAATCAGTAGGAAGCACAGCTTCTGCTTGTCTTTTCATGTCTCTTTTTTCCAGTTTTTTTTAAATACAAATATAACCAACTTCTAGTTGGAAAAGTTTATATGAGTTTAATATGTCTGTTAGAAAAACGTAACAATATACCAGATTTTATTATCTCCTTTAACTTCTCTTCCGTGGTATAATTATTGTCTTCTTATATAAAGATTAGAGAAAATGTATATTTGAAATATACTTTTAGATCATATTTTTCAGATCTAAATCTTATTTTTTTTCTTTCCAAAACTTTACACCAACTTATTTTTCTACTCAATGATCACTCTCGTTAAGTCAATTATTTATTTATAAATAGTTGATTATGAACGAGTTGTGAATTTATTGGTTTGAAGCGTAGCTTAGGTATGAAGTTTTTTAACAAGGTTAAAAATTTATATAAAACAGATCAATTAGTTTTCGGAAAACCTAAAAAGGGGAGTAGGAAACTGGTTTTTGATATGGGGGTGATTCCTACCATAGCGTCTGTATTATTGCTATTTTCTACCGTTGGTGCAAGTATTTTTTTTACAAAAAATAATATTTCAAAATCTTTTTCTACAGAATTTACTTCAGATGCGGCAGGGCAAATCTCTGTTTCAAAAACTTTGATTTCACCTGCTAGCGGAACAGCTGCGGTTGGTGATACGGTAACTTTTCAAATTATTTATTCAAATACAGGAGCTGATGATATCGCGAGTTTTGATTTAATTGATAGTTTTCCTTCCGCTAATCTTCAATATTTAAATTTTAGAGGTTTAGCAACTAATCATAGAGTTCTGGTTAATAAAGATAATCACTCAGAAGATAAATGGCCAGCGTATAATTTAGGTACTAATGAATTATTATATTCTCGTGTAAAAACAGGTGATAATGCGATAACATATATCGATTTTGACCTTTCTTCTTATAGTGGACTGACTGCTCAAGTGGCTGAATTAAACATCTATTTAGAAGATGGAGGCGGGAATGGAAATAATCTTGATGTTTATGGGATGACATCTCCTTGGGAAGAAGGACCTCATGTTGATGATATAGGAATATCTAACTGGACAGAAGCAACTTCGACGACTAGCTGGAATACTCCAGGAGGAGATTTTACTTCAACTCAATTAGGGAGTATCGCTACTCCAACTAATAATAATTATCTGTCTACAGGTTTGACAATAGATACTATTCAAAAATGGATTGATTCTCCTAGTCAGAATCATGGTTTTGCCGTATTGAGTTCAGGCAATACAGATGATTGGATGGAGTTTAGATCAAGGGAAGCTGCAGCTAATAAAATTCCTTACTTGGATTTGCAATTAGGGAAAACACCAGATGCTATAAATTCAAATTCAGTAGTATGGAATAATATTCCTGGCTTGGCAGCTGGGACATCTGATACGATTGAAATATCTTTTTTAGCAACAGATGCTTGTATTTGTATTAATGAAGCTTTTGGAGAAAATGCGCTAGATGTTCTTGGAGGAACTTCCTCAAATTCTGATAATGCAAGTGTCACCATTTTAGCTGCTGCGGGACAAGTTTCTATTACAAATACATTGATAACTCCTTCCATTGATACTGCATATGTTGGAGATACTGTTCGGTATAAAATTGTTTATTCAAATACAGGATTAGTGGATTTAGCTTCCATTCCTTTTTCGGAAATTTTCCCATCTGCAAATTTACAGTTCATCAATGTTACTGGTAGTACTAGTTCTACTATTGTTTCAACTCAACCTTCAAAAGATAATTGGTTAGAAGAAAAAAATGATGGCCGAAATTATGGAGTAGATACTGAATTAAAAATAAAAGTAAAAGGAGGTGATGATAAACGAGGATTAATGCATTTTGATTTGTCAAGTTATTCAGGTTACGAAGTTAGTAATGCTAGTTTGCATACTTATATAGAAGCTGGACATGGAAATGGAAATACGATAGACGTTTATGAAGTAACTCGATTTTGGGATGAAGGAAATGAAGATGGAGATGATGATGAATCTAATTGGATAGAAGCGACTCAACCAATAGATTGGACAAATGAAGGAGGAGACTATGATCCCACTCTTTTGGGGAGTATCCCTACCAATACCAAAGATTGGTATTCAACCACTTTACCTATAAATACTATCCAAAACTGGATTGATAATTCTTCTACAAATTATGGTCTTATTTTATTAAACTCAGGAAATACAGATCAGGAAATAAAAATAAAATCTAACGAGGGAACAGCTTCAAAAATCTCCTATTTAGAATTAACACTAAAACAAAATGTAACTGTTAGTTCTCTAAATGGAGATACACTAACATTAAATGATTTGGGAGGATTAATTTTGGGAGCTTCAGATTCTTTTGAAATTACATTTTTAGCTATTGATACTATAAGTCTTACGACTCTTACTGCGGAAGTAGATGGAGCATTAGATGTAGATGCTAATAGTGTTCCCATAGCGAGTGTAGGTTCCAATTTGACTATTATTTATGGCCCTGAAATTTGTAATGATGGAGTAGATAACGATGGAGATGGTTTGATAGATTGCTTGGATATAGATGATTGTGCTCCAACCATAACAAGTAGTATTACTGAGCCTAGTTGTATTGGTTCTAATGATGGAGCAATAGATATAACAGTTTCAAATACTTCAAACTATTCTTTCTTTTGGAATGATATTCCTCCTGCGGGGCAATGGACATTTGAATCTACGATGAACGATGTGTCAGGAAATGGAAATAATGAACAAGTGGTAACTGGTAACCCAGCTTACAATAATGATGCTTTGGAAGGAGGCGAATCTTTTGAATTTGATGGTGCAACGAAAATTCAATATTCTATATTGACGCAATTTATGGATCAAGATATTACCCAACGATCAATATCAATGTGGATCAAGCCTGATAATTTAGTTGATAATATGGCTCTTTATGAGGAAGGGAATAGTGTAGCAGGAATAGGACTTCGATTAAGAAATGGAGATGTACAAGCTATCGTTACAGAAAATACCAATAATCGATTTCCGATAAGTGCACCTTTTCCATCTGATGGAAATTGGCACCACATCGGATTAGTATATGATGGAAATAATCTAATATTATATATAGATGGAGTGGAGGAAGCCAGAGCAGTTACAGGACTAGGTACAATTACTTTTGATGCCGCAAATGATGCTTATGGTGGGATTGGAGGAAATCATACTTTTCATCCTTTCGTCAGAGAAGATTATACTGCTTTTCAAGTGATAGGGTTAGTTTTTGGAGGAAATGATCCAGCTGTGGAATTTTATGAGGGGTTAATGGATAATGTATCTAATTATGATGTAGCATTAGATACAGAAACAATGGTTTATTTGGCCTCCAACTCTCCTGATCGTTCAAGTTTAATAGCAGGCGATTATACCATCACAGTTATTGGAGCAGGAGGATGTTCCAACTCATCTACAATTACATTAACTGATCCACCAGCTATATTGCTGGATACTATAATTCAAGATCAATCTTGTTTTAATATTTCAGATGGAAAAATAAAAGTAATCGCATCAGGTGGTATACCTGGTTATACCTATTTGTGGAGTACGGGAAGTACTATTGATAGTATTGAAAATTTATCAGCAGGCACTTATTCGGTAACCGTATCTGATGCGAATAGTTGTAAAGATAGTTTAGAAATAATAGTAGGAACACCTGCGGAGTTAATTTTGACCTTAGATAGTACCTCGAATTATAATGGATTTGAAATCAGTTGTAATGGAGGAAATGATGGAGCAATTTATACAACTCCTTCTGGAGGAACAACTCCATATTCATTTGCCTGGAGTGTTGGAACGGCGACTAGCGATGACACTTTAAATCTTTCAATTGGTACTTATGAAGTTACGGTTACTGATGCAAATGGTTGTACGGCAACAGCAACTACCACACTAAATGAACCTAGTTCTTTAGGAATAAATGTAGCAGATATTTCTAGTGATGATTATAATGGATATGGAGTTTCGTGTAATGGAGCCTCCGACGGAGAAGTATTTGTTGCAGGTTTTGGCGGAAATGGAAATTACTCTTATGCATGGAGCACAGGAACAACAGGAGTAAATGGTATTCAAAATTTAAGTCCAGGCAGTTATACCGTAACTGTGTCAGATGAGAATAATTGTACTGCGACAGCAGTTTACACTTTTACAGAACCACCACTTTTGGGACTTGATACAGCATATTTATCAAGTGAAGATTTTAATGGATTTGGCGTTTCCTGTAACGGTGCTTCTGATGGAAAAATAAAAGTGGCTGCATCAGGAGGGGAAGGAACATATACTTATGCATGGAGTAATGGAGGTGGGGATGTGGATAGTATTTTTAATTTAGCTCCAGGGATATATACGGTTACTTTAGCAGATGGAAATAGTTGTGATACTTCAATGACTTTTACTCTAACAGAGCCTGATGTTCTTTTAATTAATAGTACGATTTCAAATGTAAACTGTAATGGTTTAAGTAATGGAGAAATTGAATTAGTAGTTACTGGAGGAACTAGTAATTATACTTATGCCTGGAGTACTGGAGCAACTACGCAAGATGTTTCGTCATTGGCTGCGGGAGATTATACCGTAACTGTTATAGATGAAAATACTTGTCAATTATCAGAAACATATACGATAATAGAACCAGATACTATTGCTGCAAGTGCTGTAATTTCTGAGGTGAAATGTTTTGGAGGAAATGATGGAGCGATTGCTCAAACAGTAACTGGGGGAACAGCTCCATATTCTTTTGTATGGAATACTGGAGCAACAGTAGAAGATATTTCTGGACTAACTGCAGGTACTTATACCGTTTCAATTACAGATTTTTATAATTGCCCTACTGAAGTGATATCCTATATAGTTGGTGAACCTAATGATTTGACTATTGCAGAAACTCATTCTGATGTAACTTGTTATGGAGGTAACAATGGAAATATTTCAATTACTGCTTCTGGTGGAACGCCAAACTATTCTTACTTATGGTCAAATGGAGCGAGTTCAACTATTTTAAATTCCTTAGTTGCAGGGACTTATACTTTGACTGTTACAGATGCTAATAATTGTCAAGAATCAATAACTGTAATCGTCGATGAAGCAACTGAAATTTTAGCAGTTGCAACGATTGATAGCGTGCTATGTAATGGACAAAGCAATGGGAGTATTTCATTAGCTGTTTCGGGAGGAAATCCCGGTTACTCCTATAGTTGGAGTAATTTAGCAACGACTCCAATTCTTAATACTTTATCAGCAGGAACTTATACGGTAACTATAACTGATAATTCTAGTTGTTCTATAATCAATTCTTATACAGTTTATGAACCAGCTATTTTAAATACGACTATTGCAAAAACAGATCCTTTATGTTTTGGAGAAACAACAGGTGAGCTTACTGCAAATCCTACTGGCGGAACTATTGTTTACTCTTATGAATGGAGCAATGGCGCTACCACAAAAACTATTAATAATTTAAGTGCAGCAACTTATACGGTAACCGTAACGGATGAAAATAATTGTTCTACTACCTTGTCTGAAGTTATTTCTACTCCGGCTGAAATGTCCGCTATAGATTCATCCATTGATCCATTATGTAATGGAGATAGTAATGGGAGTATCGTAATAACAACCTCTGGTGGCGTTTCCCCATATACTTATCAATGGAATGTAGCTGGGACTTCCAATACGTTGAATAATATTCCTGCAGGGAATTATACTGTAACTATTACGGATTTACAAAATTGTGAATTAATTCATAACATTACTCTTACGGAACCAACAAGTTTGAACCTGATTTCTTCTTCAACTGATATTTTATGTATTGGAGATAGTACTGGAACGATAGATATAACTGTAACTGGCGGTACACCAAAATACATTTATGATTGGGATGATATGGATAATGAAGGGATGTGGACCTTTGAAGAAACGATGGATGATGCTTCAGGAAATAATCATGACCCCATTAATTTTTCAGGGAATGAAACTTATTCTACTGATGCAGTTGGTGGGCAAAATTCTTTTGATTTTGATGGAGTTTCAAAAATTAGATATAGTGAGGACTTTGCAGGGTTTTTAGAAAACGCCTTTCAATACATGACTATTTCGATGTGGATAAAACCAGATGCTTTAACTGAAGTTAATACATTATTTGAGAGAGGAACTTCTTCAAGAGGTTTGGCTTTGCGAATGGATGGGAGTGATGTGCAGGGTGTTGTAACCTTAGGTAGTAATCAGCAAAGAACTAGCAACGTTCCTTTTCCTGTTGATGGGGATTGGCACCATTTAGCCTTAGTATATGATGATGGAGATTTGATTTTATATTTAGATGGGGTAGCTGTTTCTACTATTAATACTCCATATAATACGATTAGTACTTCTACTGGAAATGGAGGAATTGGTGGAACACAAGGGAGTGATGCTTTTGGAAATACAGGAAATCAATATTATGAAGGATTAATGGATAATGCTTTTTTCCATAATACAGCTTTGACTGCATTTCAAATTCAGGATTTAGCTAATAATAATGGAGATAGAAATAACCTTGCACAAGGAACTTATAATATTGAAATTACTGATGGAAATGGTTGTAAAGAAACTGCAAGTATTACCATCAATGAACCTACAGCATTGATTTTAACCACCAACGAAACTAATGTTTCTTGTAATGGTGGAAACGATGGTGTTGCAAGAGTTGTTGCTTCTGGAGCAACCTCTCCTTATACTTATTCTTGGGGAGGAACAGAAACAAATGATAGTTTAACTAATCTTTCGGTTGGAGATTATACAGTAACAGTTACAGATAATAATGGATGTACAAATTCAGTAACAGTAACTATTTCTGAACCAACAGTTTTAACTGCTGATGCAACTGCACAAGATGCAAATTGTAATGGCGTAAGTGATGGCCAAATTTCTTTAGTGGTAGGAGGAGGAACTCCAACCTATACTTATTTATGGTCTGGAGGAGCAGGTACTTCTCAAAATCCTACAGGACTTAGTGCCAATACTTATACTGTAACAGTTACTGATAGCAATGGGTGTACAGTTACAGCAAGTGCAACAGTTGGAGAACCAATTGAATTGTCAAATACAAATACCGTTAATGATATAAGTTGTAATGGAGAGACTGATGGATCAATTACAACTACAGCAATTGGAGGATCGAATAGTTACAGTTACAATTGGACTAACGGAGGAACGACTCCTACGATTTCAAATCTAGTTGCTGGGACATATACAGTAACTATATCAGATACTAATGGATGTACTAGTACAGCTTCAAGTAGTATCACAGAACCTAGTAACATGGTAATTGGAAGTTCAATAACTAATGTAAGTTGTAATGGTGGAGACGATGGTGGCGTAATTAGTTTAACAGTTACAGGAGGAATTCCCGGGTATACTTATTTATGGAGTGATATGGATGTGGAAGCATATTATGGGTTTGAGCAATCTATGGATGATGAGACTGGAAATAATCATAACCCCTTGGGAGGAGTAGGAGTAGAGGCTTATGTTTTGGATAATATTGAAAGAGACTATGCTTTTGATTTTAATGGAGGAACGAAGATAGAATATGAAGAAGATAATACATTTTTAAATGGTACTATTTCTACATTTAGTGTTTCGATGTGGGTAAAACCTGATAATTTCACAGGTACTCAAATGCTTTTTGAAATGGGCGGTGTAAGTGCAGGATTTGCTATTCGATTGAATGGGAATTTACTTCAAGTAGGTGCAAATGAATCTTTCACTTTATATGCGTTACAGTATCCTTTTCCAAATGATGGTGATTGGCATCATGTTACTATTACATATGATAATGGTGACCTTACACTTTATTTTAATGGAGTGAATTTAGGAACCTATCCTACTGGAATTGGATCTGTTTCTATAGCTAATAATCAGGAAGGAGGACTTGGTGGAACATTCGATTCAGATGCGTTTGGTGGTACAGGAAATGTTTTTTATGAAGGATTAATGGATGGGGTAGGATATTATAACAATGTTCTTACGGATCAACAAGTTGCAGAGGTTATGTTAAATGATGGAACAAGAGATCTTTTGTCTGCTGATACTTATATTGTAACGGTGATTGATGCGAATGGATGTTTAGCTACTCAATCACTTGACGTTATAGAGCCACCAGCATTAACCATTAGTAGTTCAAAAGTTGATATTAGTTGTAATGGAACACCGAATGGAGAAATAGATCTTACTGTTGGAGGTGGAACTCCAAATTATTCTTACGTTTGGTCAAATGCTGCAACCACAGAAGATTTAACTAACCTTTCTCCAGGTACTTATACTGTTACCGCAACAGATAATAATGGTTGTACTACTATATTGAGTGAAACGATTACAGAACCAACAAGTTTGAGTGTTTCCACTCAAAGAACGATCAACTATAATGGAAGTGATATTAGTTGTGCAGGAAATAATGATGGAGCGGTGGAAGCAATTATCAGCGGAGGAAGTCCAAGCTATAATATAGCTTGGAACTCTGGGCAAACAACACAACAAATTAGTGGTTTAGCTGCAGGAACTTATACCGTAACTGTATCTGATAATAATGGTTGTACTGGAACTTCTCAAATTTCTCTTTCTGCACCACCAAGTATTAATTTATCAGTTGATCGAACAGTCGATTATAATAATCAAGATATTAGTTGTACTGGAGCATCAGATGGTGGATTAGGAACAACAGTCAGTGGTGGTTCAGGAACATATTCTTATACTTGGAGTAATGGGTCGACAACTGCTACCATTTCTAATTTATCGGCAGGAACTTATACTGTAACTGTATCTGATGGATTTGGTTGTACGGTTATAGATAGTGATGTTGTAAGTGAACCGACAGAATTATCTGTTTCAATTACCCTATCAGGATTAGGAGTTAGTTGCCCTGATGCTGCAGATGGAGGAGTGAATTCCTCTGTTTTAGGAGGAACGACTGGTTATTCCTATTTGTGGAATGGAGGACAAACTACTCCTAATTTAACAAATATTGGATCAGGAGTTTACATGTTGACGGTAACGGATGCAAACAGTTGTACTTCGGCAGATACTTTAACCGTTACAGCGCCATCTGATTTAAACTTTACAACAAGTTATTCTGATTTGACAGATTGTGGAGCAGATGATGGTGCTATTGGAATAAATGCATCTGGTGGTACCGGATCTTATGAATATTCTATTGATGGAACAAATTGGCAAACGAATAATGAATTCTATAATTTAGCACCAGGTACATATAATGTATATGTTAGAAACTCAAATGGTACATGTACGAAGGGCCCCAAAACAGTTGTGATTAATGTACCAGAAGCACCTATAGTTAACAATACGGTTTTGATAAATCCATCAACTGATGTAAGTACAGACGGAAGTATTATTGTAAATGCTTCTGGGAATGGAGTACAATTAAATTATCAATTGGAAGGAGTTACAGGATGGCAAACTAGTTCAGTTTTTTCTAACCTAAGTGAAGGTATTTATACGATTAAAGTAAAATATTATAATCAGACTTGTGAGACATCAACTGTCGTTGAATTAGTTGCAGGTGGTGGTGTTGTTGGTGGAAGTCAAGATTCTGATTATTGTTCAGGAGAGATTAATAGTGGGCAATTGGTTGAGATGTATTATATCCCATTTCCTGAAGATCAAGTATTAAAATCATTAAGCACATTTAATGATGCAAGTTGTGGGTTTGCAGATATTCCACTTAATCCAATTCAAAGTTATGTATCTATTGGTGTAGTGGAAGAGGGAACTATAATTTACTATGACCATTGGGAAGATGGTTATGAAGCAAATTTAGGATTTCCTATTCAAAGCACAACAGAGATTTGGGGAGATGGAGATATTACGAATGGAACGGCTCCTGGATATGAGAATAATGATTTATTTCAATCTTCTGATAATATAATTTTATCTGAATCAATAGATACTACTGCAGCAACAAGACTTAGTACAATTGATTATGATGGAAGTGATAAAATAGCTAGTCGAGGAAATATATCTATGACAAGATTAGCTTGGGCAACTGGATTACAAACATTATTAGCAGGAGCATTAGAAGTTTATCCAGTCCCTTATTGGGGAACAGATTATGAGATACCTGTAGGGGTGGATTATCTGGTTAACGATATGTTTGAATATACTGGATTGGTTGTGATGGCAAGTGAAGATAATACTACGGTTAATCTTGATCTCGATGGCATAGCTGGAGTCGAAACAACAATTGTCTTAAATGAAGGAGAAAGTCATTTGGTAAATGGAAATGTAAATAGAGGAGGAACAATTCAAGCTTCTAGCCCAGTTCAAGTTGATTTGGTAACTGGAGATTTTTGTGCAGGATGGGAAACAAGATGGTTTACATTAAAACCAACTGAACAATGGAGCAATGCTTATTATACACCTGTATCGACTGTTGCTACAGCTCCTACTTATATTCATATTTATAATGGAAATTCAACTACAATTACCATTAATTGGGAAACTAATGCAGGACTACAAACGGCTTTTACTGTTAATGCGGGAGAAACGGAATGGGTAGAAATTCCTGATGGGAGTGGAGCTTCTTTTTCATCAAGTGGCGGAGAAGATTTTTATGCTATTGGAACAATTGGTTCTAATGGAGGGTCTGCTTTTGATTGGGGATTTGCTTTGATTCCAGAGGATCAACTCTCACCACAAATCACTTTAGTAAGTCTTGCACCAGGGATTGATCCAACGATTCCTGTACCGAGTACTACGAGAGATGTTTCTAAAACAAGTTGGAGTTTGCATTATGTTGATAGTGAAGAAACCGTTGGTGAAAATGCTCCAGGAACAAATGCATTTGATGGAGACAATAGTACTTATTGGCATACTCAATGGAATGGAGGTAGTCCAGCTCATCCTCATGAATTACAAATAGATTTAGGAAATGATCATGATATTGTAGGTTTTAAATATCAACCTAGAGCGAATTGTACCTATACTACCAATACCTATAATAATGCAAATGATGTAACAATAGATGCTGGTGCACCTGCCACTTATATCTCAGATATTGTAGTGGGTGGAACGGGGATTGTATCTGATCTGAATATTGATATTTTGAATATAACCCATTCATGGGTGGGTGATTTAGATATTTCTTTAACTAGTCCATCAGGTACGGTGGTCAGTTTATTTGTAAATGAATGTGGTGGAGCAGATGATATACTTATGGGGTTAGATGATGAAGCTGCTTCTGGATATGGTTGCCCTCCAACTGGTGGGGGTGACTTCTTACCATTTGGTAGCTTATCTGATTTTGATGGAGAAACCGTAACCGGAACATGGAGGCTTACAGTTTTAGACGGAGCCACTGGAGATGGAGGATTTATTGATAATTGGGGGATGGAAATAAATACTCAAGCTTGTACTGGAGGAGTACAGAATGGAGGAATTGCTAATTATGAGTTTTATGTAAGTACAGATGGAGTAAATTGGGGAAGTGCAAATGTAACGGGGACTTTTCCTAATTCTACAAATGTTCAACAGGTTAATTTTACAAATGAAACGGGAAGATATGTTAGAATAGTTGCTAATTCAGAATTAAATGGAAACCCTTGGACATCCATAGGAGAATTAGATGTAATTGAAAATATTTTGCAAAATAATCCTAGTGAAAATTATTCTCCAGTTTGGATTACTGCTGCACACCCAACAGGGAGTACAAGTACACTTGATATAAGAGTTTGTGTAGATTTTAATGGAGATGGAGGAAACGAGGTGGATGGAAATGGAATTACGTATGATTCCTTATTTGTTTTAGGAGACTTGGATAGAGTAAAAATACTAGATGCTGATGGTGATCAAACAGGGATGAGGATCTGGGTATGTGATGGATCAGATGCGATTATTGCTGGTGCCTGGGGGCAAGATCCAAGTACAGCACCTACTGGTGAGCCTGCAATTGACCTTGGGGTAGGATTACCAAACGGTATTCCTTTTTCTACTTCGAAATGTGTGAACTTAAGTAGAGATTATAATTTGGATGGAGATTTTGATGAATGTGACGAAGTCATTTATACGATCATTGTTGAAAATACAGGAGTACTTCCATTATCAACGGGGTCTTTAAATATTGTTGATACTTTACCTACAGGGTTAACTTATATTGAAAATACAACGGTATCAAGAATCAATGGAGTAAATGATACTATCCCAGATGAAACGTCAACAGGAAGTATTTTTCCATTAGATGAAAATGGAATTTCTTATAACTCAATTATTCAACCTGGTGATTCGATCATTTTATTTTTCCAAGCATCAATTGATGATTTAACTGGGAATGGAACATCGATTACTAATCAAGCATATATAAGTAATTTCCAAACTCAATTTGTTCCCGAAGTTACTTTCCCGGTGGATAATCCTGAGAACCCATTATTGACTGGAGTACCTACTGATGTAACGGTGGAATGTGATTCAATTCCAATTGCACCTTTATTGGATGAACCTAATTGTACATTTAGTAATGTTGATTATCCTGCTGCACAAACATCTGGAACAACGGCAATGGATGCTCAAGCTATTTCAGGAGATGGAGTTACGGCTACTTTTAATTTGCTCGAAGGAGGAATTGCAGAAGAATTTAGAATTGCAGATAATTTATATCCTAGAGATGCTTTGCAAAATATTCCATGTGGTGCATCTACCAAGGCAATTGATTTTCAAATTCAACAAGTAGAAAGTAATGGTCGTTATGGATCAGATTCTACCTCTGTTTTTGAAATAGATTTTTCTCAACCAGTAGAAAATTTATCTTTTAGTGTACTCGATTTGGATGAAAGTTTATTTTATGTAGATGCAGTAGAAGTTAGAATTTTTGATGGATCAAATGCAGAAATTGATTATGACTGTGGATATTTTACCATCAATAATAATGTGGATTGGTTAGGAGGAAATGAATTTCAAGCTTTAGATAATACCGATGGTTACTCTCCAGTTGCTGATACAGATGATGATGGAGATGTTCGATTTACGTTTTACAATTTATTAATAAAACGAGTTGAAATTACTTTAAAAAATAATTGGAATACATCGAGTACTTCAACTGGAACTAACTCAACGACCTTTAATGATTATATGGCTGCCAATCCTGGTATTGCTCATGGGGTTGGAATTGGACAATTTTGTTATTGTATTCCTGGAACAAATGAAGGAACCATTTTTATTGCAAATGATTGTGCTGGATTAGATACTCTTGTTTATTCAGAAGTTCGTACAGATGGAAGTTGTGATTCCGATTATACTTTAACTCGGACTTGGACAGCAACTGATCATTGTGGAAATGATTCTACGATGACTCAAGTTATTACTGTAGAAGATAATACTCCACCTGTTTTATTTGGAATACCAGCAGATATAACTGTAACACCTTCTACTATTCCAAATGCTCCTCCAACAGATTGTTCTGATGGAGTAAATTTAGCCTTAGGAAAAACGACAACTCAATCATCTTTATATGGAGGGGCTTATTCTTCAGGTAATGTAGTAGATGGAAACTTGAATAATATTAATCACACTTTAGTATCTGGAGATCCTCAACCTTGGTGGCAAGTTGATTTAGGTTCAGTAGAGGACATTAGTGTTTTAGATATTTATAATAGGGTAAGTTGTTGTCAATCGAGAACTTCTCAATATTATATTTTAGTTTCTGAAACACCTTTTTCTTCCAATGATTTGAGTGCACTTTTGGCTGATCCGAATGTATTTAGTTTTTATCAATCAACTGATGCAGGATTTCCAACTACCATTAATATCAGTAGAAATGCAAGGTATGTTCGAGTTCAGTTGACGAGTACAAGTGATCCAATGAATATTGCTGAAGTGATGGTTTATGGAAGTGTGGCTAATTGTATAACTGCTCTCGATGGATGTGATAGTTATCCTTCCATCACATTCAATGAAAATACTGTATCCAGTACTTGTAATTATACTATCGAAAGAATTTGGACTGCAACGGATGAATGTGGAAATATTCAAAGAGACACCCAAGAAATTTTTGTAGAAGCACTTCTTTCAGCAACAGATACAATTACTTCAGATTATAATGGAAGAGATATAAGCTGTAATGGAGCAAGTGATGGAGCGGCTCATGTGATTCCAGTAGGTGGAGTTAGACCATTTAATTATGCTTGGTCGTCAGGGATAAGTGTAGATTCTTTTGCAACTGGCTTAAGTGCAGGTAGCTATACAGTTACTATCACAGACGATAATGGATGTACGACTTTAAGAAATATTACTTTAAGTGATCCTCCTGCGATTGATTTGACCGCTCAAACAACTTCTGGAAATGCAACCTATCAAATAAGTTGTAACGGAGCTAGTGACGGAACAGCTTTCGCAGTTGCGACAAATGGAACTGGAGTTAAAACATATTTGTGGAGCACAGGAGCTACCACTCAATCAATAAGTGGATTAGTGGCAGGTTCATATACGGTAACAGCTACTGATGCAAATCTATGTCAAACTACAGCTGTCATTAGTTTAGTTCAACCAGGTGCTTTAGCTATTAATACAAGTATCGTTTCTGAGGTAACCTGTATTGGAGCCGAAGATGGAAGTGTTTTAGCTACTCCTTCAGGAGGAGTTACTCCTTATTCTTTGCTTTGGAATACCAATGATACTGATCCGATTTTGTCTGACTTAGGTGTTGGGACATACAATGTAACAGTCACAGATGGGAATGGATGTACAGCAGAAGGTTCTGTTACTTTAAATAATCCAACTCCAATTTCTATCAATTTTAATGTTGATAATCCAATCAGTTGTGAAGGAGGAAATGATGGAGAAATTACTGCAAGTGCAAGCGGCGGTGCTGGAGGATTTACCTATGCATGGGATAACTCTGAAACTAGTGCGACGATTACTAATTTAAGTATTGGAAAGTATATTGTAACTGTTACAGATGGAAATAATTGTATTCAAGTGGATTCAATAACTTTATCTAATCCAACTTCAATAGTGGCGTTGATTTCAGTTACTTCAGATTTTAATGGAGAAAATATAAGTTGTGTTGGGGAAAGTGATGGACGAGTAAAAGTATTTGGTTCAGGAGGAACTTCACCTTATACTTATTTGTGGAGTGATGTTGGAGGGACGACTATAGATAGTTTGAATGGAGTTCCAGCAGGTACTTATACCGTAACTATTACTGATGATAATACATGTACGAGTACAGCTAGTATTGAGGTTTTCGATCCTCCTGCATTGAGTTCAGAGGCTGGAGCTAATCAAAATGCTTGTTCTAATTTTGATGCTAGACTAGGAGCTGTAGGAACGGGTGGAACATCTACTTATACTTATTTATGGAGTACAGGGTCAATAACAGATAGTATTACCGTTAATACTTCAGTTGATTCAACTTTCTATGTAACAATTACTGATGCTAATAATTGTACTTCGATAGATTCCGTTACAGTTTTCATTGTGTCTTGTACAGAAATTTGTGATAACGGAATAGATGATGATTTTGATGGATTAACAGATTGTGATGATCCTGATTGTACTTCTGCTGCTATTGCTTTTGTTTCTTCAGATCATAATGGAGAAGATATCAGTTGTGCAGCTGGATCAGATGGAGAAGCTACTGTTCGACCTACTTCGGGTAAAGCACCTTACACCTATTTATGGGATGATCCATTGAGTCAAACAGATACAACTGCAACTGGATTAACTGCAGGGACTTATATGGTTACCGTTACTGATGACAATGGATGTAGTTCAGTTACAAATGTAACATTACAAGATCCAGATGGATTATCACTTTCAGTTATTGATTATAGTGCAACAGTAAGTTGTGTAGGAGATACCGATGGTTTTATTGATGTTTCAGTTTTGGGAGGAACCACACTTACAGGTACAGATTATACTTATGAATGGAGTGTTGGTGGTTTTACAACTCAAGATATTAGTCCTCCATTAGGAGCAGGAACGTATACTGTAACTGTTACTGATGTTAATAGCTGTCAAGCAACTACTTCAGTAACCATAGGTGAACCAATAGCTGTTGGAGGGGGAGCAACAATTGCTTCAGCTTACGGCTCAGGATCAGAAGGATTAAGTTGTTCGGGAGGAACGGATGGATTGATTGTGTCAACGGCAACTGGAGGAGATGGAGCATATGATTATGAATGGAGTAATGGATCGACAAATGATTCGTTAATTAATGTTGGAGCAGGAACTTATACGGTGACTATTACCGATGGAGCTGGTTGTAGTTCAACAGCATCGGCTACTCTAACAGATCCCCCAGTATTGAGTTTATCAAGTACTGCTACTTCTGTTTCAGATTGTAGTAATGCTGATGGAACGATTTCAATTACAGCTTCTGGAAGCACAGGTGATTTAGAATATAGTGTGGACAATACAAATTGGTTTGCTTCTAATACTTTTACAAATTTAACAAGTGGAACATATTCCGTTTATGTTAGAAATACAGATCAAACTTGTTTCGCTGGACCAGAAACAGTTGTGATTGATGAACCTGATGCGCCAATAATTTTTAGCGCAGCTGGAATTAATCCTCAATTTGCAGGAAGTAGTGATGGAGAGATTTTAGTAGATGCAGACGGTGCAAGTAGTCCGTTGGAATATAGATTAGTTGGTATAACTCCTTGGCAAACAAGTTCTTACTTTCAAGGATTAGACGAAGGAACATATACCATTGAAGCTAGAAACCAAGGAGACAATTGTCCAGCTCAGCGATCGATTATGTTAGTAGTTGGCGGTAGTTTATTTGGAAACTCTGGAGCATCATATTGTTCTGATGATTTTTCAAATGAACAAATTTCTGAAACATACTATATTCCAATTCCAGAAGATCAGGCACTAAATTCATTAGAACAATTATACCCGAGTTCGTGTGGAGCTTCAGCCTTACCAGTAAGTCCAATTCGATCTTATGTTTCAATAAGTGTAGTAGAGAGTGATGCAAGAATTTATTATGATCATTGGGAAGATGGTTTTGAAAATGATTTAGGAAATATTATTCAGACTTCAACCTCAGTATGGGGAGATGGAGATTTGAGTAATGGAGTTGCGCCAGGATATCCTACGGATATTTTAGCAGCAGGCGATGTGATCATTTTGGATGAAAATGTAAACCCAGCTACTCGATCATCGGTTATTGATTATGATGGTGGAGATAAGATTGCAACTACAGGAAATTTAGCGATTACAAGATTAGCATGGGCATCTGGATCAGGAACATATTTAGCTGGTGCGGTTGAAATTTATCCAACCGTAAATTGGGGGAGAAATTTTGTATTGCCAGTTGGCGAAGATTATTTAGTCAATGAGATGTTTGATTATGTTGGATCTACAATTATGGCATTTGAAAATAATACTTCGATTAGTATTGATGCGGATGCAGATGGATTGGTAGAAACTACGATTACTTTAAATGAAGGAGAAAGTTATTTGATCAATGGAGGAATTAATGTAGGAGCTACCATAGATGCTGATAAACCTATACAAGTACATTTATTAACGGGTAATATTTGTGCTTCTTACGAAGGACGTTGGATTACACTTACCCCTAGAGATCAATGGAATGATAGTTATTATAATCCTGTTTCGACTCAGTTAGATGCAATATATCCAGATAGTATTTTTAATGATCCAACCTATGTGCATATACATAATCCGAATGGAAATTTGATTAATGTACAATGGGAAACCAATGCAGGGTTACAACCGAATATTAATGTACCAGCAGGAGCAACAGTCTGGGTAGAAATACCTGAAGGAACTGGCTCTCATTTTTATACCAACTCAGGCGCAGCATTTTATGCCATTGCAACTATTGGTTCCGCGGGAGAGACTTTTATGCATGATTGGGGATTTGGTTTGATTCCTGAAGATCAATTAACTCCTCAAATCACGATGGTTGGTTTTGCTCCAGGACAAGATCCGACCTACGCAGGTGCGAGTACTAGTAATACTGCTCCGGTTTGGTTAACTGGAAATTATCCATCAGGAAGTTCTTTTTCTGGAAATATCACAGTTTGTATCGATTATAATGGAGATGGCGGTGGATTGTTAGATATTAATGGAGTACCGTATGATGTAAGTTATTCATTAAGTCCTTTAGGTCAGTTAAAAATTACTGATCCAGATGGTGACCAAACTGGTATGCGAATTTGGGTTTGTGATAATAGTGATGCTTTTGTTGCAGGTGCATGGGGACAAGATCCATTAGTATCAACTGGTTCAGGTTTGGAAGAAATTGATTTAGGAACAGGACTTCCAAATGGTATTCCTTTTAATACAAATGAATGTGTCGACTTGACTTATGAATTAAATAACGATGGATTGTTTGATGTATGTGAAGAAGTTTCTTATACTATTTCAATTCAAAATTCAGGAGCATTACCTTTCCCTGCAAATACTATTTTAATCATAGATACACTTGCTGCGGAATTAGATTACTTAGATAATACAACTGTTTATTATGTTAATGGAATTCCTACGACATGGACAGATGATTCGGCACCGCCAGCAAGTTCAACTTTTCCATTAGATGAAGGAGGAGCATATTATCCAAATGTGATTTTACCAGGAGATTCAGTAGAAATTGTATTTACTGCAAGCATCAATGCACAACCTGCTGGAGATGGAATAATTAGAAATCCTGTAATTGTTTTTGATGGAAAAAAAGAAACAAAAACGAATGTAGAATTTTATGTGGAAAATCAAACGCCACCTGTTTTATTAAATGTTCCATCTGACTTAACGGTAAGTTGTGATAGTGTTCCTAATCCTCCAGCATTGGATACGGCGAATTGTACATTGTCTACCATTCCATATCCAGCAGCACAGCCTTCGGGAACGACAGCAATGAATGCTCAAAATTTATCTTCAGGTGGAGTAACGACAAATTACTCAGTAATCACAGGTGGAATTATCGAAGATTTCAATATGACTGATGGACAATATCCTCGGTCAGCTAATCAAAATCAGCCTTGTGGTGCATCGACAAAAGCAATCAGTTTGACGCAAGATCAAGAGGCTAGTAATTCAGTTTACAGCTCAGGAGATTCGACGGTGATCCGAATTGAGTTTTCTCAAGAGATAGAAGATTTATCATTTGGATTATTGGATTTTGATGAAGGAGTTTGGTTTGTAGATGGAGCGACTGTTCGAGTTTATGATGCATCAAATACTGAAATTAATTATGATTGTTCGCAGATAACTCTTGGTAGAAATATTACGATGGAAGGAGCAAATCATTTTCATGCATTAGATAATTCAGATGGATATATTGATTTGGCAGATACAGATAGTGTAGGTGATGTCCGATTTAATTTTTACGATATTCCAATTAAGCGAGTAGAAATTACTTTGAAAAATGATTGGAACTCTGGAAGTACTATTTCAGGAACTTCTGCGGTTTCATTTGCAGATTATTTTGCCGTCAATTCAGGAGCCGATCATGGAATCGCAATTAGTGAAATGTGCTTTTGTGTACCTGGAACAATTGCTGAAGAAGGAACTATTATTCCAGCAGATGACTGCAGGGATGAGGTAACCATTGATTATACTGAAACTACTGCTATTTTATCTTGTACGAATAATTATACAATTACTCGAACTTGGACTGCGACAGATGGTTGTGGGCAAAGCACCGTTTACACTCAACAAATTACTGTTGAAGATAATGATGCTCCTACTATCTCAGGGATCCCTGCTGATGTAACAGTAACACCTTCGACGATACCAACTGTACCAACAGTTACGGTTGCTGATAATTGTGATACATCACCAATTATTACTTATTCAGTTGACTCCATTCCAAGTGGATGTCAATATATTATTCAACGAATTTGGGAAGTAGAAGATAATTGTTCTAATATTTTCAGAGACACTCAAAGCATCACGGTTGATGTTTCTTTGACCGCAACTGCAAGCGTAACTTCTGATTATAATAGCCAACAGATTAGTTGTAATGGAGCAAATGATGGTGAAGCATCTGTAATTGTTTCAGGGGATTATTATCCATTTAATTACTCATGGAGTAATGCTGATTCCGATTCAATATTGAATGCAGTAGCGGCAGGAACTTATACTGTTACAGTTACCAACTCAGTTGGATGTATAACTACTTCGAGTGTAATTATTACAGAACCAACTGCGCTTCAAATAATTTCAAAAGCTGATACTACGATGTGTGCGGGAGAGCCGTATGAACTAACGACTACTGCAAGTGGAGGAACGGCAACATATTCATACGCTTGGAATAATGGATTGGGAGCTGGACAAAACCATACTGTAAATCCTTTGGTGACTACGACTTATGATGTTACTGTTACAGACGTGAATAGCTGTACAATTACAGATCAAATTACTGTAACCATACAAGTTTGTACAGAAGATTGTACTGATGGAATTGATAATGACTTGGATGGATTGTTGGATTGTGATGACCCTGATTGTGCTCCTATTGCAAATAATGCTACTCTTAATACTTGTGATAATTCAAATATGGCAGGTTCCGGGACATTCTTTTTACATGATGCAAATCCAACAGTTTCATCAGAATCGGGAGTGATGATTTCCTACCATCCAACGTTATTGGATGCTCAAAATGGAACGAATGTTTTAATTAGTCCATACACCAGTCCAGATGCTTTAGTTTATTCTAGAGTTGAAAGAATCTCAACTGGATGTTTCTCGACTTCAGAAATTACCCTTGATGTTGGAGCGAAATGCCCTGAAAATTGTAGCAACGGGATAGATGATGATGGCGATGGATTAATTGATTGTGATGATCCTGATTGTCCTTGTTGTGATGCAAATGCTCCTACTTTAAATACTTTGAATAAAAATGATCCATAAAAATAGAGATGGTAATATTGTTTTAATAACAATACATTTACATGAAATCTAATATTTTGATTGACTCAAAATATTAAGTTTTATTTTTTTTAATATTATGATTTTCATTTTTTGAAAAAGGAGGAGGAATAAAAATAATGTATTTTATAAATAAATATTTTTATACTATGTTTTTTGTTGTAACGGTATGATTTTTGGCTATTATCATATATTAATTTTTTCTAAACCCAATTTAAATAAACTTCTAGCTTCAAGTTATAATCAACTGATAATCAGGGTATTATGGTTTGTCTTTTAAAACAACTTAAATTTGAAGAATATTAATTCTTTTTTTTTCAATAAAAAGACACTCCTTTCGTCTTTTTCTTCAATTAAGTTGTTGATAGCAATTAATGCCACTCTCCTGCTTTTTACTAGCGTTAAATATTTCGAGAATAAAAATGCAAGCCTAAATTCTAATATAATTGCAGCTACGCTTGAATTGACCAAATCTGTTTCCAATTCTACTCCTTTATCAGGACAAAATTTTTCCTATACTCTTCAATATCGATGTGCAAGTATTACGGATGATTGTAATGGGACCTATATTTCTGATCCTCTTCCACCAGAAGTGGAATATGTATCACTAATTAATTCTGCACATATTGCCAGCTCATCTTATAACTCAAGTTCGCATACAGTTACTTTTACATTTAATGATCCGTTGTTGTCTGGGACAACTGGGCAATTAGAGATTATTGTCAGATTTCCAAATGGAAATACTCCTAATAATGTGGTTGCCTCAAATACAGCTAGTATCAATGCATCCAATGCAAGTCAAGTGTTTAGTAATACAGTAATAGCAACTTCTTCAGCAGTAGATAGAATGGTAACGGATAAATTTTACGAGGGAGGTGTATTGGATAATGCAATGGCTTTTGGCATTAAGGTTTGTAATAATCAACATCAAGCAGCTGTTGAGAATGGAACCATTAATCCATCATTTATTACAGTTAGAGATACACTTCATCCTAATGCTGTATATATTTCTAATGATGAAGGAGGGATTTATGATCCTGTTTCGCATTCTATAGTATGGACTTATAATGATACCCTTGGATTGGGTGAGTGCTGGTGGCCACAAGTATTTGTTCAATTTAGCTCAGCAGACTATTCTGTAGGAGATTCAGAAAGTAATACAGCATATGTGACTTATACACCAATTGGAGGTAGCCCCATTACTAATGAGGTAAGTACAAATGTGTGGTTTTCAGCACCGAGGACTCGAGGAAATGTTATAAAAAGTGTTAATAATTCTACAAGAATACCTGGTGAATATAGTAGTTACCAGATCCGATATTGGAATGCCAGTAATGTTTATATTGATGGATTCTATATAGAAGATATTATACCTAGTGGGGTTATAATAGATAATTTTAATACAGGTAATTTCTATGTTAATGGAACATACACCAATATTCAAAAAGACATAAAATATACAACAAACCTAAATGCCACATGGACAAGCACACCTGGATCTCCATATAATTTATGGAATGATTTTGTCCTAAATGTTTCAAGTTTTGGACTAGCAGCAAATGAATATATAACAGGTTTGCGCTGGGAGTTTGGACCAGATGCAATGCCTTATTCCTCAGGATTTAATAGTACAGGTTATATAGTTGTAAATTTCCATGTAGATAATAGTGCACCTCCAGGTATCATTACAAACTGTGTTACAGGAGGAGGTGTAGATTCAACATTTTTGATAGTTGATGCAAGTAGTAATCCTAATTGTGCATCATTTGAGGTATTGCCAGGAATTACGGGATTTGTTCCAGATACTAGAAAAGATTATTTAGGAAAAAGTTGTGGTTGTTGGACCTACTTTGGAGCAGGTGATTATTTTATTCCAGGAGATACATTATCTTTTAGGATAAGAGCAGGAAATTATAATACCTCTAGTACAAACATTGATAATCCAAGTATTGCTGATTTTTTGCCTACTGGACTTACTTATATTTCCGGATCATGGGCTATGGATGATAATGGATTAGGTGCGCCTAATCCTAATTTTACTGTTCAAAATAATTTTAATGGAACAGGACGAGAACTATTAAAATGGGAATGGTCTGGGTTTAGTTTACTTCCAACCGAAGACGTTTATATAACTTTTGACGCAGTTTTAGGAATAGATGCTCCTCCAGGAGAAGATGCTCTTATTAATGAATATGCAATGTTGCAAAATGATGGAAATGGTTGTAATAGTAGTTCAGGAGGTTCTGAAAAAGCAGATATTGATGATTTAGATGGAGATGGAAATACAACCGAACTACTTTGTTTTAGTTATGCAGCAATGGATGTAAGTAGTATCGTTTCAATTGAATCTGAAATGTTAATAAAAGGTCAGTTAGATTCAGATTGGACAAAGTTTCCTAATTCAGGTACTACTGTTGCAGGGGGAATTTCAGATTACTTATTAGAGATTAGAAATCTAGGAAATATTGCTGTTGATAGCGTTGTCATAATTGATATTTTGCCATTTATAGGAGATCAAGGAGTAATTGATTTGAATAATAGAAATTCAAGGTGGAGGCCTAATCTAGTAAGTACGGTTTCTGCTCCTCCTGGCGTTACGGTTTATTACAGTACAGAAAGTAATCCATGTAGAAGTAGTGAGGGAATAGTACCATCAGGACCAGTAGGATGTAGTGCTCCTAATTGGACAACATCTCCATCTGATTTGTCAGCTGTACAATCTTTGAAATTTGATTTGGGGAGTACTGTTATTAATGCTTTAGACACACTTCAATTACAATGGGCGATGCGTGCTCCTGTAGATGTATTGTCTACAATCGGAGTTCAACCAGATTCTATTGCATGGAATTCATTTGGATATATTGCTCAACGTGTGGATAATGGAGATACACTTTTAGCAACGGAACCTGTGAAGGTTGGAATGAAAGTTAATCCAATTACCCCTAATGTATTTGGAGATTTTGTATGGTCTGATACAGATCAAGATGGTATTCAAGATGGGGGAGAAGTAGGAATTGATGGGGTTCGAGTAGAGCTGTATAAAGACAACGGAGATGCGATAATAAATACTGCTATTGATACTTTTATCAATTTTACGTTGACTGCGAATGGAGGA
>JBGCCY010000163.1:0-8098 GCA_045104975.1 Saprospiraceae bacterium
TAAAATACCTCCTTCAATTTCGATTTGGGAATCAGTAACGGTGGTGCCCATATCAAAACTAGGTGTACCTGGACTGACTACTTTGATAGTACCTCCAATGATGTCTGTATTATCAATTTCCGTCGTTCGAGCGAAAGCAAGCGTTGCTCCAGCGCTGATATTGATGGTAGAATTAAGACTTTTGGAAGCAGTACCATTGGAAAAATAATTGATAATTGTTCCTGCTAAAATATTGATAGTTGCATTCTCAAAAAGATAGGCTGCCTCAAAATCCATAATGCCATCTCCTGATTTATTGAGTGTTCCTTCTACAATAAAAGTGGGAAAATCGACTAGGCCAAAAACATTGAGTTTCCCTAAAACTGAAAACGTTGCCCCAGGTGGAATTTTGAAAATACCAGAATCAGTTAACATTAAATTTGCTTGGTCAGCAATGCTTCCTCCTCCTTGTAAGTTTAATGTTACATTATTTAAAGCTAGTTCAATATCGCCTATGGTCGTGAAGCCAAAACAGTTGATATCTACTTCAATGATACAATCATTTCCTGCTGAAATATCTAAGCTATTATTTATATTGATAGTGCCGTTTCCTGAAATTGTCGAAGTGGGCATCAACGATAAAGAATTAATCGTAGTGGAAATATTAAGAGTAACGGTGGCATTTTGTATAATAACATCATCAGCTGTCGTGGGTACCATTCCACAGGACCAGTTGGCAGAATCATTCCAATCGGAATTGGAGGAACCGACCCAAGTACATATTTCTGCAGCGGAAGAAAAATAACTAATTAGGCAAAGGAGTAAAAGTTGAATTTTCATAAATGTTTAATTTTATAATTTGATGCAACGTAAAGATAAAGTGCTGCCTAAACTTGTTTTAAATATGCTTGAGACAAATAGATAGCCATTTTTTGTGATTAAATAAAAGGAGTATACTCATAAAATCAGCTATTAGTTAAAAACTGTTTCAACTGTTAAGAAGATTAAAAAAGGTCTAGAAATTTTAAAATAAGGAAATTCAAGATATATCTTGTTAACTTTTTTATCTTCTTGTATTTTTACTTTTTTTTAAAGTCCAAATTCTTTGGAAATTGATATTTTAACTTTCGAACAAAACATTTTCACCATTGAACCGACCAACAATTTTTAAATTTTTTCTATTCCGAATTGTGTTGATATTTTTCTTCCATTTTTTATTAACAACTTCCACTTCTGCTCAAATTAATCCAGTAGATTTTTTTGAAGAAGTTAAAATAAAAATTGATGATAATATTTTTTCTACCAAAAAAGATACGCTACGGCATCAAGGTGAAAAACACTTCCATTTTGAATATAAGGAGATACAGGCGGTGGCTGCAGTTGAAATTTATCCCTCTGAATTGTATCCAATCCGAACACTTCAATTGCTACCGTCCAAAGATTATGAAGTGATTGATAGCATCGTAAATGTGAATAATACGCATTTTAGATTTAAGGTGAAATTCACTCAGTTAACGCTGAGTAAATTTTTGCAATTTACTTTTTCGATCAAATCTGATATTTTTGTTAATCCATATATTGATGAATTAAAGTTGCTGCAAACTACTTCCACTTCTGCTTTTTTAAGGCCTACGGATAATCGATTATTTATTGGAGAGGAGAAAACATTTAAGGTAGAAACGAACCGACCGAACAATATTGTTTTTTCAAATCAATGGACTAGAGGGGAGAAGATCAATTATAAATTTTCTCGAAAACAAGATGGGTTATGGATTCACCTTTTACCCAACACGCCTGGAATTCATCGAATAAATATTCCCGTTCAATTAAAAATCCCCAGCTTGGAAAAAAAGACCAAGAAGCTAAATTATTATTTACTACCGTTGGAATTTAGGTTTGAAGTAAAACAAAGTAAACTTGTTTTTTTAAGTACTAATCAAAAAGAAATTACGCTAAAATCGGGGATACAGTCGGAAGGGATAGAAATAGAACTGGACTATCATTCTTCTTTGAAATTAAAAAAGACTTATCGTTTGGAGCAGCAAGAGGAGAAAGGAGGTTGGTTAATTGGAGAAATTTTTACTCGGAGTGTTTTGTCTAATGGGCGAGTGCTTTGTTGGTTTCGTCCATTCAATTATCATCGACAATCAGAAGGTTACCTTTATATAAAAGATGGAGACCTTGCTAAATTTATCACTAATTTTAATATCACTCCTCCGACTCGTATTGATAAAATATCTGTGGTTTCCAAGAAAGGAAATTCTAGTAAAAATAATATAGTTTACCCTGGTGAAACAGTAGAAATAAAAGTTCGAGGGGAAGGATTATCGAAATCGAAATTGATTTTTGAGGGATTAACTGAGATTCAATCGGATACCTTGTTGAGAACAGAGAACGAAATAATTTTTTTGGCAAAAATCCCTATGAACATTAATGAATCTGAAATTAAAATATTTAATTGGGGAGAATCAATAGGTCAATCGTTACAAGTTCAAGAGTATCAAATTCCACATCCCCTCGATTTTGTTTCTCTTAAAATAGAAGAAACACCTGACATTATTTTCTCGGAAATAGATCAAACCATTTTTACTCAAAAAACGATTCCAAATATAATTATTGCTTTTGATCCACATAAGATTGATAAGCCAAAAAGGTTGTTTGGAAAACAAATGTTGTCGGTAGAGGTCAGTATCACGAGTAATACTAATCAACTTTTGGATCGACAAATGATTCCAAATATTACTATTTGTCCAGGAGAGAATTCTCCTCGATTTGATTATTACGATCATCAAAATTGCCGATTTGAAAATATTAGTTTGAATCAATATTTACGTCAAAAAACATTTGATTTAGAGGCATGGAGTAGGATAGAAATCACCATCCAGCATGATCGTACAAAGTATGGAGGACAAGGTTTTTATAAGAAAGCAGAAATCATTTTACGTCGTTCAAGTTCTTTTGATTTAGATGTTTCTTTTCCAGCAGGGTTGGTGACCAAAAAAGTAGGAACGGATGGTTTTGGAAGTTTGAGTGGGGTGAGTATGGCGATCATTGCACAGTTTAGTTTTTATCATCCTAGGAAAATTGCAAAGACTCGACCGTTTAAGATAGGAGCAGGGTTCTTGGCATTGAATGCATTTAATTTTGCAGAAAATGCGAGTAATCGAGATGTTGGAATTGTATTGTTAGGAAGCCTTTATCCTATTCAAAGAAAGCAGCGAAGTAAATTAAGTTTTCCATTATATTTAGGTGGAGGATACTTTTTGTCGGAAGGGAAATTTTTCTATTTACTTGGGCCAGGGATTCGGTTGAGGATATGATTTTAGTTTTAGTAGATTCAATTTGATAAGAATCTCGTTTGTCCTCAATGTCATTTAGTTAGGTTTAAGTTTAGGAATACTCACCTTCTGGGTAAAGTATAATTAAATGCCTATAATTGTTTCTTATTGAAATTATTTTTTTTACTATTATATTTTAATTCTCTCTAGGTAAAAAAATGTTATGAAAACAAATCGAACAATTCTTCTTTCTTTATTTCTTAGTATTAATTTTTCCATGTTAGCCCAACTGGAGAACCCCATTCATTGGGTTGTAGGAATAAATGCTGGAAGTGAATATTTATATCCAAATACGGAAACCAACCCTATTGGAATAACTAGCGGAATCTTTCAACAATTTAGTATTAAGGATTTTTCTGTATCCGCAGGAATAACATTTGGGCAAAGAGAAATTTATGACAAGGTATTTACTCGAGTAAATGCAAGTAATTATAATTTCACATCAACAAGAATCAGAAACTATCGTGAGAAATCTTTAACGACAGATATTTTCATTAAATATTATCCTCCTTTCATTCAAAGTAAACAATTAATTTTTGTGGGTTTAGGTGTACAATTCAAAAGCCCAATGAAAGTTACAGGGGAAACAACTACTATGAGTTCAAGAAGTTTTTTTCCAGATACAACTTATAAGACTAATGGAATTGCTGGAAAAAAGGGATATCGTCTTGGGATAGGAATGGATTATTACATGAATGAGAAAGTATTTTTTTCGGGTAAAGTAGGCTTGAATTTTTTTCTTAATCAAACTGGTTCGGAAGTCAACCCTAAAGGTTCAACTTATACAGGTGGGAGTAATAATGTTTTTCTTGAAATACAATTTGGATACAATTTTAAAAAATCAAATTCTTTATATAGAGGTTAATCTACTCTCTAAAAATGAATTTGATTAATTCTCAATGATATAAAAATACCTTGAGAATTAATCAAATTATTCTTTTCTTTCAATTAAACTTCCTGCTTCTTCGCTTCCGTTTTAGGTGAAGCATACCCTTTCCCTTCAATCATCATCTTCGAAATTATCTCACAAAGAATCTGCGAAGTCCCACCACCAATTTGCCCTAATCGTGTATCTCGCCACATTCTTGCCAAAGGATAATCTTCCATATAACCATAGCCACCGAACATTTGCAAACATTCAAAAGTAACTTTATCTGCTAATTGCGTACAAACTAATTTCGCCATCGAAGCTTCTTGAACTAAGTATTCTCCTTCTGCAAAACGATTATAAAGACTGTAAACGAATTGTTTTCTTGCTTCTATTTCAGATGCTAATTGCGCAATGGTATGTCTTAAAACTTGGAAGCGATTTATTTTTTTACCAAAAGCTTCTCTTTCATTCATGTATTTTAACGTAAGCTCTAAAGCATGTTCAGAAGTGGCAACCGCTCCAATTGACATGGCTAATCTTTCAGAAACGAAGTGTTCCATGATGTAGAAAAAACCAGCATTTTCAGCACCTAACAAGTTACTTACGGGAACCCTTACATTGTCAAAAGCAATTTCTCCTGTGTCAGAAGCATGCCAACCCAGTTTGTCTAATTTGGTAGCACTTACGCCTGGACGATCCCGTTCGATGATAATCATACTTATTCCTTTAGCACCTGCTTCAAGATTGGTTTTGCAGGCTGCAACAATATAATCACTATTCACCCCGTGAGTAATAAAAGTTTTGGACCCATTAATAATGTATTCATCGCCATCTTTAATTGCTGTGGTTCGAAGTGCTTGGACATCCGAGCCACCAAAAGGTTCGGTGACAGCCATACACCCTGTTAATGTCCCTTCACAACCGGGGGGTAAATATTTTATTTTTTGCTCTTGATTACCTTCGCCATTGACATGAGTCATAGCAAGGAAAAAATGTGCTCCAATATTTGCAGCAAATCCTCCAGAGTTGACCTTTGCCAATTCTTCATGCATAATTACGGTGTACCAAATGTCGGAATTGGTTCCGCCATATTCTTCTGGCAATGCCAAACCGAGGTAACCCATTGCACCCATTTTCTCATAAATCCCTTTGGGGAGTTCCCCATCTTTTTCCCATTGATCTACAAAAGGGACCACTTCCTTTTTGAGAAAATCACGAAGCGATTGTCGGAACAAATGATGCTCATCTGTAAAAAAACTAACTGCTGAATCTTCAGTAGAAGAGTTGTAAACAGAATCTGCTTTTTTATAATCCATAGAATCAATAACCACTTTGGCAATGATCTCTCGCATAATTTCAGAAGAGCCACCACCGATAGTTCCTACTCGACAATCTCGATACATCCGAGCCATCGGGTAGTCTTCCATAAATCCGTAGCCACCATAAAATTGTAAACATTGGGTTGCTACTTTTTCATTTAACTCGGTGCAAATTAGTTTTGCCATCGAGCATTTTTTGACATCATAAATTCCTTTGGTGTATAATTCGCAAGCGTGATAACTAAATGCTTTAAGTGCTTCCACTTCTGATGCCAACTGCGCAATGCGATGGCGTAGTACTTGAAATTTATTAATAGGTCGTCCGAAAGCAGTTCGTTCAGACATGTATTGTAATGATTTTTCAATAGCAAATTCCATGGCAACCACGGAGCAAGGAATAAAACATAATCGCTCTAATTGCAACCCGTTCATCAAATAATAAAATCCTGCACCTTCGTCACCAACCAAATTTTCCAACGGAACTTTTACATTATCAAAACTCAATTCAGCGGTGTCGGAAGCATGCCAACCTAGTTTTTTTAGTTTACGAGCAGAGACACCTTCGGCATTTCTGTCGATGACCAAAAGACTTACTCCTGCTGCTCCTGCGTCAGGATTGGTTTTGACGACGGTTACAATTAAGTCGCCGTATACGCCATTAGTGATAAAGGTTTTGGAACCGTTGACGATATAGTGATCGCCATTTTTAACGGCTCGAGTTTGGATATTTTGAGCGTCAGAACCTGCGCCTGGTTCGGTGATTCCAATTGATGAAATCAAGTCTCCAGAAATTAGCCCTGGCAAATATTTTTTCTTTAAAGCATCTGAGCCATATTTTAAAATGTAGGGACCAGACATATATTGTACGACTTGTTGGGTGATGATAAATCCACCTGAGTTGACTCTTCCGAGTTCTTCGTTGAAGACTACATCATAGAAAAAATCTAATCCTGAGCCACCATATTCTTCAGGGTAGGAGAGTCCGAGGAAACCCATGTCGCCCATTTTTTTCCAAACATTCCGAGGGATGCGGCGGTCTTCTTCCCATTGGTCGATGTAGGGATGGACTTCTTTGTCGATGAAGGCGCGGAGGGATTGGCGGAAGAGTTCGTGTGATTCGGTGAAATTTTTATTGATCATTGTTTTTATATTAAATTGAATTAATTTACTGATTATCAGGTGGTTACGATAAGTTGTTAGTGTTCCTAAAAATACTCTGTTCAAAACTTTCGACTGAGGTCTGCCATTTTTTAGGGATTGATTTTTCATCACAAGACATAATAGTTATTCCTCCAACAATAGCACAAATAGTATCTCTATCTCCTAAAATTGAGACTGCTTTCCAAAGAGCCTCGTCAAATTCATTCAAATTATAGGCCGCGCACCAGATCGAAAATGGCACAGTATCTTGAACCATTATTTTTGTTCCATCACCTAAAATACTTCTAATCGTTTCAATATTATATTTGTAGGAAACAGAAAGAGATTTTTTAATTTTTGATTTTGTATCTGTATCAGGCAATTCATTAACAATTGCTTCAATGAAATCATTTGGCGAGATTTCAATTTTTTCCAATTTAATTTTTGTGGCTAAAGCAGTAGCGATTGCAACTGCGATTGCGCCAGAAATTCCTTCCATATTGGAATGAGTGATTTGAGCAGAAAGAGTGGCTAAATTTTTTACTTTGGGAAAAGTATCAAAATAAAATGCGCCAATTGAACCTACTCGCATGGAAGCTCCATTACCCATCGATCCCATTCCTTCAAATGCATTTTGAGAAATTTCTTTCCAATCTCCTCCTTCTCCAATCTCTCTCAAAATTCGTCTAGCTGTTGCTCCATATCCTCGATTTACATCTTTATCATGATTGATGGAAAACTGTTGAGCCAAATCATTTTGATCGATTGTTCCATTTTTTTCTAACTGTTCAAAAACTGCGATTGCCATGACAGTATCATCTGTAAATTCCCAAGTCGTTTCTGGAATTATTCTTTTTTCAATACAGTTAAGCATTAATTCTCTTTCTCCGAAAAAACTTTCTCCAAAACCGTCGCCAATAGAAATTCCTAGTAATGACTTTTTTGCTAGCTGTATTCTTTGGATATTATTCATAGATTAATACTTGTAAGTATATTGTTATATTTTTACATAAACCCTTTCAACATTTTATACAACCCCATTCGATCTCCTGCCAAATGTTCCATCCCATCAACATAAAGCGTCACTCCACCAACATAACTTGATAAGGGTGAAGACAAAAACATCACAGCGTTAGCTACATCTTCCACCGTCCCAAAACGATTCATCAAATTCTCTTCTTCTATTTGATGAAAGAATTTTTTCATTGGGGGAGGGTAGGTGTCCAGACCTGATGAAGCAATCGTTCCTGGTGCAATTGCATTTACTCGAATATTATATTCCGCCCACTCTTGACTTAAAGTTTTGGTTAAATTTTCTACCCCTGCTCGAGCTGCACCGGTGTGCGCCATGCCTGGAAATCCTCGAAAATTATTAGCGGTAATATTTACAATGGTTCCATTTTTTTGTGGAATAAAAAATGTCTTAGCCATTTGTTGCGAGACGTAAAATG
>JBGCCY010000164.1:0-34374 GCA_045104975.1 Saprospiraceae bacterium
TTAATCATCAGCTGCCGGGGTTCCTTAGGTATTGACATATCTTTTTGTTTTTTTAATTAAACAATATTTTTAAAATTCTTAATTCTTACTTCTTTCCACCAATGCCAGACATTGCTGTCAACATGTTTCCGTAAACAGAATTAAGAGAACCTAAGTTTTGGTTAAGTGCAGACAACTGTTGCTTGTAAGCTTTTGAATCTTCCAATGAATCAGAAAGGTCAGCCATTGCTTCGTTCATACGTGTGTAGAAATTGCTCATGGTACGGAGTTGCTCTCCTGTTCCAGAAAAATCAACTTCTTGCAATGCTTTGAGTGACCCCAAAGATTTTGACATTCCTTGTAATTCGTTTAACATTCCACCTAACTGTTGTTCTACTACTTCGCCATTCAATCCTGGAGTATCCATTCCTGGGCTCATTGCAGTATTCGCTAAAGGTGAAATTTTTGAACTATAATCGTCCAGTCCTGGGTATAACTTTTCCCAGTAATAATCTTTTTCAGGTCCGAGCAATCCAAGTACCAAGAAAATAAATGCCTCAACACTCAATCCGATAATCAACATCTCAGATGCTCCTTCCCAACTTTCAATTTTAAAAAGTGCGCCCATCAATACTACGGCAGCACCTAGACCAATAAGAAGGTTTTTAATGTACTTAAAGGTTTTTGATTTTAAAAAACTCATTTTTCAATCTTTTTAATAGGTTAGTAATTAATTTCAATATCGGGCTCTTCGGTATTATATAAGAAAACCCTTTAGCATAATGCTAAATTTAAAAAAAGTAACAATATAATTTAACGTAAATATAAGTAGGTAGGATTCGGTTCAATTAAAATTAATTTGTAAAATATTAAGGAGCAGTTATTTTTTCTAATTACTGCTCCTTAATATTTTTATTTTTTCACTAAAAGTCATTGATTGAACGACCTAAGAATGTCAATGCACATCTAAATCCAATGTAAGATTTAGTAGTATCTTGGAATTCCCAATGACGTGTTCCTGTTTGCATGAAGAATGCAATATCTTTCCATGATCCACCTCTGATCACTTTTCTTTTTTGAGCTTCAGGATCCTCATCTGTTGCATCATATCTAAAATCCGGGTTCAAATCATGAACAAATGAATATGAATTCTCATGAAAAGCAGAAGAAGTCCACTCTGATACATTACCTGCCATGTTATATAATCCATAATCATTAGGGAAGTAAGCATCTGCTTTTACAGTATAAAACCCTCCATCTTCTGGATAATTACCTCTTCCAGGTTTAAAGTTAGCTAAAAGACAACCTTTAGCATTTCTTACATAATATCCTCCCCATGGATAAGGTGCATGTTCGTGGCCACCACGTGCTGCATATTCCCACTCATGTTCTGTAGGCAATCTGAAATCTTCAGAATTAACCTCATCAGAGATACTCCAAAGTTTGGTTCTCCAGTAACAAAAAGCATTTGCCATTTTCCAGTCGATTCCAACTACTGGGTAATCGTCAAAAGCTGGATGCCAAAAATAATTACGAGTAAAAGGTTCATTATAAGAGTAAGCAAAATCCCTAACCCATACTAATGTATCTGGATAGATATTCGCATCATCTCTCAAGATAAAATCTCCTCTTTTTGCGTCTAAATCTTTATTGTGAGCCGCAGCTTGCCAATTATACCATTCATAATTATATACGAAATTACGCGTATCTAATTCCTTTCTTCCTGCAAATCGGTCATCACCAGAATAATAAAGATCTTCTAATTCTTCTGATTCCCAATCGATTTCCATTTCCCAATCGATTTTTTCTTCACCAGTTTCTTCGTCATCCATAACATTACCTAAGGCGGTATGAGCCAATGAATCACGAACCCAATATACGAACTGACGCCACTCATTATTAGTGATCTCGGTATCATCCATATAGAAACCTTGGATAGAAATAGATTTGGGTCTTTGAATGTAAGTCTGACTTACATCTTGATCACTTGGACCAATGTGTAAAGTTCCAGAGGGTATATAAACCATTCCATAAGGATTGATTCCATTCCATGATGGTCTATCAGATACACCAATTAATTGACCATTTTGCTTTGTTCCGCAAGAACTTGCGATGATGCAAAATGTTAATAATACTAATACTGTTTTTGATAATTTTTTCATTTTAACACCCGAGTTTTCCTTCAGATTAAGTAAAGCTTATAAAAAAATGAACGTAAATATAGTCTGTTTAAAAGCTAAAACAAAAATTTATATTTCGATTTTTGCTTAATAGCTAGCAAAGATATAAATAGCAAAACAAAAAACGGAGATTTTTTCGAAAAAGAAAATTCTCTCCACATTTAATTTTGTTGTCAATAGCTTTGATTCAGACTAATCTTAATACGTCGATTATTTAAAAAATAAAACGTATAAATAATAAAATTTATAAAAATCTTGGATTGTGAATAATTCGGGGAGGCACTCCGGCTCCAATTATTTTATTCAAGTTGTAATTGATTAAAATTTCATGTGATCCGTTACTTACCGAATTGTAGGAGGACAATGTTAGGTCGTAGGAGTAGGCTAGGGTAATTTTCTCACTCAATTTAAAGCCAACCAAGAATGCTGTTGCGTCAATTGTGTTTTCGCTATAGCCTCTAAACGCAAGTCCTCCAAATATATTGTCGTTGTATTTAATTATTGTTGAAATTTCTAATTGTGTTTCCACTAAATCTGATTTCACCATAATTGATGGTTGCAAACTAAAAGAATTGTTAATATCCCAATTGTATGCCATTGTTAAAAAATAATGCCTTTTCAATTGAAAATTAACATTTGTATTCAAATTAACTTTCGGTTCTATCAAATTTATTGCTGATGCTCCGATTTCAAATTTTTCAGTTTGAAAAAATACTCCCGCATTAAATATTGGCACTATACCAGTTTCTCTCCCTTCAGATAAAATTAAATCATTGTGATTGATCGGATTATTTTCATCATAATCCCCTTCTGGAGTTCTTAAAATACTCCCATCCAAAGTTTTTTGATAAAACCCTCCTCCTGCCCCTATCGAAAGGATTCCTATATTTCCTACAGGTTTGTGATATGCATAAGAAAGAGTCATCGAAGTATTTTGCTCTGCACCAAGTTCTATATTATCTACATTCAGTCCGATTCCTCCTTTTATAAAATATACCGGCATGTGTGCATTAATATTTTGCATAACAGGGTTTCCATTTAATCCTACCCATTGGCTTCGAAATACACCAGTAACACTTAATGAATTATCTAAACCCGCATAAGCTGAATTATTTTGATACTTATTCAACATATACATTGAATATTGACCAGCCTGCTGACCTTGTACTGAAAATCCAATGCATAAAATAAGAAATGTAAAAAAATTCTTCATAGTCGGAGTTTTAAATTCTAACTAAAAACCTATCATTAAGTTTCTAGTTTTTTTTTGGAAATAACTCTTGTCATAAATATAAGTGTCTTTTTTGAGTATTTTATTTTCCAACAAAAGATAATTAAGATTTTTTACGACAAAAACACTTTATACTCTTATAATAAACGCCTTTTGACCTTTTTGTTTAAAAATGTAAAATTATCTCTGTCTAAAAAAACACAAATGTCTAATATCTTAATATTACAAATTCCGAACCATTGTTATCATTCTTCATTCGTAATTATTTAACTTTCTAGTCTTTATACCTGATTATTATTTAAATATGAATAATAGTCCATATCATCTTATTGAAAACAACGTTTATTTGATTACAAAAAGTTGGTGCAATGAGGTAGAGTTTGTGATTTGTTTTATTTTTCAAGATCTATTACTTGCTGATCATATGCTAATTTAACATTAGTCGGCAATATTTTATTTATTTCGGCAGCTAATCCCATATGGTGACTTACATGAGTCAAAAATGCTTGCTCTGGTTTCAATTTTTCAATCACGTCTAAAGCTTGAGGAACATTAAAATGCGAATAATGCTCATAGTAATGTAACGCATTAAGCATCAATATTTTGCTCCCTTCTATTTTTGCCATCTCTTCTGGTGCGATGGTTCTAGCATCTGTGATATAGGTAAAATCTCCAATCCGAAATCCTAATACTGGTAATTCCCCATGCATGACCTCTATTGGAGTGAATTTCAATCCTTTTACTTCAAATGATTCATCCTTTGAAATAGTGCGTAATCCCAGAGAAGGAGCTCCTGGATATTTTTTTTCAGAAAAAACATATTCGAATCGCAATCGCAAATCTTTTTGAACTCGCTCAACAGCATAAACTGCAATTTCTTCTTTTTGCTTAAAATTAAATGGTCGAACATCATCAATACCTATCATATGGTCATTATGTTCATGTGTTAAAATGACCGCATCCAAATGACGAACACCTGCTCTCAGCATTTGTTGTCGAAAATCAGGTCCTGCATCAATCACGATATTTTTACCTTCTGCTTGAATTAAGATAGATACTCGCAACCGATTATCCTTAGGATCATTTGACTGACAAACTTGGCAATCGCAACCGATAATTGGAACTCCTTGAGAGGTTCCTGTTCCGAGAATGGTGATTTTTAATTTTATGGTGAGAATTTTTTAACCTCAAAAGGTGAGGTTTATTTTTAATCTTGATTATTCTGACTCCGCAGTATTTTCTGTTTCTGCAATTTCTTCTGACGGCTCTACTTTTACTTCCTCTTGATCTTTCTCTCCTTCTTTTTTATCCAGCGTCTTCATTATCTTTTTATAAAACTCTAAAGTTTTTTCTGTAAAAGCAGCTTCGTCTATAGCTTCAAAGTCAGTAAGAATTTCCAATAGAACATTAATTCGTCCTTCAATATCAAAAAACTTATTAACCACAGCTATATTTCTATTCTCCACCAAACAATAACCTGACTTAAAACTGCCTCTTTCATACCTCACTTTATAATCTAACTCTTCAAAAATAGTTTCTATTTTCTGCAAGGTAGTTTTTGTATATTTAAACATATTTACTTCTTGATTAATTTACTTTCAAAATCTAAAGATAAAACAATTTTAAAATGTAAAATTAAAATACTCGTTTTAAATTAGACATTTTATAGTTTTACAGCAAAAAAGAAAATATGTTGAATTTTATTAAAATAATTGTACTTACTTCTTGTGTTTTTATTTTTTCAAAAAATACTCAAGCTCAAACTTTTAAAGCAGGATTAATTGGAGGAATGAACTTATCCCAACTCCACGGTGATGGTTTAGCCGGATTTAATCAAATCGGATTAAATGTTGGAGGTCGAGTAGCTGTTCAAACAAGCGATCGATGGATGTGGAATATTGATATATTGTTCAGTCAAAAAGGTAGCAATAAAGGGAAAGACGATCTTCGCTCTATTCCCTTTGATAGTTACCGATTAAATTATGCCGAAGTGCCAGTTATGATTTCATTTTTAGATTGGCTAGACGAAGTGGATGAAAAAGAATATTATAGATTGCATTTTACTGCTGGAGTTTCTATTGGACAATTAGTAGATTTCAAAGTCGTAGATAATTTGGGGCAAGATGTTTCTGACCTTCAAGATTTTAATACAACTTCCTTAGACTTAATTATAGGAGCAACTTATTTTATCACCCAACATATTGGAATCAATGCTCAATATTCTTATGCCGCTTTGGATGTAAGAAAAGAAAAACAAGCTCAATCTCTTGCAGGAAGAACTTTAACTTTTAGAGCTATTTATATGTTTTAGTACCGACGAAAGAATAACTTAGTCATTTGGACGGTTTCTTTTATTATTTTTTTTCAAAACATAATTAAAAAAAATATGACACTTAGATTTATCACTATTTTATGCTTTGCACTATTTGCTTTTTCATGTAACAACACAGAGAAACCAACCGCTCCAAAAACGAATGCTGAAACGTCTTCTCAACCTCCTGCGATAGAAACCAAAGTCAAATCTAATGGTAAAGCTTTGTACCCGAGTATTCCTTTCGAAACAATCAAAGCATTATATGAAAAATGCGACTATGTAGATTACAGTTTTGATAATTTACCCTTTACCATTAGTCGTCAAGAACCAAATGATTTACGTCATTCACTTGGTCAAATTGCACAAGAAGTTGCTTTGGTCGATGCTAACTGTCCATCGTTTGGTCGTATGATTTATTATAAAGATGGAAACGTCGCTTTGGAAGGTTTAATTTACTTTTCAAAAGGATGTAATTACTTTGTTTTTTTAGAAAACAATCAACCCAAGTATGCTAATTTTATGACTCCTTCAGGTGTTCAATTTTTCAATGGCCTACTTGCACAACTTCAACAAACGCCTCAACAATAATTATATAAAAATATTCTATGAACCGATACGGTGTTATTGATTTAGGAACGAATACCTTTCATTTACTCATCGTAGACGTCAATGAAAAAGGAGAATCTACTGAACTTTTTCGAGAACGAATTTTTGTAAAATTGGCAGAAGATGGAATTGGAAAAATTGGAGAAAAAGCTTATCTCCGTGGACTTCAAGCACTTTCTCATTTTCAAGAAATCCTTCTCGAATACCAAGTCAAAAACCTTAATGCTTTTGGGACAGCAGCACTTCGCACAGCTATCAATGGTAATGAATTCATCGCTGATGCTCAATCCAAAAGTGGTATTTCTATTCAACTAATTACGGGGGCTGAAGAAGCTCGATTGATTCACGTTGGAGTCACTCAGGCGGTCGAATTAGGTGATGAAAAAGGATTGATTATGGACATCGGAGGCGGTAGCGTAGAGTTTATTATTGCAGATAAGAATCAAGTTTTTTGGGCGAAGAGTTTTCCAATTGGAGTTGCCGTTCTTTACAATAACTTCCACCATGAAGAACCTATCTCCAATGAAGAAATTGAAACCCTAAGCCTACACCTTGAACAGACTCTGCAACCACTTTTTGAAATTTTAAAAAACCATAAAGCCACTTGCCTCGTCGGTGCATCAGGTACTTTTGATGTTTTGGAAAAAGTCCTCCCTAATGCTCAAAAAACAACCTTAAGCGCAACTATTAATGTGGAAAACTTCCATCCGGTTTATCAAAAAATTTTAGCTATGAATATGGAGGAACGACGCGCTGAAGATAGCATTCCACTCACTCGTGCAGACATGATTGTAGTAGCTTTAATTCTTATTAATTTCATTATCAAAAAAGTGGAAATTGAAAAAATATTAGTTTCTGCTTATGCAATGAAAGAAGGAATTTTATGGGAAATGAATAACTCGTAAATGTATTGTTACAATTTTTATTTTTCAAAAAATCCAATTCCTTTTTTTCCAAAAAAATAAATCCACCCCAACAATCCACCCAAGGCTAAAGGAATAATTATCGCAAATTTTATTCTTGCAAAAAAGGATGCCTTTTCTACAGAACCGTTACTTGCAGCATTTTCCCAATCAGCCAACAATTTGGCTAAATGTCCATTTTCAATTGTATCACAAACGCCAGCAACAATTCCCAAGATAGCAATCAAAAGGAACAACCATTTTTTGTTCACATCAAATTTCTTCAATAAAATAATCCAACCCAAAACAGTCGAACTCACATAAAAAAGAATAAACCAAACATCTTCATCCAATGTTTCTTGAGCAGTTGAGGTCATTCCATTTTCATGAATCGAGGCAAAAAGAGCTTTTGAAAAAGCTCGATCAGGCGCCATTTCAAAAGTCAAATAATTAAATGCAGGATTCGTTTTTTCAGCCAGGACAGTTTGTAGGTTTCCCAAATAAATGGCAAAATAAAGTGTTCCTAAAAAAAGGATTCCAAAAACAATATTCAATATCTTCATCATTCAAAATTATAATCTAAATCAGCATTAATAAATTTCATCACCATGACTGTTTTTATTTTATCTGCAAAAACGGGTTTCATTTCTTTTTGCAAAACGGACATCACCACATCATATTCTCCAAAAAGCTGAGTGCTCATACTATTTGTTTTGGACGAAATATTTGGATGAGATTTTATCCTTTTGATAAAATTTAAAATGTGCTCTCCAAAATTTTCATTTAATGGATACATACTGATCTCAATTGATATTTTCATTATTCATTTTTTAATTTTTTCTCGCTGATATGAAGATGTTTTTTTTCAAAAGTAAAAAAAGGAAATAAGAAATTCGTCTAAAACCTTCTACTAAATCGTCGATAATCCATTCCTCTTTCATTCGGTATTCCACATTTTTATCCATATTTTTGCAAACTGTAAGAATCTGAGGTCAACTACAATTAAAAAAAAGGGAAACACTAATATTAAATAAAACAATGGCCAGAAAAAAAAGTAAGGGACAACTAAATATATCTTTTCCAAAATTTAAGGATGAACGAATATACAAGCTACTCGGCCTCTTTTGTATTTTCATTGCTTTATATCTTTTCATTGCATTCACTTCTTATTTGTTTACGTGGCAAACTGATCAATCTTTAGTCTTAGAACACTCGTGGGGATTTCTCTATGAAGGAGAAATTGGTGCAGCAAATTGGCTAGGTCGATTGGGTGCAATTGTTTCTAATATGTTTTTTTATTGGGGTTTTGGATTACCTGCATTTATATTCGTTTTTGTTTTTGCAAAATTAGGACTCAACACTATTCGAGAAAGACCATTTAGTGAAAATGTATCTATGTTTTGGAATGGATTCATCTTGTTATTGTTTTTGTCTATTCTTGCTCACTTTATTTTTCAATCTTCTAGTTTTCCTTATGGAGGTGCTTTTGGAAAAGCAACGACGACTTGGTTATTGAAATTTATCGGAACAGTTGGATTAATTGCATTGCTTATATTCACAGGTTTTACTGCTTTTATTTGGGCCAATAATCCAAATTTTAATGAATTGACTTTCGAAAAAGTTATTTCAGATATTCGTTTCTTTTTTGAAGATTTATTTAGCGGTAATTTTTTAGGAAAAAAGAAAACACGTCGCCCACGAGTAGCTCCCAAAAGAGAAACTTCTACCTCTGGTGGATTGCTTCCTAGAAGTTCAAGTGCTTCGACTGATAAATCTGCAGACGTTTCTACTGACTTTGAAATATCAACTGGCGAAACTGGAAGTGCGGCTCCTGCCGACGAAACTCCAGCAGTTAAAAAAGGCCAGCTCGCTCTTGAATTGGAAAAAAAGAAAAGAGAGAAACCTCAGACGCTTCGTTCAGGTGAAGCAGAAATGGAAATCTCTGCTCCTACTCCATTTGTTCCTAGCGAAGATGAACCAACAACAAATGAACCTGCAACTACTTTGACTTCGGACTATGCAGAAACCACTTTGGAAATCCAAACGGATAATAAATTACATACCGAACCTTACGATCCAACCTTAGACTTATCTCACTACGAACATCCCGTAACTTCATTGTTAGAAGATTACAATGCTGATAATTTTGAAATAGATCGCCAAGAGTTGGAGCAAAATAAAGATCAGATTATCGAGACTTTGTTGAATTACAAAATCGAGATTGTAAAAATAAAAGCGACTATCGGACCAACCGTTACGCTTTATGAAATTGTCCCTGCGCCAGGTGTTCGGATTTCCAAAATTAAAAACTTGGAAGATGATATTGCCTTGAGTCTTTCTGCTATGGGTATTCGGATTATTGCTCCGATCCCTGGAAAAGGAACCATTGGTATTGAGGTTGCCAATAAGAAAACGCAAATCGTTTCGCTCAAAGAATTATTGCAATCAGATAAATATAAGCGAGCTAAAATGGACTTGCCAATTGCTTTGGGAAAAACCATTCAGAATGAAGTATTCGTTGCCGACTTGGCGAAGATGCCTCACCTTTTGATTGCAGGTGCGACGGGTCAAGGAAAGTCTGTTGGTATTAATGTTATATTAATGTCTTTGCTTTACAAAAAACACCCTTCGCAAATCAAATTGGTTTTAATTGATCCAAAGAAGGTAGAGCTTTTTCCATATAGCAAAATTGAAAATCACTTCTTGGCTTACTTGCCAGGATTGGATGAACCAATTGTTACCGATGTAACGAAAGTAGTTCACACCTTGAACTCCTTGATGATTGAGATGGACACTCGATATGATTTATTGAAAAAAGCACATGCGAGAAATATTCGAGAGTATAATGAGAAGTTTATTTCACGTAGATTAAATCCGAACAAAGGACATAAATTTATGCCTTTCATTATTTTAGTGGTGGATGAGTTTGCGGATTTGATTATGACTGCGGGGAAAGAGGTAGAGTTGCCGATTGGACGTTTAGCACAATTGTCACGGGCAGTTGGGATTCACTTAATTATTGCAACTCAGCGACCTTCGGTAAATATTATTACTGGGGTTATTAAAGCGAATTTCCCTGCACGAATTGCCTTTAAAGTAACGGCAAGAGTAGATTCAAGAACGATCTTAGATACAGGTGGTGCTGACCGATTGATTGGTCGTGGAGATATGTTGTTATCATACGGAAGTGATTTGGTTCGATTACAATGTGCATTTGTGGATACGCCTGAGGTAGAAAAAGTAATTGATTTCATTGGTTCACAAAGAGGTTATGTAGAACCATTTTTCTTACCTGAGTTTCATGGAGACGATGATGACAGTACTAAACCAGGTGCAGTCAATACCAAAGACTTAGATGATAACTTCGAAGATGCCGCAAGGTTGATTGTGCAAAATCAACATGGGTCAACTTCAATGATACAAAGAAGACTAAAATTAGGATATAATCGAGCTGGTCGAATCATGGACCAATTGGAGGCTTTGGGGATTGTCGGGCCGAGTGTAGGAAGTAAAGCCAGAGAAGTTTTAATATATGACGAGATAGAATTGGAACGGTATTTGGAAGATATTAGAACTAGGAAATAGGAGGCAACTTCGTAATTATATTACGAAGCCACAACCCGGTAAATCATTGATTTGCTGGGTTTTTTTTATGCCTAAAATAGAGACTAACTTCGAGCTAGTCTCTCTTTTTTTTTGAGTTTTGATTTTGCTATTTATTGAAACTCGGAGGCTGATTTCAAGCCAGTCGCCGAGATTACACCCCACCCTTGAAGCATCGATCGAGTTTTTTATTTGTCATTAGATTCAAAGATATTTTACTACATTTAAAGAATTTATACTCCAAATTATTTTTTAATCAAAACCTCCATCAATGAAAAATCTATTATTTTTCTTATCCTTTTCTTTCTTATTTTTCACATGTAAACAATCTGAAACTAAAAATGATTCTTCAGATCCAGTTGCAACCACTCATCAGCAATATTCCATTGAACAGTTTTTAAGTAACACTAATATTTACGCCAGATCTTTTTCTCATGATGAAAAAGAAATTTTGGTTGGAAGTAATGAATCTGGAATTTATAATGCCTACCTCATTAATTTAGAGTCAGGTGATCGCAAGCCATTGACTGAATCAAAAGATGAATCTGTTTGGGTATCTTCTCTTTTTCCAAATGATAATAGAATGATCTATACTGCTGATAATGGAGGAGATGAAATTGATCATATCTTCCTTCGGAATGAAGATGGCTCAACTAAAGAATTAACTCCTGACGAAGGTGCCAAAGCTGGATTCTATGGGTGGAGTGACGATTTAAAAAGTTTCTTTTATGGTTCTAATAAAAGAGATAAAAGGTTCATGGATGTTTATGAAATGGACGCTGAAAATTTTGATTCAAAACTCCTTTATGAAAATACAGAAGGGTTTGATTTTAGTGGAATGTCAAATGACAAACAATACATCGCTGTGACAAAAGTAATCAATACGAATGATGTCGATTTGTTTTTATTGAATACTAAAACGAATAAAAAAATAAAAATAAATGAAAATTTATCAGGAAATAGTCCTGCTGATTTTAGTGTGGATAGCAAGTCACTTTATTATCTGACCAATGACGGAAGTGAATTTCAATACTTAATGAAATACGATATTGAAACTGGAGAGAGAGAAAAAGTCATGGAAGAAGATTGGGATATTTCCTATGCTTATTTTTCAAAAAAAGGAAAATACAGAGTCGTAGGAATTAATCAAGATGGCAAAACTGTGGTCAAAATTTCAGACACTTCAACTGGTCAAAATGTAGCATTCCCTGACGTTCCAAATGGAGATGTTTCTTCTGTTAGAATTTCTAGAAGTGAAGATAAGATGATCTTCTCCGCAGGAAGTTCTAAATCTACGAACAATCTTTACCTCTATGATTTTGGAACTAAAAATCATAAGCAGTTGACCAAAACCCTTAACGCTGAAATCAATTCTGATGATTTAGTAGAAGCAGAAATTGTTCGATATAAATCTTTTGATGACGTGCAGATTCCAGCGATTTATTATAAACCAAAAGGTGCTACCAAAGAAAATAAAGTGCCTGCTTTAGTTTGGGTTCATGGTGGTCCAGGTGGTCAGTCTCGTGCCAATTACTCTTCGTTTATTCAATATTTGGTGAATCATGGTTACGCAGTTTTAGCAGTCAATAATCGAGGAAGTAGCGGCTATGGAAAAACTTTCTTTAAAATGGATGACCAAAATCATGGTGAAAAAGATTTGCAAGATTGCATCGAAGGAAAAAGGTGGTTGGCTCAGCAACCTTATATTGATGGTGAAAAAATTGGAATCATCGGAGGATCTTATGGAGGGTTTATGACTATGCGTGCAATGACTCACACGCCTGAAGAATTTGAAGTTGGGGTGAATCTTTTTGGAGTAACGAATTGGTTGCGAACTTTAAAAAATATTCCACCTTGGTGGGAATCATTTAAAGAAGCACTCTACGAAGAAATGGGAGATCCGAATACTGCAGATAGTACTCGTCTTTATGATATCTCTCCAGTTTTCCATGGCGATAAAGTCAAAAATCCAGTTATGGTTTTGCAAGGAGCAACTGATCCGAGAGTACTTCAAGTGGAATCAGATGAAATGGTTGCTGCTATCAAAAAAAATAATGTTCCGGTGGAATATGTACTTTTTGAAGATGAAGGACATGGCTTTGTGAAAAAGGAAAATCAGATTGAGGGCTATAGTAAAGCACTTATCTTTTTAGATAAATATTTAAAAAAGAAAATTAAAGGATAGTTATAAAATTCCAAGGTAGTTAGCCTCTATTCTTTTTACAAAAAAACCCCAATCTCAAAATTTTATTTCGAGATTGGGATTTTCAATTTTTAGAGATGCTTTTATTATAAACTAGATTTAGGTTTTCTTTTTCTACCCAGAGGCTGGTCAGTTGCCAAAATGGAAACTATAAAATTATTAATTTCAATATTTTTACTTCCCCCATTTCATTATTTATTTTCACAAAAAACAATCCTCGCTCCTTTAATTTTGGTAACTCATAATTGCTCCTCCCCGCTCCCATTTCTATTTTTTTAGAAAAAAGGATTTGTCCGATTTCATTAAATATCTCTACTTCAAAATAAGCATTTTCTTTTAGGTCAAAAACTAACTGAGCCGTTGCTCCTTGCTCGATCAAATTAGGAATCAATTGAATCGAATATTTTTTATCCAACTCATTTATCGCAGTCATAAAACCAACTTCTGTTTCTAAAATCTCTTCACAGCCATTGTTATCGGTTACGGATACCGTATAAACCCCTGGTAAAAGATTCTCCACCAAAGCAGTCGTATCACCATTACTCCATAGATATTGATAATTGGGTACGCCTCCCGTTGGCATCACTTCGATCATTCCATCGCCATTCATTGCGCCAGTTGCAGCAGTTATAGTATCCATGATTTCGAGTGGTAAAGGTTGATTGACCGTCATACTAAATGTGTCGGTGCAACTATCGGCATCTATCACCGCTATCGAATAAGTTCCTGCACTCAATCCTGTAAATTCTGTCCCCGTAGTCACACCATTATCCCACTCAAAAATAAATGGTGGTGTTCCATGCTGCACCCAAGTAATTGCTCCATCTGCTCCGCCGTTGCATTGAACATTTTGTGTTTGTGGTACTAATACTTCAAATGCTTGCGTCTCATACGCTCCCAAATCTACCGCATCATCCAAGATGCGTGGATTGCCTTCGATGTCGAAAAATATACCCAAGGTGTCTATAGAAATATTCTCTCCTTGGTTGATAGCTGGGGAACAGGAACGTAGGGAGAAGTCATTATTCATGGTATCTCGGAATTCTGGGTAGAGGTTATAGAGCATACCGTCGCCGCAGTAGTCGATACCGTTGATAAGGCAGTCGGGGGATTTTAGGAGGGAGTGATGGATATTGTAACCTTCGGCATTACCCATAAAAATTTGATTAACAGGTTGATTTTCCCAGAAGATAGAGTTTGTTATATTTAAATCAACCAATGCATTCTTAGTAATTATTTCATCTTCATTATCATAAAATGTACAATTATTAAAAAAAGAAACAAAACTATTTATAGACGATAAATTTGAAAATTGAACAACACGTAAATTATTTTCAAATACTGTATTATTAAAATAAATTTTAACATTATTATTATCTTGAAACCCCAGTTCTAAATTCAATTCAATACTTCCTGAAACATTATCTAAACTTTTATTATTTCTAAATAAACAATTTTCTATATAGTTAAATATTTCACAATTTGAATTAACACATTGATTCCCAACTTTTGTAAATCTCAAAACTCCTGCATTTGCTATTGACTGATTATTTATAAAATTTACATTTTCAAACTTCCATCCATCTAAATAAAAAAACTCTAAATCAACTCCACCTGATCTAATAGATTGATTTCCTATAAAATTTGAATTAAGCACTTGTAGAGCAAGTTCAGTAGTTAAAATTTGAGAACTGTTATAAAAAGATACCCCCCCACCAGAACTGTTAACATTTGAAGTTTTATTATTTATAAAATTACACCCTTCAAAAATAGTTTGTTCTAATGGTTCAAGATACAACTCTTGAGTTATATGTATTCCTCCACCAATTGCTTTTGCATGGTTATCAATAAAATCGCAATTTGAAAAAAATTGTAGATTAGGTATGTTCCTTATATAAATTGCTCCACCTGTCGTTTCGGAAAAATTATTTTCAAAAAGACAATTAGAAATAATATAATCTTCACCTGTGTTAGTTCCCCCTTCTCGACAAATAGCTCCTCCTCTTCCAAAAAATGTACTATTTCCAAAAAACTTACAATTATCAATCATTGGATTAATATGAGAACTAAGCGTAGTAAACATAGACATCGCTCCTCCTCCTATCTTGGCGGAATTATTTCGAAAGGTGCAATTTAAGATTTGAGGCATCGCCGTTGTATTCGTTAAATCAACATCTACAGATATCCCACCGCCATAATTAAAGTGTCCAAAATAAAACGTATTGGTATGACTAGCTTGCCCATGCATAATTGAAAAACCATCAATAATGGTTGTAGAATCTGTTCCTAAAGTATAAACCACATGATAACTATTATCAGTACTATCGCCCTCAATTCCAATATCTCCGCTAAGAATAGTTTCATTGATTTCATAATCTCTTTGGGATAAATCAGTTTCATTTCCTTGAAACCCTCCATACCACTTTACACCATTATTGAGGGAGAAATAAATAGTTCGGAATGAACTGTTGGTGGGTTTATAGGTGCCTTCGGCTACCCAGATGGTATCTCCATATTCGGCTTCAATAATGGCAAATTGTAAAATGGAATAGGAGTTTTCCCATGAAGAGCCGTCTTGATTGCCACTTGTTATATCAGTATCAACATAGATTACTTTCGCTGAAAGGTGAGTATAAAAAATAGTAGAGAAGAAAATTATTAAGAGCGTGTATTTAAGTTTCATGAGGAAATATATTTTGAAAAATTATAGGTAAAGCTTTTCCAAAATACATATTTATTTTTAAAACGCCTCCAAGTCCCCCATCAAATAATTCCGCAACGGCAACTCCATCATCTTCCCCGAAGCATCCAACAATTCTACATACAGCAAATAAATATCTTGCTGAATTCTAAACTGTTCCAACTCTTTTTTGAATTTACTTCCTTTTAATTTTAACATTGCGATGGGCGAAGCGCCAGCGACTTTTTGATATTGTTCAAGAACCTCATCCGCTTGACTATTTTCCAATTGTTGATCGAGCAATTGATATAATTCATATTGCGTTTCCATCTCCAATCGAATTTGAGTCATGCGTTCTTTGAGTTCAATTTTAAGTTCTTCATATTTCAGTCCTTCGTCAATCTTTTCAAATTCTAATTCATCCAAATTTTGTTGTTGTCGATTTCGGACGGGAATCGTAATTCCCATTCCCAAAGAGAAGTTTTGTCGAAATCCCCTATCGTCTGTTCCTCCTATTTGAGCTTGAAAATAATCAAATGTATTTTCTTCTTGTGTCCTTCGAATCGCTTGCTCTTTCGCTGCTAAATTTACATTCAAATTTCTTTTTACTAAAGTAGCATGTGCCGTCGAAGGTTCTGTTGAAAGGGAGCGAGCGACTTCCATTAATTGCTCCATATCAATCATTTGCAGATCATCCGTTTTTAAATATCCTCGTTGATTAGAATATCTAAATATTTTTTGCTGCGCTAAATTCAACGCATTTTTTAATCTTAAAATATCTCGATCCGCCAGATGTAAATCATCTTCTGCATCAATCAAATCTAAAATATTAAACTTAGGAAGATTAATACTTTTTTTCAAAACCGTCATTCGATCTTCCAGTAAAATCTTTTGTTCTTTTTTGGCAGCAAGTAATTTTTCAAAATAAGAAACTTTTACAATCGCATCATATCTATCTCGCAACAAATCTTGCATCAAGAGTTGCTCATCGATCGTGTTTAATTCTATTTTTGCTTGTTGAAAATCTGCATGCGCTTGTTGTTGCGCCTTGGTGTGGAATCTTCCTCGAAGTACATATTGTTGTTCCTGCAATCGAAAATCGTTCGTCTCTGTTCTGAACTCCATTTCATCAACCAGCGGTAATTTATGAGTCGAGTTTTTTAGAAAATCAACCCGCTGTTGTTGAAGTCCCAAAACATATTGCTGTTTAGCAGAAGCTAAAATATCGGAAGAGGAAAGTGTATTCTGTGCATTGAATAACACTATATTTACAAAAAACAAAGCAACACAAAGTAGAATTTGAAATTTCCATCCTACCAACTTTTCCATTCGTAAAGCTTTATTCATTTTTCGATATTCAATTTTTCTCATCATCCTTTTCCAGTAATTACTTTATTCGTTTTCTCATCACTCGAATCCAAAATTGAATCAAAAATAGTTGTTGGTCGTGACGTTGCTTTTAACAAATTCAAGATCACTTTTTCTTTTTGTAAAAAAAAGTTACTTGGAGGAATGGCAATTAAAACCTCTCGTCCATACGTTTTTAAATCTGGATTTTTTCTAAGTCGCTCTGGGATCTCAACAATTCGAGAACCTAACCCTGTAATCACTCCTTGACATTTATGTTCAGGATGCTGAGTAGAGATTGCTTCCAATGTATCTCCTACCGCTACCTCAAGAATTAAATTTTCATGAACATAACCTTTCACCATCGTCGGATTTTCCTCATAAAAAGAAATCAAAGTATTGAAGGAAGAGATATTCTCTTTTTCCTTGCAATAAATATTTCCAATCAAACCATCCTTTGGAGCGAAGATGGAGAGACCATCTTTTTCCTCGGTATAGAACTTTTGATCTTCTTGGAGTTTTCTAATTTGAATCCGTTTTGGACTATTGGGAGAATTCAATTCTTCGTTGAGTCTAGCAATTTGTACTTCCAAAGGTTTTACCGCTAATCCAAGTTCTTCTTTCAAACTAGCAATTTTTGTCTCTCTCGGATTTACTGTCGCTTCAGAAATATCGATACTTTTTAATCCTTCGAGCAACGAGCGATTCACTTCCATCTCTGTTTCCAATTGTCGAATTTGAGAATTGATTTCACTTTCCTTCGCCACTTTTTGAGCTTCTAATCTACTGATCGAAGAACGAATATCTGCTTTCCAAATATTTTCTTCCAATCGCAACTCATCCATCGAATGAGAAATATTATTCAATTTCAAACCAAAAGTAGAGTGAGTTACTTCGGCAAGCAATTCTCCTTTTTTCACCTTTTGACCAGGCATCACTAATAGACGATTGACCTCCACAGGATGATCCAAATTAATTTCTGTTTCCTTCGTTTCTGCAAATCCATAAAACATCACCGTATGTTTTCCATATCGATTATTGAGTTGCCAGATCAAACCGACCACCACAAAAAACAGTAGATATACTAAATTAAATTTTTTCATTTTCCTAAATAGTCTTTATTCTAAATAAAATCGTATCGCGAAAATTTAGATTCGAGGTTATGGATTATGGGAAATAATATTTCTGGGAAAATCCTAAATTCATCATCTTCCGTTCATAATCCCTATTCAATCCCTAAATGATTTCCGCAGCATCATCGAACGCCAACCGAACCGCATTCACTTCTGGAATCTGTCGAAGTATTTTTGCCAAATGAAGTCCTTCATCCTCTTGTTTTAATTTTAATCTATATTCATATTCGATCAAATTTTCTTTTTCAGGATTGCTAAAAGTTTTATATCGTTTCAGCGTAAATCGTTCAGAATATTTTTTTAAAACCTTCCTGATGTCTTTCATTTTTTCATTATCCTCTGGCATCTCAAATTTTAAGGTACCCACCAAATTATTTTTTTGACTAAAAGGTGTTAACCTCAAAGCGAATGCTGTAATACAAAATCCAACCGTTCCGACTATTGCAATTACAAATGCGTAAACACCGCAAGCAATTCCTACCGCCAAAGAAGAAAACATAAAAACAATGTTTCTCGGATTTCTTAAAGTCGTTCTAAATCGAATCACCGCCAAAGCTCCTAACATTCCTAATCCTCTCGCGACACTATCACCTATTGCTTGCATGACCGTTGCTGTAACAATCGACAATAGCACCATTGCCTGAATAAAATATATTGGCGTAGCAACATCCCGCGAAGTTTTTTCGTAAGTGAACGCAATCAAGGAAGACAATAAAAAAGAAAATAAAACAGTATAAATAATGAGTAGTAATGTCGGATTTTCGGTACTGTTCTGAATGCTGAAGAAATCAACCATCAAGTCTATTTTTTAATTTGGATTCGTTATTTTTAAATATCAACGTTTTTCTGGAAATGCCAGACAGTTCAAAAAAACTTCGTCAAATATACAATTCCTTTATCTGTGATTTAATATTAAAGTTACCTTTTATTAAAATGTAGTTTACATTTACAAGATACAAAATGAGCGTCTACCCCCTAATCGGTGTACCTGTTTTTTGATTAGTTGCTAAGTAGTTAGCATATTCACCATTCTCTAGTGGTTCATCCCATAATTATCCACCTATTAAACTGGTCTCTTTTTTCGTAATACTTTGTTATTCATCAGTCAGGGAGCGTAGGCTATCTTTCTTCTTCATGCCTTATCTTACTAAAAATTGCCTCATTTTATTAGGCATCTAATTATAGGATGAACGACTAGCCTACTTAAAGACAAGATTACTTTCAATAGACCTACCTATACTTAGAGATTTCGAAACTTTAACTTCACATTAATAAACTACGACTTGCTAAAAGCGTTATTATTGCATTAATTTTACGTCAAAAGAACAAATTAACATTTATCCCTGTTTAAGAATTTTATTTTTAGAAAAAAGAAAACATGATTGATATGAAATATCTAATGGCAATAATGATGAGTACCTTCTTCTTAGCAACTGGTTTTGCTCAAAAAAAGGACTTTACGAAAGTGCAAGATGTAGATCCTGAAGCGCAAAAAGTGCTCGAAAAAGTGAGTAAAAAATACGAAGCTTATAAAAGTATCGAAGCTACTTTTTCTTTGGAAATTGAAATTCCTGAAGAACCTGTCGACAAGCAAACTGGAAAATTAAAGCAACAAGGAGAAAAGTACAATGTAGATTTGAGTTCTTATTCCATGATTTGTGATGGTGAAAGCTTTTGGGTGCACAACAAACAAAATAAGGAAGTGCAGCTCAATGATCCACCTGAAGAAGATGACGAAGAAATGATGGCGCCACAAGATTTTTATAGTTTTTATAAAAAAGGAAAATATCTATATGCTTTGACCAATGCTATTGTAGAAAAGGGAGTGCCGCTTTTACAAATCGAATTTAAACCATTGGAAGCAGATTCTGAATATTCAAAAATTAGAATGACTATTGAAAAGAAAACTTCGGCGGTAAAACGAATTAAAGTTTTTTCAAAAGATGGTTCAAGATTCACTTTAGAAATTGAAGACTTTAAAGCAAATAAAAAATACACTAAAGCAGATTTTACTTTTGATAAAAAGAAATTCCCAGATGTTCACATAGAAGATTTGAGGTTTTAATCTAGCATCTGTTAGTTATGAAAAAAACCATCTTGATTTTCAAGATGGTTTTTTTTGTTATTATGTAAATCGACTCTCTGAGTCGTTCTCATAAAACTCTTTTTTGCTAACGACTCGGAGAGTCGTTTTACCGAACTATTTTCTATTTTTGCAAAAAAAATTAAACGTACTTCGATGGGTTACAAATCATTTCTAGTTAAGCCTTTTGCAAAAAAAATTGCACGTGATATCCAAAAGTGGTCAAAGGAAGCGGTGGCTGCTCAGGACAAAGTTTTCCAGAATCTGATTCAGACGGCAAAACATACTTCTTTTGGTAAGGATCATGATTTTGAAAAAATAAATTCTTACGAAGCTTTCAAGGCGCAAGTTCCGATTCGAGATTACGAAGGTTTAAAAAGTTATATCGAGCAAATAAAAACTGGAAAATCAGATGTACTTTGGAAAGGTATCCCAAAATATTTTGCCAAAACATCAGGTACAACTTCTGGTGTAAAATATATTCCACTTACCAAAGAGAGTATTCCTAATCATTTTGGAACTGCTAGAAATGCTCTTTTCAATTATTATGCAAAAACAGGAAAAGGTGATTTTTTGGATGGAAAAATGATTTTCCTTTCAGGCAGTCCTGAATTAACTGAAATTAGTGGCATCAAAACTGGACGACTCTCAGGCATTGTAAATCACATGGTTCCTGGTTGGTTGAAGCGAGATCAATTACCCTCCTACCCCACCAATTGCATAGATGAGTGGGAAGAAAAATTGGAAAAAATCGTAGAAGAAACTTTAGGAAAAGATATGCGCATGATTAGTGGAATTCCACCTTGGGTGCAAATGTATTATGAGCGATTATTGGAAGTAAGTGGCAAAAAATATATTAAAGATTTATTTCCCAATTACAATACCTTCGTTTATGGTGGAGTGAATTTCGAACCTTACCGCTCGAAGTTGGAAGAGTTGGTTGGGAAAAAAATAGACAGTGTAGAAACCTATCCTGCGTCGGAAGGATTTATTGCTTTTCAAGATGCACAACCTCATGAAGGATTATTATTGAATGTGGATTCTGGCATTTTTTATGAGTTCGTTCCTGCAGGAGAAATTCATAATGAAAATCCAACTCGGTTGTCTTTAAAGGACGTTGAACTTGGAGTTAACTATGCTATTATTTTAAATACAAATGCTGGACTTTGGGGATATAATATCGGTGATACTGTTCAGTTTGTTTCTAAAGACCCTTATCGAATAATTGTCTCCGGCAGAATCAAACATTTTATTTCTGCCTTCGGAGAGCACGTGATTGGGAAGGAAGTCGAAGAGTCTTTGATAAGTGTGGCGAACAAAGCAGATGTGCGAATTGTTGAATTTACGGTTGCGCCACAAGTGAATCCAACGGAAGGAGGATTGCCTTATCATGAATGGTTTATTGAATTTGATGATGTTCCTAACAACATATCTACATTTTCTGCGGAAGTCGATAAAGCAATGATTCAGCAAAATATTTATTATGAAGATTTGATAAGTGGAAAAATCTTGCAGCCGTTAAAAATCAGAATAATGCAGCGGGATAGTTTTAGAAACTATATGAAATCGCAAGGAAAATTAGGCGGTCAAAATAAAGTTCCTCGACTTTCGAATGATCGAAAAATTGCAGATTTACTACAACAGTTTATTTTAAAATAATGGCTCTTAGACGAAATAATTTTTATGGCCAATCGACGAACTCAAAGTCTTACAATTAAAAAATTCTCAGATGGTAAATTTGATTTTGTATCTGATAGTCTAGCTGTAGAAGAACCCCTCGAAATTCAAATTGAATTTGGTGCAAAGGAAAGCCGAGTTCGCAAAAGTATTTCGGTGACCATGCGAACTCCTCAGCATGATGCAGACTTGGCGATTGGTTTTTTATTTACCGAAGGTATTATTGATTCTTATAAACAAATTAAAAGTGTCGGTCCAAATTTAGATGAAAATGGGAAAATAAATATCAATGCGATTCTAGTTGTTTTAGATTTTGAGGTAGAAGTTGATTTAAAAAAATTAGAACGTCATTTTTATACTTCTTCAAGTTGTGGTGTTTGTGGAAAATCAAGTATTGATGCCGTCAAAATGAATAATTTCCCTGCGCTACCTGAAGACTCTCCTCCTTTTAAAATTTCCAAAATTCATTCTTTTCCCAATTTATTAAAAACTCGTCAAACCGTTTTTGAGAAAACAGGTGGACTTCATGCTGCAGCTTTATTTGATCAGGAGGGGAAATTACATTTGTTACGAGAAGATGTTGGAAGACATAATGCAGTGGATAAATTGATTGGTGCAGCACTCGCTTCAGATCTTTTTCCAATGACAAACTTTTTAATTATGGTGAGTGGTCGGGTAAGTTTTGAGTTGGTGCAAAAATCAATGATGGGAGGTATTCCAATTTTAGCAGCAGTGGGAGCGCCAAGTAGTTTGGCGATTCAGTTGGCAGAAGAATTTGGGATGACGGTTTTAGGTTTTGTCAAAAATGATAAATTTAATATTTATTCGCATACTCAGCGAGTTGTTTTTTAATGTGAAAAAAAATAAAAAAAAGGTGGACGACTTTCGTCATCCACCTTTAATATTTTTGGCGAATTATTTTTTTTCAAAAACAATTCGAACTAAGCTTTGATTATTTAATCATTACTTTTTCCACTACGATTCCTTCGTTCGTACTTACTTTTACAAAGTACATTCCAGCAGGAAGTCCTGCTACATTTACAGTCATCGTTTGTAACCCATCTACAACTCTAAATGATTTATCCATCATTTCTTTACCATCAATCGTAAGGATTCGAACAGAAGCATCTGCAGATTTATCATTCAATACTTGGATATTTAAAACGTTTTGCGCCGGATTAGGGAAAACATTTACCTCCATATTTGTTTTGAATAAATTTTTGTTAGATACTATTCCTTCTGGTTCTACCGCAGTTCCTCGTTGTTCAACACTAGTACAATTATTATCTCCTGCATCTGTAGTTACACATGCCACACCTTGGTAATTTTTCATGTCCATAAATGTAACATCATCAATAAACCAACCTTTCCCACTTGTATTATCATCTGATGCAAATCGGAAACGGAAGAAAATATCTTCTCCAATGTAATCACTCATGTCAACATAAGTCGCTACGAAGTCTTCAGTCCCTGCACTACTTTGTCCAGAGAAAGCAGAAAGGAAAGGAATTACAAGTGTTCCATATTGTAATGCTCTTGGATATTCCTCACGGAACATAGATGTACCAACTTGCTCCCAAATTGTTCCACCATCTTTAGATACCTCTAATAATCCACCATCAGCTCCCGCCTCCGTATCAAACCAATGGTAAAATCTTAATACTGGCTGAGCTCCAGTTACAGCAATTGGATCTTTGATAAACAAAGTCTGATCATTTTCAACTGCAACATCTTGTACAAACCAAGCTTTTTCTCCACTAAATGATAATGAATCATCTCTTACATCAAAAACGGCAGTTCCATTTAAAAACTCAATATCCCAATAAGTATCTGGATCACCTTCTTGGTCGTCATTGAAATATGCAATTGACTTGATGGCAGGATCAGTTTCTAAAGTATAACTTACTTGAGTAACTTCTTCAATCGCCATTTCACCAATTACAAATGTAATCGTGTTTCCACTTACAGTTCCAGGACCATTGATAGAAGAAGGAAGTACTGTTGCTCCATTTGGAATCTCATCAGTTACCGTTACATTAGTAGAAACCGATTGCTTGTAATTTCTAATATCAATTACAACATCAATATCTTCACCTGGATTAATTAATTCATTAACTGTTTTTTCTATTTGAATTTCATCCAAACATTCAATTGGACGTTCAAAGTTTTCAATCCCATCATTAGAATCAAAAGTAGAAGCTTGATCAGCATTTTCACCTACCCCTCTTTTTGCAAATGCTTTCCAAATTAAACATTGATTAGCACCACCATACATTAATTGATCTGCTGCTAAGACGCCATCTCGTCCATCTGTATAACCTGGACTACAAGATGTTAATTTCATTCCTTCAATTGCTAATGATATCGCAATATTATTCCCTCCTGTACCTTCAAATAAATCTTCATCAAATCCATATTCCTCTACCAATAACCAATACATCTCCCACAAACATAATGTCCAAATCTCTCCAATTGGATGTGGTGCTGTTTGTCCTGATATATCTTTATAAGTCAATGGATTAATTGACATATCTGTAGAGTAAGGGTATCGTCTAATTCCTCCACCATCTACAGCTTCTCTTGTTGCAAATGTTCCAATTCCTCTACCCATTTCTCCAGAGTCACCTGGCTTCACAGTAGTTACTAATGAAAAGAAATCACTAATTCCTTCTCCCATTTGTTCTCCATTTCCAAGACATCCAGCATTATTTCCTCCTCCAATCAAACGGTTAGAAATACCATGACCATATTCATGAGCTATGATTCCATTATCTAATGAACCTGAAAGATTATCTGGTCCAGAACTCATTGGTTGTTCTACAAAAGTTAAACTCAAACCACTTCCTGCAAAAGCTCTCAAATCAGTACATAGTCCAAGACCAATTCCAATTACTGGAATGGTGACCTGTGCCGCTACATCTCCTGGTCCTAATGGAGGGTTTGCATCTTCGAAATTACATATAATTACCCCTACTGCACCTGCATTTTGAGCCATCAATGCTTTTTGACTAAACTGACATAAACCACGATCTACTATGGCAATTTTTCCAGCTACTTCTGCTCCATTTACTAGATCACCACAACCTTTAGATCCATCAAAACCACTTCCATCATCTACTATCGCAACTTCTGCAGTTAAAGGAGTCAAATCAATTTGTCCTCCCCAATCCCCTGGATGAGCTACCTCATAAATTCCAGCAACTGATGCCGGTTCATTAACTGTCAATAATCCTGATGCTGCAACTGAGTTCCAAAGGAACATTTGCATTCTAGGATTTGATCCATCTGGAGGAGTAGCCATATTTGCATTATTAATATTTGCTCCTAGTCCATTTCCATCATCGATCTCCATATTAACATGATCATTTCCGCTTCCACCATTTCCATAATTATTTGTTTGAAAATTACCCGCTGCTTCATCAAATCCAAACACATAAGAAAAATCATGCATTACATTTGACATGAAAAATCCATTGGTTGTAGATGCGTCTCGGAATGTTTCTGGTTCAGCAGCCAAATCAATTGGGAAATCAAATAATAATTCTGCACCACCATCTGGCTCATCACCAAGAGAAGTATTAGATGCACTTAAATCCAAATAAGCATGGACATTATTACCTCTAGTAATAGTGTATTCTGCTCCATTTTGTCCATTGGTATCATGCCAGCCGTAAGGAGATGCTGTTAAATTTTCAATTCCTGTCAAGAGATTTCTATCTCCATGATTTGGACTTTCATGAGTATGAAGATTTCCATCAACTGTTAGATCTGCATATACTGCATAACTTCCTCCTAATAATACTGGAGGTGCTGCAGCTGTTGTTTTTGCAGAAGTAACAATTCTCATATTATCTAGACTTCGACAAGCTGCATCATGGTTATGATATGCATTATCAGGAAAAGTACAGTAAGTCGTGTAGTTATGTTTTCCTAAAACATTTCCCGTTGCTGCATCTACTTTTACATTCCAATAATCAGCCTTGGTCGCCATATCAATCTCTACTTCCCAAACTAACTTCACTTCATTTTCATTCGTTGGATAAAATTGAAGATTTACTTTAATGTCTGTATTCGAATAAGTTCCTTTTTCAAATACAAATTCTTGATCATTCTTTCTTTCTTTTTGCACTAAAGCATCACTCATTTCCACATCCAAGTGACTCAATACTGCTTCAATAGCTGCATCTGGAGTCAAGGAAGGTGAAGTTGATGCACCTACTTTATTTACAATATTAGGAATGATTCTGCTTGCTGCATGAACCACTTCTCCTTCTTTGGAAATACCTACATTATAAATAGCATTGTAAACTTTAATACCTTGATATCTTTGCATCAAGTAAACCATGCTCGCACCTGAAGGTGTACTTACATAGTTATTAGACACTACCAAATCAGCAATATCTGCATCGGTAAGATTCCATTGGGTTTTGTTCTCTTGCAAATGTCGAATCGCCAGATCTACTGGGTTTTGAAGTTGCGACCAAGCGCTGATGCTCAAAAACATCAAAAACATGATCATACTTAAGGTTTTGCTTTTTGTAGAGTTAACTCTCATCATGTACTTTTTTTTTAATTAGGAATAATGAATATTAGGTAAAAATATAAAAAAAAATAGCTTTTAGATTGTTCAAAAGCTTTTTACTCGCTTGCTGTACGACAATTAATAAAAAAATACCCCTGTTTAAAATCTATTTATAATCTGATTTCCTTTCAAAAAAAAAAATCCTTTTCTTTTTCCTTAATTTTTTGATTTTGATTTGAATTCTTTTTTGAAAAAAATAACGACCTTACCATCCTATGCAACTCAAAAAGAAATCAACCATTATTGGAAAACATCCCATTGTGGATGCCATCCAAACAGGAACTAATTTTGATAAAATTTTTCTCCAACAAGGTACACGTGGAGAATTTGAAAAGGAACTTCGCCACCTGACGAAACAGTATAATATTCCTGTTCAAGTTGTTCCAAAGGAAAAACTTAATCGAATGACTTCTGGAAATCATCAAGGTGTGATTGGGTTAATTTCGTTGATTCCTTATTATAAATTAGAGGATTTGTTGCCTATGATTTATGAAAAATCAGAAATCCCGTTAATTCTAATTTTGGATGGAATTACTGATATTCGAAATATTGGAGCCATTGCTCGTTCTGCTGAGATTAGTGGAGTTCATGCTATCGTCATTCCCAAAAAAGGTTCTGCTCAAATTAATGATGAAGCGATCAAATCTTCAGCAGGTGCTTTGACTAGGCTTCCAATTTGTCGAGAGCAGAGTTTGGATGGAGCATTGGATATGTTGGAAATGTCAGGGATCACTCCTTTCGCTAGTAATCTTGGTGCGAAAAAAATGGTTTATGAAACGGATTTTACCGAACCAACTGCCATTGTGATGGGCTCAGAAGGAAAAGGAGTAAGTCGAGAAATTTTACGTAGAATAGAAAATCAATTTATTATTCCTCAAGTCGGAACAACTGATTCATTTAATGTTTCTGTGGCGACGGGGATTATTTTATATGAGGTGATGCGGCAGCGAGGTTGAGATAGACCGCTGCGCTGACAGAAGACGGACCGTGCGCTTCGCTTACTGACAAATCGCAATGTTGTCAGACTGACGATGATTATATACCTTAAAATAATTGGGCAAAATTGCTCTCGTTAGTCTGACAGCGCAGCGATCTGTCAGTAGGCGAAGCGCACGGTCTGTCTTCTGTCAGTGCAGCGGTGTCATCAAAAAAACTCCCGCACTACATTTAGCACAGGAGTTCATTTCAAAAAAACAGCAGGATATCTTTATCGGACTTTTACATCAGCCCGGTTAATCTTCTTTTTACTTTTAGTAATCTTCTTACCTCTCCGATTTCAATAATAAATGGGTCATACTCTTCATGATTATCTGAAATCAATTTCAAATGCGTCCATCCATTATGTCGATCATAACATCGTTGCACTCGTTTGACCCAAACAGATTGATTAGTAACAACTGCATAAATTTCATTGTCAATCATTTCTGTGGTACTGGTCAATGGTGAACAGATCACCATATCGCCTGAAGCAATACTTGGCATCATACTATTTCCATTAATATTGAAGGCAACGAGTTCCCCTTTCACACCAGGGATGCGAAACCATTCATTTTCTTCCAGTAAATCCACGCCAACTGTATTACTCGCAAATGCTTCTACATTTGTAAATAAGATGTTGGGGGAAAAATTAATCCCTAAAGCCATAGCTAGTCTTTGTTCCGGATCAGGTAATTTTGTTTTTACAAATGGATCTCCAATACCTTGAAACATAAATGCTTCATTTACCGAATAGTGAGTGCAGAGATTTTTTACCTGTTCGTAAGTGATTTTTCGTTTATCTTCTAGGTACGCATTGATAATATGTCCCTTTGTACCTAGTCTATTTGCAAAAGCCATTTGGCTTTTTGATCGGTCATTTTTAACGATATATTTCCGTTCTACCAACTGCTGATACACCGCTTTAAATCGTCTATTTAATTCTTGCCGATTCACTTTTTCCATAGATTGGTTTATTTCTGTTGCATGACAAAAATAAAACAATTTGTTGTAAAAACAAAAAGTCCAAACAAATTTGTTTGGACTTTTTATAAAAAACTTTTAAGTGTAATATTCTTTAAGATGTTTACTAAAACTTAATTCAAAAATATAGATAGCAAGCTTAGTTTAACTTTTTCATTTACCAAAGGCAGCATTAAAAAAGACTTATCTGAAATATCAGAACTAGGTTATAAAGAACTAATTCGGCTCTCTACTTTATACAACCTCGTGTATTCATTCACTTCTTCTTCGAATGGATCAAACTCTAAACTATTCGCCGAAATTAATTTCAATCCAACAATTCTTCCTCGGCTATTAAAAATACGTTTTACATATTTTACCCAAAGCGAACCATTGCTCTTTACAGCATATATTTCATTGTCTTTAATCTCATGAAGACTTTGAATTTCTCTACATATAATAATATCTCCATCATTGATGACTGGCTCCATACTATTTCCTTCAATAGAAAAAGCCACCAAACCATTCCCACTCATACCTGGAATAGCAAAAAACTCATTATCCTCGTCACTTGAAGGACTGGCACTTTCCATTCCTGCGCCTGAACCTGCAAATGCTTGAACAGTAGTAAAAAGGATATTACCTCTACTCGGTGAAACATTACTTTGCTTATTTGCCTTAGGTAAATCAAATCCAAAAGGAGTTCCCTCTCCATCAATTAGATAACTTTCATTCACTCCATACTCTCGACAGATGGCACGAGCTTGATGATAATCGATTACCCGCTTATCATCAGTATTTAAATAAGCTCGGATAATATGTCCATAAGCTCTTTTCCCTAAAATCTTTTTAGCGAAATCTCCCATTCCTTTACCGCCACGATCGTTAAGTACGATTTCGCCACGCTCTTGGAGTAGTTTAAAAACTTCGATAAATCGGTTATTGAGTTGTATTCTGTCTTCTCGTATCATCTTTATAAATATTGGGTTTTTAAAACAAAAATAGTGTTTCGACTGCAATTTAAAACAAATTCTTGCAAAAAACAAATCGTTTTGTATTAAACCCTTTTGTTTTAAAACATTTTTTATCAAAAAAAAATACGAACCAAGTGGTAGCAAGGGTTTGCGCATTTTTCCTTTTTCTAAAAAAAAATAAAAAATTTTATTCCCTCCTTATTTCGAAAATTTTATGCTCTATTCCTTTCGTCGAGTTCCGCTCTTGGTTTAAAGAGTTTTTTTTCATATTAAAAAAATTAATAGCATCTTTTATATGTCTTTTTAAACAAAGTATTCACGAAAAACGAAGCGTATGAAAGATCAATTTAATAACATAATTCTAGACGCACCATTCGTCGAAACAGATACGATGGTCAGAATGAGCCAAGATGAAACCATCATCTGGAGAGGAGCACCGAGTCGTAGTTTAAGTATTTTTGATATTGGGTTTGACCTTAGATTTATTTTAGCCATCATTAAACGAGGGGCTTTTTTCAGTTGGTTTATTTTAGCTTTTCTTCTTCATTATATATTTTTGGGATTAAGTCCAACTTCAACCGTTGTTTGGTTAACAATAGGAACCTTAGCAATTGTGACTCCTGAGTATCTACTGACGAAAAGAAGAATGAATACTCAATATATCTTGACTTCAAAACAATTGATTTTTCACCTTTGGTGGTGGGGCAAAAAAAGTACACACACAATTCCGCTTTCCAATATTGCTAATGTGATGATTTCAGAAAATTCTTATGGTAGTATAGGTACCATTTTAATTCTAATAAAAGATGCCAGCCAACTTACCTTTACCACCTTTGATTTTGTTTCCAATGAAATAAGACACCAACCTTCTTTAGAAATGATTAAAGATATTCATACAGTTACTGGTATTTTCCAAAATGCTATTCGAGAAAATAGAAAGAAATGAAAAACGAAATCCTCGACGACATATTCAATGACAACTTACGCGACCAACTAGTAAAAGGAGAAATTATAGTCTGGGAAGGGAAACCCCATTTTAGTAACTATTCTCGATTAGTGGCATTCTTCTTTATCTTTTTCTCACTTGTATTTTTTTTTTACACCTCGATTATTGATAAAGATTATTGGTGGACCTTATTCACCGGATTAGGTATCACCTATTCCTTATTTGACATTTTTCTTCAACAAAGAAAGACAAGATACTTAATCACAAACCAACGCATAATTTTTCAACTTCCTAAAATGAGAAAAGTAGAAATCCATTCTCTACCTTTAAATCAACTTGAAGAAGTGGTCGTCAAAGAAAAAGTAAATAAAAATGGAACACTTGAATTTATTTTAAAAGAACCATTTAAAACAAAAATAAAAACAGTCGACATTAGGAAGAATTATCCTCGATACAATCCAACTATAGAAATGGTCGAAGATGTATTAGAAGTTAAAAATTATATAGAAAAAGGAATAAAAGGAGAATTCTAAATATACTGTTATGAAAAACGAAATTCTTGACGAAAACATCGTAGATGCACTCCACAAAGAATTAAACAAAGGAGAAAAAATTATTTGGGAAGGACATCCCCAACGCTCCATTGATTTTAATATCTCTCGTGGTGATGCATTGATTAGTTCTTGGTTAACGCGACTGCTACTTATTTTTCTATTTGGGTGGTTGTTTTATATCATGTTTTTATTTGCGTTTGGTATTCCATTTCTACCTTTTGTTTTTCTTTTTGTACTTCTTGCTTTTGCGCCTAATATTTATCTAATTGTTCAAAGGAAAAAAACGAAATACATTATTTCAAATCAACGAGTTATTTTTAATCTTTGGGAGCAGGGAATTACCAACGTGTACTCTATTTATTATTCAGAAATTAATGGAGCTGTAGTTAATCGAGAAACTGAAAAAGATGGTGTGATTCACTTGGCAATAAAAATTCCTCAACGAATTAGATTCGATACCTATAATTTGGGTACAGGAGATAAACGGCATCAACCCACCCTAGAGATGATTGAAAACGTAGAAGAGGTGGCTTCCTATATTCGATCTGGTATTCAAGAGAATTTACAAATATCTGATGATGAAAAATGAAATCCTCGACGACATATTCAACGACAGCTTACGCGACCAACTCGAAGAAGGTGAAGTCGTTATTTGGGAAGGAAAACCTCAATTCAATAATTATTCTAGAATGCGAACTATTGGATATTGGTTATTATGTTTTGGTCTTCTTTTTTCAAATTCAATTCGAAAAGAAAGATATTGGCTACTTGTATTTACTATTGTTGGAGTAATCTATACTGGCTACCACCTTTTTTTAAATCAAAAAAAGACAAGATACTTAATCACCAAATTGAGAATTATTTTTCAACTTCCTAAAACTGAAATCCAATCGTTGCCCTTCAATCAATTGGATGAAGTTATTGTAAATAAAGATGGCTCTATTGAATTACTATTAAAAGAGACCTATTCGACCGAAATAAAAACAATGGATATTAGCAATAATACTCCTCGAAAAAATCCGACCTTAGAGTTGATTGAAGATGTGGAAGAAGTGGCTTCTTATATTCGAAATGGAATCGAAGATAAATTGTAAATATACTGTTATGAAAAATGAAATCTTAGACGATATTTTTGATAGTAAATTACGAAATCAATTAAAACCTGATGAGAAAGTGATTTGGGAAGGAACGCCTCATTTTAAATTTGATTGGAATTTTAAATCAGGCAGCTGGAATCAAAACTTATTTTTGTATTTGATTATACTCTCTGGATTTTTCATTATTTTGTTTCAAATAATAGCTATTGTTATCACCTTTCCAACGCCTTTAATTATAATTACTTTCTTACTTTTTTTAAGTATTCCAGCATTTTTACTTTATAAAAATAACAGAAGAAAAAAAACAAAATATTTACTTTCTGACCAACGTATTCTATTTCAACTTTGGAATTATCGTGGACTTGAATATCGTTTTATTCATTTCGATGAGATGGAAGCTTTTTTTGTTGTTCGAGAAAAAAAAGACTTTGGCAATATTTCATTTAGAATAAATAAATCAAAAAATAAACAATCACAAAAAGCTCCTTCTCTAATACAATTAGAAAACATCAAGGAGGTTAGTGAATATATCAAAAAAGGTATCCAGGGAGAATTGTAAATATACTGTTATGAAAAATAAAATTCTCGATGACATATTCAACGATGACTTACGCAGTCAACTCGAGCCTAACGAAAAAGTAACTTGGGATGGTGGCCCTACGATTACAACTTACACCAAATGGAGTATTATTTTGGGTGGAATCGCCATCATTCTTTTCTTTATGAATGTCTATTTCCGAGGAATGGATTTTAGTGCAATTGTTTATCCTTTATTTGGGGCTGGTGTTGCTGCCTGGGGATTATTTCAAAGTAGGAAAATACGCTATCTCATCACCGATAAACGAATTATCTTTCAACTTTGGAAAAGAGGAAAAAAACAATTCCACACTATTCATCTTGATGAAATTAAAAAAATTTTAATCACAGATGAAGTGAAAAATAATGGAACCATTTTACTTCAAATGAAAAAGGGAAAAATAAAACCATTTAAAACACATCACTTACAAAACAACACCGAACGGCCTCATGTAAGTTTGGAAATGATCGAAAATGTGGAAGAAGTAGCAGAATATATTGAGTTAGGTATGCAAAAAAAATTACTCTCGTAAAACGGCTCTCCGAGTTGTTGCAACAATTAAAATATGAAAAACGAAATCCTCGATAACAATTTTAACAGCGAACTCCGCAACCAACTTGAAGTTGGAGAAAAAGTCATCTGGGAAGGAAATCCTTATAAAAATAGATATACCTTTTTGGTTATTTTATTTCCACTTGCTTTTGCTATTCAATTTTTCATGGAGGATACCGCAAAGGGATTAATCTTTTTATTAGTAAGTACGATCATCTCATTTTTATGGTCTCTTCAAACTGGGGAACTCGAAAAATTCCTTGCTAGAAAATACCACAAATATTTAATCACCAATCAAAGAATTATTTTCCAAACTCGAAGATACAAACAACTCCAATTTCAATCTATTCCATTTGACGACATTACTTATCCAAGTGTATATACCAATATGTTAGGTCAAAAAAATGGAACTATTTTTTTAAACATCAAAAAATCATCTTCCACTTCTTTAATCTTAAAAGATTTAAAAACTAGTATCGAAGATGACAACCGACCAACTCTAGAAATGATTGATAACGTAAAAGAAGTAGGCGATTACATCAAACTAGGCATCGAAAAAAAATTGTAAATATATTGTTATGAAAAAACTAATTCTCGACGCACCTTTCCGTGATACCTTTGCTGACTATTTGGTCAAAGGCGAAACTATTGTGTGGGAAGGTCAACCAAGTTTAAAATCTTCATCAAATTTCGATTCCAATTCAGACGATAGTAATGACTATAGTCGATTTGCCATCATTACTACTTTCATTATTGGTTTTATCATTTTATGTCTAATCAAGGGCACTCCATATATTAGTTGGTTTTTCTATTTAGTTTTGATATTCAATATCATAATCATTCCGATCTGGCTTATGAATAAGAAAAAAAGTTACCATTATGCTATCACTCAAAACCAAATCCTTTTTCAATTCAAAAAAGACTGGAAAAATAAAAAGGCATTTCAAACCATCCCGCTTTCTGAAATCAAAGATATTATGGTGGTCATGACTTATGATATTGAAAGAATAAAAACTGATTATAAAAATGCTAATGAAGCAATCCCTTCATTTTATTTAAAAACTGATTTGGAAAAAATAGGAACAATCTTCATCATACCAAAAGATCCTAAGTCAATTAACTTTGAAACAACTGACTTACTCCAAAATGAAAAAAGACATTTGCCCACTTTGGAGTTATTAGAAGATGCAAATGCGGTGGCTGAAATAATTAGGGA
>JBGCCY010000165.1:0-4380 GCA_045104975.1 Saprospiraceae bacterium
ATTGGGAGGTTCTGATCGTCGCTACGCATCTATTGGGTACAAAAGCTTTGTTACGGTTAAAGTTGCTTCACCTGGTGGAGTGAAATAAGGTCCAGTGTCTACGGCTGTTGTAGTACGTACCAAAAAAGAAATTCGTCGTAAAGATGGTTCTTACATTCGATTTGATGACAATGCAGTTGTTTTATTGAATCCAAGTGATGAACCAAGAGGTACACGTATTTTTGGCCCTGTGGCACGTGAATTACGTGACAAGGATTTCATGAGAATCATTTCATTGGCTCCTGAGGTTTTATAAGATTTAAAAATTAGTTGTAATCATGGCAAAATCAAATCAAAAGCGTTTCGCTCCGAAAATTCATATTAAGAAAGGTGACAAAGTAATGGTTATCTCTGGAGCAAGCAAAAGCAATACAGCACGAGAAGTAATGGAAGTTTTTCCAAAAAAGTATCGTGCAATTGTAGATGGTGTTAATATTGCTAAAAAGCATAATAAACCCACACAAGATAATCCTGGAGGAATTCAGGAAAAACCAATGCCTATTCATATTTCAAACTTGATGTTAGTTGATCCTAAAACAGGAGATGCAACTCGAATTGGAAGAAAAGAGGTAGATGGTAAATTAGTAAGATATTCTAAAAAATCTGGCGAAATAATTAAGTAATGAGCTATAGTCCAAGACTTAAAGACAAATATCGGAACGAAATCGTATCTGCATTAATGGAGAAATTCCAATACAGTACGATTATGCAAGTACCTAAGATTGTAAAGGTATGTTTGAATCAAGGTGTCGGAATGGCATCTCAAGATAAAAAATTGGTTGACAATGCATTGTCAGAAATGACAATGATTGCAGGTCAAAAAGCAGTTCCAACAAAAGCAAGGAAATCAGTTTCGAACTTTAAATTAAGAGACGGAATGGTGATTGGATCAAGAGTTACTCTTCGAAACGATCAAATGTTTGAGTTCTTAGATCGATTGATTACTGTAGCTTTACCACGTGTACGAGATTTTCGAGGAATCAATGATAAGAGTTTTGACGGAAGAGGAAATTACACAATGGGTGTTACTGAACAAATCATTTTCCCAGAGATTGATTTGGATAAAGTAAGTAAGATCACAGGGATGGACATCACAATCGTAACGTCTGCTAATACTGATGCAGAAGCATTAGAATTGTTGAAGTTGATCGGGATGCCTTTCAAAAATCAAAGAAATTAATTAATAGATAATTAAAGGAGGCATCAAGCATTTCACTTGAGTCTTTTTTTTGACTCTAAAAATCTCAATAATAATGGCTAGAAAATCATTAATTGCAAGAGAAAGAAAAAGAGAGCGTCTTGTAGCTAAGTATGCAGATTTGCGAGCACAGTTAAAGAAGGAAGGAAACTGGGAGGAGCTTGACAAATTGCCACGTAATAGTGCAAAAGTAAGATTGCACAACCGGTGTAAATTAACTGGTCGTCCGAAAGGATATATGCGTATGTTTGGAATTAATCGTGTAACATTTAGAAAGATGGCACTTGAGGGTAAAATCCCAGGTATCACTAAAGCTAGTTGGTAATAATTTTTTAAAATTTATATAATGGCTGTAACAGATCCAATAGCAGATTACTTAACTCGTATCCGAAACGCTCAACAGGCAGGACATCGGGTAGTAGAGATTCCTTCTTCAAGAATGAAGAAGAGTATTACTGAAATCCTCTACGACCAAGGATATATCCTCAAATATAAGTTTGATGATGCTGCAGGTAAGCAAGGTATTATTAGTATCGCATTAAAATACGATCCTATTTCTAAGCAACCTGTAATCCGGAAGTTGGGAAGAATCAGTAAATCAGGTTTGCGTCAATACGCAAAAGCAACTGAAATTCCTCGTATTATCAATGGCTTGGGAATCGCAATTGTCTCTACTTCTAGAGGAGTAATGACTAATAAAAAAGCGAAGACGGAGAATGTAGGAGGTGAGTTAATCTGTTATGTTTACTAATTGAAAAAACATTTAAGTAATGTCTAGAATAGGAAAAGCACCAATTTCACTTCCTGCAAAGGTTGAAGTTTCTGTGAATAACAGTAACGTGGTTAGCGTAAGCGGACCTAATGGGAAATTGACGCAACAAATTGACCCGGACTTGAAGGTAGAAATTGAGGATGGAACCTTAACTATTACCCGTCCAACTGACCAAAAACGTCATAGATCTGTTCACGGTTTATACCGTTCTTTAATTTCGAACATGATAGAAGGTGTTTCTACTGGTTTTACTAAAGAAATGGAATTAATTGGTGTTGGATATCGTGCGGATAATCAAGGTCAATTGTTGACAATGAGTTTAGGTTATTCTCACCCAGTTATGTTTGCACTTCCTGATGAAGTAAAAATTGAAACGATCTCTGAGAAAGGTAAACCACCAACCATAAAATTATCAAGTGCTGATAAGCAGTTACTTGGACAAATTGCTGCTAAGATCAGAGCCTTCAGAAAACCAGAACCTTACAAAGGAAAAGGTATTCGATTTAAAGGCGAAGAAATTAGAAGAAAAGCAGGTAAAACTGCTGCTAAGTAATTTTAATATTTTAATAAGAAAATTCGATTCATGGCAGGTCTATTTTTTAGATACCATGGGGACAAAATAAATTTTCAACATGGCTTTAACTAAAGAACAAAGTAGAAAAAGAATTCACCAGCGAATTCGTAAAAAAATTAATGGCACAGCTGAAAAACCAAGATTAGCAATTTACAGAAGTAATAAAGCGATTTATGCTCAGTTAATTGACGATGTAACTGCAACTACAATTGCTGCAGCATCATCAAAAGAATGTGGGGCATCTGGTGCAAAAGTAGAACAAGCAAAAGCTGTTGGGAAATTGATCGCTGAAAAAGCAAGTTCTAATAATATTAGTGCTGTAGTTTTTGATAGAGGAGGATATTTATATCATGGACGAGTGAAAGCATTAGCTGAAGGAGCTCGGGAAGCTGGATTAGCCTTTTAATTTTTATACAAAAAAATAAAAATCAGGTGGACGATTTTATCTAGAATCAACACCTTAAATCACTCATTATAATGGCAAGAAATAACGATAAAAGAATCAAGCCTGCTGACTCAGAATTAAAAGAGAAGTTAGTTAATCTTAACCGAGTAGCAAAAGTTACTAAAGGTGGACGAACTTTCAGCTTCGCAGCTATCGTAGTTGTAGGTGATGGAAAAGGTACAGTTGGACATGGATTAGGAAAAGCGCGTGATGTATCTGAGTCTATTGCAAAAGCAGTTGATGATGCCAAGAAAAATTTGATTAAAGTGCCAATTTACAAAGGAACCATTCCTCACGAACAGAAAGGAAAATATGGTGCTGGTAAAGTTTTAATCAAACCAGCTTCTGATGGTACGGGAGTAATTGCAGGTGGAGCAATGCGAGCAGTTTTAGAAATTGCAGGAGTTCATAACGTATTGGCTAAGTCTCAAGGATCTTCAAACCCTCACAACGTTGTTAAAGCGACTATCGATGCATTGGCTAAATTAAGAAGTCCAATGTCTGTTGCAAAGACGCGTAATATCAGCATGGAAAAATTATTCAACGGATAAATTGATTTAGGATTTATTAATTTGGATTTACAATTCTGCAATCCATTTTTTTTAATCCAAAATCTATAATTATAAAATTATGGCAAAGATTAAAGTTACTCAAGTAAAAAGTGTCATCGACCGTAGCAAGCGTCAGAAAGCAACAATGGAAGCATTGGGACTTCGGAAAATGAATCGGTCTGTTGTACATGAAGCTACCCCTCAAATTTTAGGGATGGTTGCCAAAGTAAACCACTTAATAAAAGTGGAACAAATGTAATTTATTAACGTAATTATTTCTTGTAAAAAAGTTTTGAATTCTTTTGAGTTCAATGTCAAAAATAAAAATCATGGAATTACACAACCTCAAACCCGCTGCAGGTTCAGTCAAAAAAGGAAAGAGAATAGCTCGTGGACAAGGTTCAGGTCATGGTGGTACAAGTACACGTGGTCACAAAGGTGCAAAGTCTCGTTCAGGTTACAAAAGTAAACGTAACTTTGAAGGTGGTCAAATGCCATTGCAAATGCGTCTTCCAAAGAGAGGATTTAAGAATCCAAATCGAGTAGAATCAGTACCGTTAAACTTAAGCCGATTACAAGCTATTTCAGAAAAACACAACTTGACAACTATCAACATGGAAACATTAGTTGCAAGTGGTATTGTCCGAAAAAATGACCGAGTTAAAATTTTAGGCAGGGGGGAATTGAAAGCTAAGCTTTCTATTAATGTACATGCCATTTCTGATGCTGCAAAAACTGCAATTGAAGGAGCTGGTGGAAGTGTTAATCTTGTTTAAAAAAATTTAATGAAAAAATTAATTA
>JBGCCY010000166.1:0-12506 GCA_045104975.1 Saprospiraceae bacterium
ATGAAAGATTTAAAGCGATTAGATTTGTCTTTTAATTTTCTAAATAAACTGCCAAAATCTTTTGAAAAACTTACTGAACTAGAACACTTGGATTTACAAATGAATAGCTTTAAAGAATTTCCAACAGGACTGTTTAACTTGCCAAATCTTAAACTTATTGACTTTAGAAAAAACCGATTTAATGGTAATCAACAACCTTTGAAACTTGATGATGAAATTAAGAATGCCATGAAGGATTGTGAGATTTTAGTCTAAATTTAAAATTGATTGATTTTACAATTAGGGAAAAGTGAAGGTAAAGTTTCTTTGAAAAACGGATCACTGTAACCCAATCCAGATACACCAATTTTTAAAACTTTCAGTTTTGATAAATTTTGCAATTCTGCGATTATCTTCGCTGTTCCTATTTTTTGTGAATTTGACTGTGTCGTTCTTATGAGATAAAGTTCTTCAAGGTTTTTAAACAAACCATATTGTTCTGGAAAATAAATAAATTTGTTATCGTTCAGATTTAAAAATTCTAGTTTTTTAAGCTTAGACAAATCTGTCATTCCACTCAAGTCATTTGAACTTAAATCCAAATATTCCAGATCAGCTAAATCACTAATTGCAGCGGTTCGTTTTTTGTCTTCCTCAATCCTTTTATCAAATGCCAAATTATGTCCATTTCCATAAACTGCTCCTACCATGCAGCCTTTTATAGTTAATTGCTTGATTTTGAATTGAGTAATTTCTTTTGGAATATGTTCCAAATAGACTCCATTAAAAGTCAATGATTGATTGACGGAATCATAAAATTCATGTAAAACTTTTACAATTAAATCTGATTCACCATACTTTAAAAGATAAGAAACGGGATGCATATCCCCTTGCTTAAATGCAGCATAGGCAATTTCCAAAGGAGCTAGATTTATTGGATTACCTGTTACTTTTCCGATTTGTGGATAGTTTGGATAATTCCGATAACGCCCCGTACTTAATTGTAATTCTTTTAAGTTTTTCATCTTAAAAAATGAATCCGGCAAGTCTTCATAAAATATCCAATTATTCCTCAACCCGATAATATTTAATTTTTCCAACTGAGTCAATTCAAAAATGATCTCTGGAAATGCTTTCGTAAAATCATTGTTAGAAATATCGAAATTTTCTAATTTTTTTAATTTTAATAAATTCTTGTGAATTGATTTCAATTTATTGTCATGCAGGTTCAACATTTGCAGATTTTCAAAAACTTCAATTTGCTTTGGAATCGCCGTTATCCTATTTCCAGAAAGATCAATATGAGTCAACTCTGGAAAATCAAAAATCTCATGAGGAAATCGGGTGAGCGCTTTATTATTTAAATGGAAAGAAGTTCCTGTGATAAAGGTTTTCAACATCTCTTTTCTTTCTTCCTGTGGAGTTGCTGTCAATAAATATGTCGCCCCAACCCCAATCTTTTTATATAATGCTTTAGCTAATTTAACTCCATCTAATTCATTATTATGCGTGTATTGAATGATATTCTTTTTGATCGTCTTCTCCGTTGCTGCTACGCTTGATTGCCCACCTTTGAGAGGATACCTCATTGCCATTGCCCAAATTAATTCCTGCGAACCATATTTTTCTAAAAGCAATTTTGCTTTTTTCTTGAGTTCCTTATTTGCCGTAACTTTATAAATGGCAAAGACTTCCGTTATCAATTCTAATGGGAATTCTTGATTTTCTAAGATGGTAAATGCTACTTCAGTATTCACATCTTCAGAACTAAGTAAAAGATTAGATAAATTTTCTAGTTGCGTTTTATCAAATGTCATATTTATAGTTTAGTAAAAATACTTCTCAACCATTAATCTTTTTCATAATTTCGGAAAACATTTGATACGACTTCACTCGATCCTCTGCATCATAAATATTGGTTACTGCGATCAATTCTTTGATTTTAGTTTGAGCTAAAAATTCTTGTGTTTTCTTCTTCACGGTATTTTTACTTCCTACAAAAGAATACTTCAACATTTGCTCTACAGCAGGATGCTTTCTTACTTCAATTAAATCTGGAGTCATCTCGGTAGGTGGTTGAAGAAAATTTCTTTTACCAGTTAAAATTCCAATGATACCTCGAATTAGAGAAGTAAAATATCTTTCTGCCTCTTCGTCATGATCAGCCACTATCACATTGGCTGCAGCCATGGCATAAGGTTCTTGCAAAAGTTCAGACGGTTGAAATTCATTATGATAAATGTTAAGCGCTTCAAATAATTGTGCCGTGGCGAAGTGACTGGCAAAAGCATAAGGCAAGCCTTTTTTTGCAGCGAGGTGAGCACTATCTGTACTTGATCCCAAAATATAAATTGGAACATCTACCCCTTCTGCAACATTGGCTCGTACTTTTGCATCAGCATTTTCATTGGAAAAATATTGTTGGATTTTCTGAATCTCTTCGGGAAATTTATACACCGAATTCATTCTGTCCGAGCGAATAGCAAAAGCAGTTTCTTGGTCTGTCCCTGGCGCTCTTCCTAATCCCAAATCAATCCGATTAGGATACAACGAACCCAATGTCCCAAATTGTTCTGCGACGATGAGCGGTGAATGATTCGGTAACATAATTCCACCAGAACCAACTCTAATTTTTTTGGTTCCACCTGCAATATATCCAATCAATACCGAGGTGGCAGAACTAGCAATGCTAATTGAATTATGATGCTCCGCCAACCAATATCTATGGTAACCAAATTCTTCCGCTTGCTGCGCTAAATTCAAACATTTTTGAAGGGTCTCTGTGGTTGTGCTCCCCTCTGAAATAAGTGCTAAATCTAAAATAGAATATTTAACAGCTCCTTTATTTTTATCCATGTAATTATATTGTTATTTTTTTAACTTTTTAGCTCAAGTACGGGCGAATTTATTCGCCCATCACTAATAGTTTAAACTATAGAGTTTATTAGGCGAATAAATTCGCCCGTACTTAACTCCTATGATAAATGGTTACGCCATTTTTTTTTTCAGTTAAACCAAAATTCTCACACCAAAACTTCACAATCAGGATTCGCTTTTAAAAACCAATCAGGAACAACTACATTCCGATTATTTCTAAAATCAACTTTTTTCAAATTCGGAAGTTTCCCAAACACTTCAGGAAAAACGCTAAATTTATTTTCCCGTAAACCTATTGTTACAATATTTTGTAACGCATCAAAATAGTCAGGCAAACTCGACATTTCATTGATCGACAAATTTAAATGTTTAAGATCTTTAAATTTGGTAATCTTTTGACTCAAAGCATTATATCGACAATTCGTTAAATCCAACGAGTGTATTTCTCCTAACTCCAATGCTAAAACTGGCAACGCTACACTCATCTCAGGCAAGTTATATTCGTCATAAGAATTAGGATCTTTTGGCCGTTCACTAAATCCTAATCCTTTGGAAAAATCAAAATGGTGATCTGTCAAAAGTAATTGATAAGCCTCCACTTTAAGTTCTTTTTTCAAACCTGCGGTGAGCGAATAACGAAGCCCCTTCCCTATTTTTTGAAACATCATCATTGAAAATTTACCTGCTATAGTGGGATTCAACTTTTTGGCAATTGCTTTAAATTGTCGTCGAATATCAACTTCAGATTTGTGTGGATTATTAACCATCTTAAATGACAAACGATCTCGTACCAAAGGTTTCCATTCTGCATCAGCATGAATTTCCAACATGTCTTTAGCAGCATTTCTGATTTTTGCATCTACAGTAGTTTTTTGCACGAGGAGCAATGTATCAAAAATTTGAGGAGGCATTCCTCCATTTTTCATCATTTCCAATCCTACTTTTACATTGATAATATCGCTGCTTTGCAACAAGCGTTCTAAATTTTCTAACATCTCTGGCGCTGCACCTTCTTGCTTTTCTAAAGTCTCTTTTAAAAATTGCGGCTGCGAATCTGCGAACTGTTTTTGTAAATCAACATCAGTAATTGGAGTGAATTTTTTATCAGCAAAAAAATGGTAATCAGGAGATTTTGTTCCGATGACGACATGCGTCACTTTATCAGAATATTTAGATTCAAGTTGAAGTCCTAATTCTTTAACTTGTTTTTTAAGTTCAGTAATTTTCATGTTGGGTTTTCCAGAAATATAGATAATTGAATTTTGGTTCAATGGATTTTCTGATTTAACCGCTTCTACTTTTTCATCAATTAAAGCCATCAGTTTTTTTCTAAAAGCTAGTAATGTGATATTGGTTGCTTTTAAAATAGTTTCCCAATTCCAGGTTTTGTTCACGTCCAACTTAGTTCGTCCCATCAGGTAATTGACAAAAAACTCCTTGTCTTCTTGCGGCAAATCTGACTTTTCAATCGAAGAACAAAGGCTACAAAATTGCTTGACATTTTTATATTTGAAACCTTCAATTGTCTCGGGCATTTTTTCAATTGGTACCGTTCTCTTTTTCAAAAATACATGCGCAGAATAAATTGGATTATTCCAAGTTCTAAGTAATTTTAATTTGGGTAAATGATCTAAGAAATCTAAATCATGATGTTCGATATTATTTTTTGATAAAGTTAAGTAAGACCAATCTGCTTCTATCCCTTCTGGAATATTATTGAAATCAATTAATTCAGTTTCACCACAAAAGAAATGTCCCGTTGATTTATTTAAATAACGAACGCATTCTGCAAAATTAACAGGTGGAATATTTTCTAACTGGACATCAGATAATCTTTGACAATTTTTAAAAAACTTTGGTTCGAATTTAATGTTGGAATTTCTAATGTATAATTGGATCAACGACTGCCCTTCAATTTCCGAATCTGTGAGTGTAGTATCTAAACAATCTGAAATCCAAAGTCGATTTATATTTTTCCATTGTTTAATATCAGGTAAGTTTTTCCATTTCTTTTTTGACCTGGAGATTTCTAGAAAATACATTTTTTGAATGGTATTCATAAAATCATAGTCCTCTAAATTCCAACCATCTAGTCTCACTTCACTAAGGCCTGTTACTTGTGAAAAATCACAATTCACTTCTTCTATTGGTGCTTTTATTTTGAGGGTATAGAGTTCGGTTAAATTTGAAAAACTACTTCCTATTTTTTTTAATGACCGAGAAGAGATTTCCAATTGTCCAAGTTTTGGTTGTGTTTTCCCAATCTCTAATTTTTCCAATTTTGGTGTGATAATGTAAACTGATCTGATCAGAGAACCACTAGGAATTTTCATTTCTACAATCTCCTCATTCTTGATCCAAATCTGTCTAAGGTTTTCTATTTTCCAAATATAATCAGGCAGTTGGTGCAATTTTCCAGCGTTGTAATTAAATTGCCAAATGGTAGAAGGAAAATTTTGCTCAGGAAGAGATTCAATATTTGGGCAAGTCAAATCAAGATGATTAAGTTGATCTAAATGCTTTAGATTGGGAAGTGATTTAATCTTATGATTCGTAATTTGCAATCTAGCAACCTGAGTTGCTTCCTTAAAAACCATATCATATTGTTCCAAAGTCATTTCTGAATCAACTAATCTGATATATTTTGCAGTTTTTAGATCATTCAATTTAGCGGAGAACTCTTCTTGAAAATTGGTAATGTATAAATTCATCTTTTTGATTTAATATGTAAGATTTGAGAAAAAAGTAAATGGGGATTTTGCAATAAATTAAATCAAAAAAAAGGATTGAAAATTTTAATCTTCAATCCTTTTTCTTTTTTATTCAAAAGTAACTTTCAATTTTTTCTCTTTTAGTTTCTTTCCTCTCAAAACAACCACTTCCGCAGAATCTCCTTTTTTGAATTTTGCGAGACCTTCCATGTATTTATAAATATCCTCGACATCGACATCACCAATTTTCATAATCACATCTCCATCTTTTAAACCACCTTTGTCTCCCACTCTACCTTTTATAACACTATCCACACGCATTCCTTTCCCAGTATAAACATAGTCAGGCATGACTCCCAAAGTCACTTTAAATGCTGCTGCTTTTTTCTCTGAAGAGTCCTTAGTTTTGGTAAACGCTAATTTTTTCCCATTCGCATGCTCTATCAAACTAATCATAAAATCCGAAACAGTTACGATTCCTTCATAATTCAAATTTTCAGAATCATCAGAAGGTTTATGATAGTGCGAATGTTGTCCTGTGAAAAAATGTAGGACAGGAATATCTTTCAAATAAAATGAAGTATGATCACTTGGTCCAACGCCTGATTCACTTCCTTTAATATCAAGACCTTGTTTATTTTTTCTTGCCAAAATTGATTTCCACGCAGGTGAAGTTCCAGTTCCTTGTACTGCTAAAACTTTCTCTTCATTCAACATTCCAACCATATCCATGTTAAACATATAGTTAATCCGCTGAATTTCAATCGTAGGATTTGCTGCGAAATATTTTGAACCAAACAATCCTTTTTCCTCTCCAGAAAAAGCAATAAACATATAATTATTTGATTTCAAATTGGAGTTTTTTAAATACTCCGCTATTCGAAACATAGCAGCAATTCCACTAGCATTATCATCCGCTCCGTTGTGAATCGCTGGTTCTCCAGCATGCAATGAACCACTTCCGCCCATTCCTAAATGATCATAATGACCTCCGATGACTACGGTGTTTTTTGCTCCATTGTCTAGGAATCCAATAACATTTTTTCCTTTACCTTCAATTCTTCCTTTATCAGTTGCATGTGGATTAGTGATTTCAAAAAATGGAAATTCTTGGAACCAAGTTCGATTCTCTCCTTGTGGTTTTAATCCAATTTGTTGAAAACGATGAACGATATAATCAGCTGCTCGTTCCTCACCAATAGTTCCTGTACCTCGACCTTGCAAATAATCAGAAGCTAGATAGACTACATCTATTTTTACTTGTTGCAAAATCTCTGCTGGTGGTGTGACTGCCATTTTCCCTGCTTGTGCAAAAGAGAAAAAACTGCATAAAATAAATCCTAAGGTTAAAATATTTTTCATAGTTAATTGATTTTTATGAACACTTCTAACGTGGTGGTCTGCTTTAGCTGACAGTAAAAAAATATACAAAATTTGGGAGTATTTTAACTTGAACGTTAGACGTTTTACATTCTCCCTATAATTTTTTTTAGAATAAATTAAATCGCTCCTCTCTTTTTTTTCTGGTCAGCTAAAGCAGACCACCACGTGTTATTATTTTTTTTGATTTTGATTGGACTTTTGATTTTGATTCCTATTCTGATTATTCTTAGGTTTCCAAGAACTCTTCAAACCAACCGTTTTATTAAAAACTAATTTGTCCTCCGTTGATTCTTGGTCCATACAAAAATATCCTTTTCGCATAAACTGAAAACGATCACCTGCCTTCGCAGATTGTAAACTTGGTTCAACAAAAACATTTCCCATCACCTTCAAAGAGTCTTGATTGAAAAATTCCATAAAGTCTTTCTCTTCATCAGCCAATGGAGATTCTACTGTAAATAATTTATCATAATCTCGAACCTCCACTTTTACCGCTTGCGCTATCGACACCCAATGCAAAACACCTTTTGCTTTGATGCCTGAATTATCAGAACCAGATCTTGAGTCAGGATAATATTTCACATGAACCTCAGTTACATTTCCATCTTCATCCTTCAAATGATTTTCGTAAGAAACGATAAATCCATTTTTCAAACGAACAGTCTTCCCTGGTCCAAGTCTGAAAAATTTCTTTGGAGCATCTTCCATAAAATCTTCTTGCTCGATGTACAACTCTCTAGAAAATGGCATTGTTCGAGATCCACTATTTTCATCTTCAGGATTATTATCTGCTGGCATTTGTTCCACTTGCCCTTCTGGATAATTTGTGATAACCATTTTTAACGGATTCAAAACACCCATTACTCGTGTAGCTGTTTTATTCAATTCATCTCGAACACAACTTTCTAGCAAATCTAGTTCGATCGTGTTTTCTCTTTTCGCAACTCCAACTTTGTTGACAAAAGTTCTCAAAGCTGCTGCTGGAAATCCTCTTCGACGCATTCCTGCAACCGTTGGCATTCGTGGATCATCCCAACCAGTTACAAAATTCTCTTCTACTAATTTCAATAATTTTCGCTTACTCGTAATCATGTGAGCCACATTCATTCGAGCAAATTCTATTTGACGAGAAGGAAAAATCTCCAACTTTTCAATCAACCAATTATACAAATCTCGGTGATGTCTAAATTCCAACGAGCACAACGAGTAGGTTATATTTTCAATAGCATCAGATTGTCCATGTGCGAAATCGTACAAAGGATAAATGCACCATTTGTCACCTGTTCGATGATGTGTCGCTTTTTTTACTCGATAAAGATTTGGATCTCGCATCAATAAATTGGGGTGAGCCATATCTACTTTTGCCCGTAAGACCATACTTCCATCAGGATGTACTCCATTTTTCATTTCTTCAAAAAGGCGAAAATTCTCCTCGATACTTCGATCTCGATTTGGACTATTTTTTCCAGGTGTAGTTGGATCACCTTTCATTTCAGCAATCTCTTCTGGAGTAGAATCGTCCACGTAGGCTAATCCTTTTTTGATTAAATCAACTGCGAATGCATATAGCTGATCGAAATAATCAGACGCAAAATATTCTCGATCTTCCCAATCGTAGCCTAACCATTTAATGTCATTTTTGATATTATCGACATATAAAGTTTTTTCGGTCGTAGGATTTGTATCATCAAAACGGAGGTTGGTTTTCCCTCCAAATTTCTTAGCCGTTTCAAAATTGATCGCAATCGCTTTCACGTGACCAATGTGCAAAAAGCCATTTGGTTCAGGTGGGAAACGAGTATGAACGGTTACATTTTTTTTCGTTTCTAAATCATCGGTGATGATTTGTTCGATAAAATTCAGGGATTCTTTAGCTGTTTCGCTCATTCTATTTTTATTAAAAATTTATAGAAATCAAAATCAAAAATCTCAGGAAAACGTACCTTCATTTTTTTGATTTTGATTTAATTTTTGATTTTGATTTTGATTTATTAATTACATTCTTTCAGGCATCTCAATACCTAGCAAGTCCATTCCGAATTGCAACACTTTTCCAGTCACCTCACACAATCTAATTCTAAATGCTTTTGCCTCTTCCGACTCTGCATTAATGATTCTATGATCGTGATTAAACCTATGATACGTCTTTGCCATTTCGTAGCAGTAAGCTGCCAAGAACGAAGGATCAAATTGATCCGCAGACATTTTTACCACTTCATCCAATCTATATATTTGACCAATCAAATCTTTTTCTGTCGATCCAAGATTAGTATATTTTGAAGCAATCGAAGTATCCACATCTCCTGCTTTTTTCAAAACAGATTGAATTCTGACATAAGCATATTGAATGTATGGACCAGTATTTCCTTGCAAGTCAACCGACTCTTCAGGATTAAAAATCATTCTCTTTTTTGCATTGACCTTGATGATAAAAAACTTTAAAGCGGCCAATCCGATTTTTCTATAAATGTCCTCTTTCAACGATTCCTCTATTCCTTCCAATCCTCCTTTTTCTATTGCGTTAACTCTTGCAGCTTCGATTACTTGTGACATCAAATCATCTGCATCGACAATTGTTCCTTCTCTCGATTTCATTTTCCCTGTGGTCAAATCAATCATTCCGTAACTCAAATGAAATAATCCATCCGAATAGGTTGCGCCCATTCTTTTCATGATTTCAAACAAAACCTTGAAGTGGTAGTTTTGCTCATCGGCAACCACATAGACCATTTTTTTTGCGCCAAAATCTTGAAATCTCTTTTCAGCCGTTCCAATATCTTGCGTCATATAAACAGCCGTTCCATCACTTCTCAAAACCAATTTGTGATCCATCTTCGCATCTTCCAAATCTATCCAAACTGACCCGTCTTCTTTTTTGTAAAAAACTTCTTTCGACAATCCATCATCAATAATATCCTTTCCTAAAAGGTAAGTATTCGATTCGTAATATAAATTATCGAACTCTATTCCAAGGTTTTTGTAGGTCGCATCAAAACCTTCGTATACCCAACCATTCATTTTTTTCCAAAGATTTCTTACGTTTTCATCATTGTCTTCCCATTTTAATAACATTGCTTTTGCGGCAGCTCCGATTCTGGAATGTTCATTAAAATAAGTGTTTTTAAAACCTTTAAAAAAAGCACTCTCCTCTTGCTCGTCTTTTTTCTGCTTAGAAAAAACAGCTTGTCCTTCCTCGGTTTCTTGCCAAGTTTTATATTCTGCTTGAAATAATTTTTCAAATTCGACATACCATTTTCCAACATAGTGATCACTTTTGATTCCAGCCTCTTGAGGTGTTTCTCCATTCCCCATCATTTGCCAAGCCAACATACTTTTGCAAATCGCAATTCCTCTGTCATTGATGACTTGCACTTTTTGTACATCGTAACCAAGTGCATCGTAGATTTTGGAAGAAGACCATCCCAACAAAATATTTCTAACATGCCCCAAGTGAAGTGGCTTGTTGGTATTTGGAGAAGAAAATTCAATCATGATTTTCTCTCCGTGGAAAGGTTTTTTAAACGTCTCCTTCCCTACAATTTCAGCGAGGTATTGATTCCAATATTTATCGCTTACTTCTAGATTCAAGAAACCTTTGATGACATTATAATTTGTCAAATCATCATATTTCTCTACTAAATATTTTCCAATATCTTCTCCGATTTGTTCCGGTTTTTTGCGAGCAACTTTAGTATATGGAAAAACGACTACTGAATAATCACCATCAAATTCCTTGCGTGTCGTGTTGATATTGACATTGCCAGCATTGATCTCATGATCGTACAATTCTTTAACTGCGAGCGCAGTCCCTTCTTTGATAATTTCTGTAATACTCATTAATCGTCTTTTAATTTATTTTATTTCTAAAATCTAATTCTCTACCGTACATTTTTTTTTGCTACGAATTTCATGAACTTGGTTAATGAAAGTTCTTTTTCACGAAACGATTTTTACAAGTCAAAATCTTCGAAATCCCACAAAACCCCTTCTGTTAACTACTATTTGGGTTTTCGTGAAATTTCGTGAAATCTGACTTGTCAGATTTAATTCAAAAAAATTACATTTCTATTGTCAAAAATTCGTGCAATTCGTGTGAATTCGTGGCAACTTTCAAAAAGTGTACGGTAGAGAACAATCTAATTGGATATTTTGAGTGTAAAACCAATTGGATTTAAAATGTTTTTTGAATGAAAACTAAACTGATATTTCCAGCATTTAGTTTCATAAATGGTTTCTCAATTTATTAAAAATGCTAATCGCACTTTACTTTTTTAAAATCTAAAATATTTAACTCGCGATCATTTCTTAACGTGAAGATCCGATATTTTTTTTGATTGATGTTTTCCATAGAAAATTGTCGATAGAAAACATTTCGATCTTCTGAAAGTTGAAAATTATCAGGAATATCCTCGTAATAATTGGTCACTTGATATTCTTCCGGAATTTCAACCAAACACCAAACCATACAATCATTTGGATCATTGGAAAGACAATTCTTATCTGCTCTCTTTTTGATCCATTTTGTTCCCGCAGGTTGCAATATTTGCAAATGTTGTTTTTTCTCTATATCCTTTTGCGGCATAAATTCTTCCCATTCCAAAAATTCTCTTTCATCTAATTCTATTCTACAATCCTGCGATGAAATGTTTTTATAATTGGCAAAAAAACTATAGCAATTCGATTCATCATAAACATTCGCAAATTCTTTCTCCCTCGAACCTAAAACTAATTCTGACCACAACATTTTATAATCTTCAATGATCTCTTTATCTATTTCTAAAACCTCAATAAGCTCATTCTTTTGTTTTATCCTATTTCGATTCCACAGTTTCTTTTTCTCCGCTTTTTCCATTTCTTTGATCTCCACTCGATGGTTAGTGATTAACTCATCAATATATTGGGTCATCCTGTCATACTTTTTAGTGTAAATCTCAACTTGCTCAGGATAAAACTGATCTACATTTTGTGGTCCAATTAATACATCATTTAGCGTTTCCAAAAAATGATATTGGCCAAAAATTGAATTGCTAAAAATTTGGAAAAATATTAGAACGAGTAGTTTGATTTTCATACCTTAAATATTTCGCAAAAGTAATTTTTTTTACTTAATAATTTTAAGCTCTGGGAACCTGTTTTTTTAAAAAGACCTTGCCTGGAATGCAGGTACTAAAAGATGTTTTCCCTTGCCAAAAGCCTTCTAGACTTGGAATTCCATTCCTTATTTTAAATACCAATTGATATTTTTTCAGACACCACTCCATTCCATCATTGACTTTGTTATCCAAGATCTCGCTATCTTTTAAATCAAGGTAAATTTCATTATTCACCTCACCCGAAATATCAAAGGAAGCATAAATTTCATCCACAAAAACATAGGAACGTCCTTTGATTTCATTTCCTTTATGAGTGATGTAGATTTCAAAGGTATAATCTGGAGCAAATCCGCCTTCTTCTTGGGTGATTGTCCCTATCCACAAACCAGTTAAGCTACCTTGTCCAAAAGACGAATAACTCGCAAAAAGAAAGATGATCCAAATTATTTTTTTCATAAAAATT
>JBGCCY010000167.1:0-7900 GCA_045104975.1 Saprospiraceae bacterium
AGTTTGTGGTCCGTTGCCGATGCTTCGACTACTGAAATGACGACACTTTATTATTCGTATTTAAACGATGGACACTCGAAAAACAAGGCTTTGCAGCAAGCTAAATTAGATTTTATCAATGCTCAGTCACCATCTAAACAACATCCTTTTTACTGGGCAGGCTTTGTTCATCTAGGAGATTTTAGTCCTTTGGAAAATAGCGGAACAGGAGGAAGTAAATTCTTGTTTTTTGGACTAGGAATCGTTATCTTCTTAGGAATATTTGTTTTTGGAAAAAAGAAATAAAGACAATTTGAGTTATAAATATATTGTTAACTTCTTGTTCATGATTATTCATAAGTTATTTTGAGATAATTGTGAACAAAAACTTAGCTTATTCAATAGAACAATTTATGAAAATATTTACAACGATCATTTTTTCATTTTGCCTGACCATAGTTTCTTTTGGTCAAGTGGAAGAACCGGTGGCAAAACCACTCGTTCATCCGACGATCATGGTTATTCCATTTGTCAAAGAAAATGAACAGCTTCGAACAGTTTACGAGCAAGATGATAATTTGCACCTTCGCGTCGCAGTTACCAAAGTGAAAGAAGCTTTCGAACATCACTATATTCCAACCGTAGATTTCCGGGCTAAACTCAAGCAACTTTCCAATGATAAAAGCATGCAGATCGGCAACCAATCTTCGATCAAACAACAAGTGATTGAATTGTCAGGTTCAGATATTTATGTGGAAGTGGAGTCGAGTATTATTCAAGATGAAAGTGGAAATTCTTCGACTGTTACCGTCACCGCTTACGATGCTTTTTCAGGTCAAGTACTAGCAACTGATGTGGGAACGACAACTCGATTTTACACTTATAATTTTGAACGACTAACTGAAAAAGCGGTCAATGGATTTATCAAAACCTTTATGTATAATATCCAAGACAAATTTAATCAGATCGTCGAACAAGGTAGAACTGTGGTGGTCAATATCGGTTTTGATGAAAATGCGAAATTAGACATGGATACTGAAATGGAAAATGGAGAATTATTTTCGGACATTTTGGAAAAATGGTTTGAGGAAAATGCTTACCAAAATTACTTCCATATTCAAGGAGTAACTGCTACAAAAATGATTTTAGATGAAGTCCGAATTCCTGTGGTCAATCCTAAAAATGGACGTAGTTATCGAGTGACTCAATTCGCTGCAAAGTTGAGATCATTTTTGAAAAAACAAAACTTAGACGTGACGAGAGATGTGGTGGGCACCAATATTTACATTACCATTAATTAATAGCATATGATTTCTCGATTAATAATTTTAGCATTTTTAATTTGTAATTATACTGTTACAAATTCACAAACCGAGGTGAAAAATTTGGATATTAAGATCATGTCGTCTCATTTTGACATGGAAATTTCATCTGCCTATCAACCTAAGTTTGAGAGAAAGGTCATTGGCATTTTAACTCAAAATGGCGTAGTGAATACTAAAGGTAGCACCTTTGCCATTTATCCATCTTTGAGTGTTACTGAGTTTGATAAAATGGAAGGAATTAAGACTTTGCAAACTGCTCAATTAGAATTGAGTTTGATGGTTAATAATGTTTTTTCCAATGAAACCTTAATCGTTTTTTCCAAAAATATTACGGGTTCAGGGAAGACTAAAAATGCAGCAATTAACAACGCTATTTCAAGCATTCGTCCTAATCAAAAAGCATACTTACATTTTGTAAATGAAAAAAAAAAAAAAATAGATTCGTACTATAATTCTGAATGTGAAACAATTCTAGCTGATGCAAAAGATGCTATTTCAAATAATGAAAATGAAAAAGCCGTTGCTATTTTAAATACTTTACCAAAGTCATCTGACTGCCGAAATATGAACGTAGATCTACTCAATCAAGCTTTCCAAAATTATCAAAAACAAAACTGCAACCAACTGATTCAAAAAGCAAATATCGCCTCATTGAAAAAGGATTATAAAAATGCAATTGACTTGTTAGGCCTTGTAGACATTGAGTCTTCGTGTGCAAATGATGCGAAAATAGCTTTGCAAAAAATAGCTACTGCCAATGATGATCAGACTGCCAAAAAATTAGCTTTCCTAAATAAAGTGTACAGCGATAATAAAGAAATTCAGAAGGCGAGACAACAGTCGATGAATGCGATTAGCAATACTTATATCGAAGGGATTAGTAAGAAATAATTTTTTTTTTACCACAGACTTCTTATGACTATTATGACTCCTCTTTTATGGTATTACCCAAAATAGGAAAAGGGAAAAAAGTCATAATAGTCATAAAAAGTCTGTGGCAAAAAAATTAAAACGCATATCCAAATGACGCTCCAAAAAAAGGTAAATATATCCTCCCATCACTAAAGTTTCCTACAAAAGGAGTAAAACCTATTTTCCATAAAAAACCACCCAACGGAGGATGCCGATGATACATCAAACTAAATGTTCCGAACGAAGTTCCTTCAAAACGAATCACCTCATCATTCAATTTAAAATCATCCACATCACGTTTATCAAAATAGGAATAACCTGCCCCAATTTCTAGATGATGCTTACTATTTTTTTTCCCTAACAAATATGTGATTTGAACTGGAATAGATACTTTCCTAACATCTTTCAAACTTCCAAAACCAATCCCAATACGAATACCAAATCCTCTATTGGTTGCCGAAAAACGACTCTCATAATTAAACGTAGGCGAAAATCCAGCTCCACCAATTTCGAAGAAAGTACCATGTCCTCTTCGTTCAAAAGTAGCCTCTTCGGACTGAGCCGAAAGATTAATTAAAAACAAAGTGAAGATAAAAAGTAAAATCATTTTTCCCATAACAATATATACACGTTTTTATTTTTTGATTAAAATGCTCTTCCAAAACTCATCCCGAACATCGGCAAAACGCCTAACAAGGCTTCCCCATTATCGCTTTCTTCCCAGTAACCAACTATAGGTGTGATCCCCACTCGAAAGACAAATTTTCCATACCTCGGTTGTCGTCGATACATAAATGCTAAAGTTGCCATCGTCTGTTGATCGAAAGATCGGTCACCAATTTCGAGTGGCTCATCATAATTAAAATAGGTAACTCCTCCTCCAAATTCAAAAAAATGATTACTATCTTTTTTTCCAAACATATAAGTTAGCATCACCGGAGTAGCAATCCAATCTCCTACCGTACTAAATCCAACACGCGCACCAAGACCTCCTGTTTGTTCCTTAAATCTAATGTCAAAATTCACGGAGTAAACAAAAGCATTTCCACCCAATTCTAAATAGATCGCTTTGCCTCGACGATCATAAACTTGCGCTTCTGACTCTGGCAAAAAGAACAAAAAGATAAAACCAATTAGTACGATTCGAAAAATGGAAGTCATCTTCATTTTGAAAAATTTAGCTTTTTTATAAAATTTGTGCATCAAAAGAACATTTTTTCTAGCTGCGAAAATAACAAAAACAAATAATTAACTTTTCAGATCACCCATTTTTCCTTCATATTTGTTATTTTTGAAACTGAAAAACCTACTACCCATCCTTTTGAAACAATCTAATTTTTAGCTAGCCTATCATCATCATTACAAAAAATAACGCAATGAAGTTTTTGTACCCTTTATTTTTATGCCTTTTTGCTTTTCAAATTCAAGCACAATATGATACTCTCTATGTAGCTATTTTGCCATTCGCTTCTGATGCCGAAATGACGGAAGAGTCTAAAACGAAATTGCAAAATATCGTTGCTGATGCATTTGCGAAAGATTATCGAATGGTTTTGTTAGATCGAGGAGAATTCGATGTTGTTGCCGAGGAACGAGATCGACAGCGAGATGAAGATTTTATTGATGGAAAAATTGTGGAGCAAGGGAAAGCAATTGGTGCCGAATATTTGGTGGATGGTTTTATTGATAATCGTGGTCGTCGGCTTTTTTTAAAAATTTATGATGTAAGTGATGGTTCATTGACGGGTTCGATTGTTTCCTCATTGAATGTAAAAAAGCATCAAAAACATCCGCTAGATCTGAAAGGTGAAATCAAAGATATTTTTTCGACCACCACTCGAACTTCACAATTACAAAAAAATGTCAACCAATTAATTCAACAATGTTTCTCTGAATTTTTATTTATCGTAACTGGTGCGGAAGAAGAAAGTAAAAGGAAAGTTAGTTCCTTAAAAGTTTTTGCAGGTAGCAAAATGGGATTAAAAAAAGGGCAACTACTTGAAGTTCAAGCCTTGGTCAAGGAAGAAGTGGAAGGTGTCGTAACGACTAGACAAGAATCTGCAGGTTGGGGAAGAATTGAAAAAGTGGATGGCGAATCTTGGTGTATTTTAAAACTAGAAGCAGGGAAAGCAAACATCAAAAAATTCCTAAACAAAGGAACAAAATTGCGTTGTCGAGCGATTAAGAAATAATTTAAAAACAATACATTTACAAAATTGAAAAAATTAGTTTCAATCATACTGTTTTCATTTTTCTACACATTTTCCATCGCGCAAAATGAAGTAATCAAGTTAGGTATTCTACCTTCCTCTTATGGTGATGGAATGCCCTTGGCGGAATTTTCCGAGTTTGAAAAAAATGTAATTACGCGCTTAAAAAAAATTGAGCGCTATGAGATTGTTCGAGACCAAGCAAGTTTTGAAACGGTAAATATTAAAGCGGAGAATGGTGTTTTAAAAATTGACGAAAAATTATTAGTAGAAAAAATCGCAGTAAAATATTTATTACAAATTGTTTTTGGCGATACCGATTGGTCATCGAACACCACCACTTCCCCCAACGAATCAATTGCCTATGGGCACTCTGCTACCGTTTGGATGACTTTAAATATTTATGATGTAGCAACTGGAGTTTTGGAAAACAGTATCACTTTGACTGCCAACACCGCTGATGGTTTAAGAGAAAAAAGAGGTATCCGTGGATCTACCAATCCTTACAAAAATGCCATCAGTAATGCGCAAAAAGGACTTTGGTCAAAAACTACCAGAGCGTTAAAAACGTTACTACCATTAGACTTAGAGGTAATAGAAGTAATAAAAGAAGAAAAAGGAAAAGCCCAAGCGATCCTAATCAATGGAGGGAATTTTCATGGCTTACAACCCAAGGAAAGCATATATGTTTTTTATGAAAAAGAATATATCGTACGAGGGAAACCGACGATGCGATTTGTCGAAGTTGCTAAGATTTCTTTGGAAAAAGTAAATTCCAAAACCTCCATTGCAAAAGTACGAAATGGACAAAAAGCAATTATCAAAGCGCTCGAAGATGGAAAAAAATTAAAGTGTATTCTTAAAGACCCCAAACAATATAAAAAAGGTTATGGATTCTAAATCGTTCTTTTTTTCATGGAAAATTATTTTTGTAAATGTACTAGCGTTAGCGTTATGCTTTTGCCCTTTCTCATCATTGGCGCAAGAGGAAGGAATACCTGCCTTGGGTATTTTAAAATTAATTCCAGCTGATGTCGAAATTGAAGAAGCGGAGCAAGTATCGAATCGCATCGAAATTGCCTTCTTTAACTCTAACCGTTTTCAAATTGTTACTCGTCAAATTTTGGAAGCTATCGAAACAGAAAGAGAAAGAAGTAAAGATGCAGTTAACTTGAACGACATGGCTATCCAACAAGGAATTGCTATCGGTGCAAATTATATTTTAAAAGGAAAAGTAACGCGCTACGATCGCAATACTCGACAATCAAATCCAACTCGAACAACTTCTCGACAACCAAGTCCTCCAAAAATTTACACGAGTACTTTGGTGCATTTTAGTTTACAAATTGTGGAAGTAAAATCGGGGGTAATCAAAGCTGGCGCCAGCTATAAAGGTTCGCTAAATAAGGTGGATCATTTTGTGAAAAATTTTATCCGAAAAGAATTCCCATTTCGGTTAACTATCCTCGAAGTTTTAAAAGAAAAAGAAGAAAAGAAAAAAACGTCCGTCTTGCTCGACGCTGGATTTAATCAAGGATTATATAATAGTGTCCTCCTAAATGTTTACGAGGTGATCCCTGAAACATTCGAAGGCATAACGGTAAACCGAGAAGTTCCTATTGGAAAAATGTACGTCAAGGCGGTAGACTTTAGCGGTAATTTTTCTCAATGTGTCATCAAGAAAGGACGTAAAGCTATTGTTAGAAAATTGGACGAGGGGAAAGAATTAATTTGTAAAGTCCCTAAGAAACAACGTTTTATGGGGATGAAATTTGAATACAATTATTAGAAATATATGCGCATTTTTCATTTTGTAATTATACTGTTATTAACTTTTGACTTGTGCTCGCAATCGGACTTGACACTCGTGCAACCAACGATCATGGTTATTCCTTTTGTCAAAGAAGGAAAAGATTTGCGAAGCGTTTTTGAAAGTGATAGTTCGCAACATGTTCGAGTAGCGATGACCAAAGTGAAGAATGCTTTCGATACTGCGCAGATCAAAACGATAGATTTAAAATCTATGATTAAGCGAATTGACAGTGATCGAATTTTGACTCATAATTCTCGCAAAAATTTAAAGCATGGGGTCATTCACTATTCTGGAATTGATATTTTCGTTGAGGTAGAAGCTCAAGTCGTGGAGACTTCACGAGGCAATTCAGTTACCGTTATTCTTAATGCTTATGATGCATTTTCAAGTCAGGCACTTGCCAATGGCTATGGACATTCTCCTAAATTTTACACTCAAAACTTTGAAAAGCTAAGTGAAAAAGCATTGGATACTTTTTTAGAAGACTTCATCAATTCTACCAAAACTGCGTTAGAAGATTTAGAAAAAAATGGTCGCTCGATCACTTTAAATATTGGAATTGAAAAAGGAAGTAAAATGGATATGGATACTGAAATTGGAGATAGTGAAAATTTATTGGCAGATGAAATTGAAGATTGGTTAGAAAAAAATGCCTACCATTCACAGTTTAATATTCAAGGAATTACTGCTTCCAAAATGATTGTCAATGAAATTAAAATTCCAAAAATAGATCCAGTAACTCAACGAAATTATCGTTCTTCCAAATTTGCAAAAGCATTGTTAGAATATTTGAAATCCTTAGGCATTGAATGTAGTCGAGACGTGCAGGGGACGAATATTTTTATCACCATCCAATAACTTTTCTTTTGTCGGCGTCAAAACAATAAAAACAGACAGACTTGTCTACTTTGTTTTTTTTACATACTTTTGCGTCATGAAACATTCTTTAGTTAGGAATACTATCATTGAAACAGCTTCTAACCTTTTCTACCAAAAGGGTTATAATCTTACGGGCATCAATGAAATTATCAGAGAAGCAGGCATTGCCAAAGCTACTCTGTATAGTCATTTCAAATCAAAAGAAGATATCTGCTTGGCCTACCTTGAATTTAAAAACACTACTTTTCTTCAAGAAATTAAATCCTTCACCGCCAAAGCTCCAAAAGGGAAAAAGCAAATATTTGCTTTGTTCGGATTTTTGAAATTATTTTTCAAGGATAAAGATTTTAATGGCTGCTGGTGTATTAATACCATTTCTGAAATACCCAAAGACAATGAAAAAATAAGAGCAGAAATTAAGAAAGAAAAATTTCAACTCATTTCATTTATTGAAGAATTGGTAACCAATAATTTTCCAAAATTGCCAAAAAAACAAGTTCCGATTTTAGCAAAAAAGATATATCTATTGTACGAAAGTGCTATTGCGGAAAGTCACCTTCATCAAGATTCTTGGGCGATTGATTCGGCTCAAGAATTGTGTGAGTTGGTTTTGCCAAAGTAAAAAAATTTAATCAAATAAAGACAGACCTGTCTGTTCATTAATCATTTTTATAAAAAAAAATCATGAGTCAATTTAAAAACAAAAGAGCATTAATCATTGGAGGAACTAGCGGTATCGGAAAAGCAACGGCAAATGCATTATTAAATGACGGCGCAATTGT
>JBGCCY010000168.1:0-67140 GCA_045104975.1 Saprospiraceae bacterium
CATTGGTTTGGAATTATCGTACAACCCATCAGTCATTTTTTTCTCAATGTTCAAATATGGATTTAGCAAATTGGGATGAAATGGCAAACCGATAGTTTCGCACATTGCTTCCATCACTTGCTTTGGTTGCTGCACTAAACCTTCATAAATAATTCTAAACTGTCGATCGGCAGGAATTTTTTTGAGGAAATTATCAATATTTTGATGACTTTCTGTCCAAATTAATTCGCCCGTATTTCTACTGTTATAATTATGTTTTTCCAAAAACATCACTTGATCCATGTGCATTTTCTCAAATGACTTTATCATCGAATATGGATGCCGTGATAAGTGAATAAAAATCGCATTATCAAAATCGGCTTCTGCTTTTTCTAAAGCCATCATGTCCATTGCGTAACTTGGCGACTTGTCCACGATGATTCGATTGCCTACCCAATTTTGTAGCGTATGATAAAAACCTTGAGTAGTTATATTCTCCTGCTCAAAATTTTGCATGATGCTTTTTGCTTCATCGGCATTGCAATTTTTGAGTTCCATAATCGTCCGAATTGTTCCTTCTGACCAAAGACTAAACTTACCCGTGTATGCTTCTTTTCGTTCTTGCAAAGTATTGAAATGCAGGAGTTGCAATTCATTGGCAGCAAAAAGTTGAGGATGACCAGCTAGCATAATTCGAAGCAATGTTGTTCCTGAACGTGGTGGTGCTAGGATGAAAATTGCTGGTGGATTTTTGCGATTTGGTTTTTTTATTTTTTTGATAAAAGTAGGGATGAAATTTTTGAATGCTTTAAAATCGGTTTGGGTTAAAACTGTTGCCTTGGTGTCACGATTCGAAACCGTAGTACCGTTATTTGAAAAATGTTCTTTTTTGTTTGGAAAAATTGAGTTTGGTTTTACTTGAGAATCTGTGCTAGGAATATCCGTGGCACGGGTGATTGCTTTTGGATAATTTTTTTCTAAAAATTTTGCATATTCTCGAACCGTTGGCGCTTCAAAAATAGAGACGATGAAAACTGTTTCATTCAACTCTTTTTGCACTTTGGCTACGAAAGCTGCTGCTTGCAATGAGTTGCCACCGAGTTCAAAAAACTTGTCATCGATTCCTATTTTTTCCAAACCTAATGCTTCTTGCCAAAGTTGAGTTAACCAATCTTCAAGACTAGTTTCAGAAGCTACAAATTTTTGTTCTAGTTCTGGGCGAGCATTATTTGGTTGAGGTAAATTAAGTCGGTCAATTTTTCCAGAAGCTGCAAATGGCATTTTTTCCAAAAACATAAACGTTGATGGAATCATGTACTCGGGAATTTTTTCTACTAAAAAATCTCGTAGCTGAGTGGCATTTAATAGTGTACCTTTTTTCAAAGTTAGGTAGCCAACTAATTTTTGATCCGCAGATTTTTCTCCAAAGATTTCAACAACAGTTTCCCGTACATTTGGATGCTGAGAAATGGCTGCTTCGACTTCTCCCATTTCAATTCGGTAACCACGCAATTTTACTTGGTGATCTGCCCGACCAACAAAATCAATATTTCCATCAGGAAGATATTTTCCTAAATCACCCGTTTTATAGAGTTTCTTTTTTCCAAATGGATTTTGAATAAATTTTTCTCTCGTTAATTCTTTTCGATTTAAATATCCTCTTGCGACACCATTTCCTCCAATGTGAATTTCACCAACTTCTCCTATTCTTACTTTCTTCAATTTCTCATTTAAAATTAAAACTTGAACATAGTCAATCGGTTTTCCAATTGGCACTTTTTCGCCTTCGAAATTTTCAGGAGTGATATAAATTGTTGCTCCGACGGTTGCTTCCGTTGGGCCATATTGATTGAGTAATTTTGTTTTTGGTAAAACTTGCTGATGTTGAATCACTAGATTGGAGGGACATGCTTCTCCTGCAACACTAACAGATTCAAGGGATAACAATCTATCTACATCTACTTGATCTAAGAGAATTGTATACACAGAAGGAAAAGTAAGTAGGTGTGAAATTTTATGATCATCAATAAACTTTCCTAATAGTTGAACATCTTTTTCCATTCCTTCTTCAGCGATAACCATCGTTGCACCTTGTAGCAAGGTCCACCACATCAACAATACAGATCCATCAAAAGCAAAAGAGTAGGCATACAAAAATCGCTTCACCGGATGTTGGACTAGGTTCATTTGACCTTGAATCAAATTAACCACGTTGCGATGTTCGACTTGTACACCTTTCGGTTTACCTGTCGAACCAGAAGTATAAATAGTATAGATTAAATTACCTGGAAGTTTTTTGCAAGGTGGCTTGGTATTTTTTTCTTTATTGATTTTTTTCCAATCAGAATCCAAACAGATAGTCTCACATTTCCCTCCCGTAAGTATGTTGTTTTTTAAATGCTCTTGGGTCAACAAAATAGTTGCATCTGTATCTTCCAACATAAATTGAATTCGCTCCTGAGGATAATTTGGATCAATGGGAACATATGCTCCACCTGCTTTGAGCACACCCAAAATTGCTATCATCATTTCAAGGGAACGCTCCACACAAATGGCAACTGCCAACTCAGGTTTAATGCCTTTGCTCTGCAAAAGATGTGCTAATTGGTTCGCTTTTTTATCCAATTCACCGTAAGTCATCGACTGATCTCCAAAGACCAAAGCGGTCGCATTCGGAAGGCGGTCGGCCTGCGATTCGAATAATTCGTGAACACACTTTTTTTCAGGGAAACTGAAATCAGATGTGGTATGTTTGCTCATAGTATCTTGCTCAAATTCTGTGCGTTACACCACATCCATGGGGGAAGGGGCAACTCGTGTGATTAAACTGAGCTAGTTTTTGATTCTCTAATATGTTTGAATATTATAAATTGTAAAACATCTGGAGGGAATACGAAGGTACGGCGAGAGGTTGATTTTTTTCTACCCTCAAGTTGGTAATTTTCGCATACTCCTTTATAATAATGCGGTAAGTGGAGTTTTTGGAAGTGTCTTCAAATTTACATTCTTTTTGGGAGAAAAAAAAGGTTTGCCCTTCGATTGAATGAATATTTAGATTTGATATTTGATTTTATCCTTATTTCATTTCTGTCAAATATTATACAAATCAAAATGCAGCGTTCCATCAAATCAGCCTATCATTAGCTTGAACCCTTATTTATAATAAAAAATTAAATCAAAAATTATGAAAATTAAAAATCTTTCTATTTCCATTTTAGCCATTCTTTTCTTTTCGATGCTAACTTTCAGCTCTTGTAAAAAAGACTTTGACGTGCTGGCTGATCTTCCAGAGACGTTTACAAAAAAGGTTTTGATCGAAGAATTCACCGGTGAATGGTGTGGTGCATGCGCAACTGCATTCCCTCGAATTCAAACTGTACTAGACGAAAATCCAAATACAGTTTTCGCTGCAGCACTTCATTATAATGATCCTTTTAGCACTAGCAAAACTCATCAAATCAAAAGTACTTTTGGAATTTCTAGTTTCCCTTCGGCATTAGTTGATCGATTCTCCTTTGGAACTTCTTCTCCAAGAGTTTCATTATTGACTTCACAGTTGAGGAACAAATCCGAAACTCGCATGGAGGAAAAAGTGACTACTGGTATTAGAATTGATACTGAATTTGGAGAGGAAGGAAAAGCAACTATTAAAGTTTTTGTTGGGCAAAGTAAAATTATGACTGGCGAACCTAGAGTAACAACTTACCTAATAGAAGACGAAGTACCTGAAGTAAATCAAGCAGGTGCATCTGGAAATGATTATAAACACCATGCCGTAGTACGTGAAATTTTGACGAAGGCTACTGGTAATAAATTAAATAATTTGGATGTGCAAGATCGAGATTTTATCACGCTTCGATTTGAAGATATTGATATTTCTGAATTCAATAAAGATCATTTATCGGTGATTGCTTTTGTTCATTATTCTGATGCAAGTGATAGATCTAATCATGAGATTATTAATGTTCAAAAAGTAAAATTAGGTAAAAACCAAGATTGGGATTAATTCCTTTTCCTAAAAATAAACTCATTAAATTTTTCTATAAGTAACAGTTAGAAATTAGATAGTTTTGACAAAGCACTCGTTGATTTATTTCTCCGAGTGCTTCTTTGTAAATATATTGTTATATAAAACATTACTCCACTATCTTTTTAATATCTTTTCGATATGCAGAAGGACTCTTGCCGGTGATTTGTTTAAAAAATTTATTAAAATTTGACACATTTTTAAATCCACTTTCATAACATATTTCTGAAATGCTTGATTTCTCTTCTGACAATAATTTGCAAGCATGAACGACTCGATATTCGTTGACAAATTTTGTAAATGGTTTTCCTGACAATTTTTTAAAATATCGGCAGAAGGCAGGAACCGTCATCGTCGCAATTTTAGCAACAGTTTCTAAAGCTATGGGTTCTTGAAAATTTTCACGAATGTGTTTATAGATACTTCTGATACGATCATTGTCTTGAGCCTGTACTTCAAAACCAAAATCAGACGCATTCAATATTTCATATTCCTCTGAAATAGCCAAAGTATGAAAGATGGACAACAGTTCTATCAATCGTTCAAAATGATCCAACTCATTTAAAAATTCTAGCCGTTGACCAATCTCCTCTCTGGTTTTGCCATAAAAAGAAAGACCTAATCTTGATCGTTCGAAAAGCTGATTGATAGCATTCAATTCAGGTTTCCCCAAAAATGTTTCTCCTAAAAAATCTCGATTCATTTGTACCACAACTTCACATTCATTCCCAGTCAAACTATCTGTAAATCCTGAATGCGGAACATTCGATCCGATAAAAATCAAATCACCATCATTAAAATAAGACATGTGATTTCCAATGTGTCGCTTTCCTCCTCCTCCTTTTATAAATACCATTTCGAGCTCAGGATGATAGTGCCAAAACGGAGTCTTGTTCCGATTAGGATCATCATATTTTCGAACTGAAAATGAGCTTCCAAAAAAAGTGGGTATTTTTTCAAATGTTGCTTTCATAATTTTTCTAATTATCCCTACTCAACTTTATTTCTATTATAAAAGTTGCATCTATTCCTTTTATATTCTCTAAAGTTAAACAAGTATAATACAAAGTTAACCCATTTTTAACACTTAGACACCCTTTATGTTAATATAGTATCAGAAGTTGCCAATTTTAGCGTAGTTCAACCCACTTATTGAATCTACCTTTGTATTGCAACTTTAAAGAAAGGATGTATTATTCTCAGAACTTTTCAAATACCTATTTAAAATCACAATTTTTATACACTGAGAAAAATACTTGTTAAAGTTGCCTTAATTGAAGTTGATTTTTTGTTTCTATATAGTTTTGTTTTGTAAGAGGAGATGAGCATTATGCTTATCTCCTCTTTTCTTTTGCATTAGCATCATCAATAAATCCATGCATCAAAATAGCATCAATAATTGCGAATTTTAGTGTAGGCAAAATTATATTCCCGATCTATATTTGTATTGTAATTAGGAAATAAACACTTTCTAATTTACCATTTAATTTGAAGTTGATTTTTTGTTTCTATATAGTTTTGTTTTGTAAGAGGAGATGAGCATTGTGCTTATCTCCTCTTTTCTTTTTGGAGAAATTGAAAACCAACGGCAAAGCTTATTTTTCCTTTCTATCCATTTTTAACTTCCCTCGATACTAAATTAACCTAGTATCATTTCATTATAAATTTAAGGATCAAAATAACATCAAACGTTGCGAATTGTAAAGTAGTCCAACAATAATTTCTCCTATAGTTTTGTGTTATCATTTTTATTTAAAAATCAAAAACACATTTTATTATGAAAAAGATGACAGAAAACTTTAAGCATTTTTTATTTGTAATTGTATTAGTGCCAGCGTTATTGATCACTTCAAACATCTTTGCAAATGATTCTCAACCTAGCTTAAAAATCGTTCCAGGAAAAAATAATGCATTCACTCTTATTTCAAATAATGCAAAAAAATCTGATGTAACTATTCGGATTTTTGATAACGAAGGCCTTAGTTTACTTAGAGAAAAAATTGAAGTAAATAGTGCATTTTCAAAATCATATGATTTATCTAATATGCCAAATGGGATCTACGAAGTAGAAATTGAGGATAATATTTCATTCCGTAAATACTTTGTTATAACTGCCTCTGATACCATTGAAATTCTAGAAAACAATGAAGAGAAAATATTTAAACCTATTGTAGTACTAGAGGAATCCTTGCTAAAATTCAATCTTCTAAATTTGGGGAGCGGTGATGTAGAATTAAGTTTAAATAATCGACTAGGAGAAAAAATTTATACTGAAAAAATCCAAAATACGATTGCAATTCATAAAGGATTTGATTTATCGAAATTACCTTCTGGGAATTATTCCGTTGAAGTGAGAACAGAGGGAAAATATTTTTCCGTTGATGTAAATTTGAAATAAAAAAATGATTTTTCGTTTCAATATAGTTTTGCAATAGAGGTGAGTTTCGATTACTTACCTCTATTTTTTATCAAAAAAAAGTTCTTCCAACTCTTGTTGAGCTGGAAGAACTTTTCCATTAAAAATCTATGCATAAATATTTACATTCATTCTTTTAAAATTCAATCGAACTTCTTCCAATGGATGTCCCAAAACTGTTTCCCATTGGAAAACAAATAAGTTTTCACATCTTCCTCCAATCTTCCATGCATGGATTAATCGTTTGATTAGCGAATGAAATTCCATCGGTTGTTTCATCATTGTTTTCAATAGTACGCCCATCATAATTAAATAACAAATCGGCATTCCAGTTTGTCGAGCAGTAAAAGCATTCACCTCCGCTTCGCCATGGAGATCAGTTCCATAGCCTAAGGCTAGATGTAAATAGTCATGAATTTTTCGACGACGTTCCCGTAAATAAATAGCAGAAGAAGGTTTTTCATTTTCCAACAAAGGATACACATCTAAATCTTGAGAGCTCATAAATTCAAAGAGTGCATATCCAAATGACTCTTTTGGTAAATCTTTCAACGTATCCAAATCCAATTTAGAATAGCCATAATTGAAATTTACTTGCTCTTCGATTGCTGGATTTTCTAACAAATCATCAACCGCAATTTTAGCCAATTTACTTTCTGATAATTTATTTCCAACAAAAAGTAAACTGTGCAAACTTTTACTTGGAATCAATAATAACCTGATCGCGTGATAAAGAAAAACGATACTATTTTTTATACTTATTAAGTTTTTCATGTCGTTAATTTTTAGTTTAAAAAATGTTTTTCAAGAAGGAAGAACAAGACTTGAATCTCGTTCTTCCTTTTTACAAAAAAATTAGCTTTGTAAACCTTGAATATCTTTCGTATTCAAAAACCAATCTTCCATCTCAATATTCGACACATTCAGATCCATCTTTTCGATAAATTTTAAGAGTGTCGAAGCTGGCCCAATACTCACAAATTTTACTTTTTTATACTTATCCAAAATACTTTTAATCGTATCCGTAAATCGTAATGTTGAATTAATATTCAATTTTGAATCATTCAAAATCTCTTCTTGCTCTTTTAATTCTTTTGCAAAAACAGTTGAAAAAATTGGATATAATTTTTGATCTACTTGGCACGCTTTTTCAATATCATCTGCCAACGCTTTCGAAACTGGATCCATTAATTTACAATGCAAAGGAAATGGATACATCAATTTATATTTGATGTGATGAGGTGTCGCAACTTTTTCAATCCAGTGTTTAATCTCTTTCATCCCTCCTGCGATGAGAAAAAAATGATCATTTTGTAGCACACTTATCTCTAAATTGGAAGCTTTCAATTGTAAAACCTCTTCCATCTCATGAATTGGTTTTTCCAAAAAAACTTGCATCGTTGCACCTGGCGCAACCGTCGCACCGAGTTCCGTGAATTTATATAACAATAGAACTGCATCTTCAAAATTTACTAAATTCGAAACTACAGAGCGAGCAATATCGCCTAAAGAAAGTCCCATCACCACATCTACTTTATAGCCTGACTTTTTGTAGGAATCAAAAATTGCTACCTGTGTAGCCAGCGAACAAAGCACCAATTTTTGGAAGCCTTGCAGCGAACGTTCATTCTCTTGGATCATATAATCAGGAAGGCTCAATGACCGACCTGTGTTTTTAAAAATAATCTGTTCAGTCAAAGTAACTTTAGCTTTTACAGACTTCATTTGAAATGCCATTTTTCGAATTTCTGCTTTCTCAATGGCATCTGTCCCTGGAAATAATGCAATGGTTTTCATAATTAGTAATTTTTAAATGTTCAAGTTTTAAGATTCGATAATGGAATATTAAAACCTATGAAATTTTGATAAATTATACCAACAAGATGCAAGGGAAAACCAAAGAGAGTTTAGTAAAAAATGATACAGTTATATTTATTTTTATCTAATGTAAAGAAATCGGAAAGAACTGATTTCATGGCAAAGGATTGCCAGAGAAGTAAATTTTAGGTAAGTTTTTTTTTATTCGGTTTAAGAACAAAAATTTATATCTTGAAAGAAATGACGATATTCCCTGTCCTTATCTTGCGTAATATTGCCAAATTTCTCAAATCATAAATCCTTGTTCGATATTCGATATCCCCATTGTTACAGCCACCCCAATTCATCCAAGGCCAAATAAGCAGCAGCTACATTTCCATTCATTCGTTCATCATTTTTATTTTTAATAAAAACTCGAAACTCCTCAAAGGGCATTTTCAAAACATCAATAAATTCATTTTCATCTAAATTCTGATCTGCCACTTTTTTACAATTCGTCGCTAAAAGTATATGTTGTTTTTGGGTAAAATAGGATTTATGAAATGTTTTTAGAAAAATGATTTTCTCCGCCTGATAGCCAGTTTCTTCCAATAATTCTCTGGCTGCGCAATCTTCTAATTTTTCTCCTTCATCAATCGCTCCCTCTGGAAAACTAGTAATCTCTCGCTCTGCTCCTACTCGAAATTGATTAACCAAAATAGCTTCTCGATTTTCAGTAAAAGCAGCAATCGTTACAAAATCCATCTCGCCAATCACATCGAATTCTGCTTCTTTTCCATTAGGCATTAAAAACTTTCTAACAATGACTTTACGCCAACCTGAGTAAGCGATTCGTTCTGATATTTTTTTCCATTTTTTCATGGCTGAAATTTAGTTATTTCTTGAGATAAAAAAAGTATTCGAAACATACTAAATTATTTCCGCCCCAACCTTTTTTAAATTTTCAATGTCTATCTTAACGAGATAATCATTAAAAAAAATCAATCCAGTATGAAAAATTTAAAACTCTTTACCGCCCTATTATGTATCGTTTCATTTAGTTTCCAAAGCTGTATGAAAGATAAATGTACTCGCGAGTACACCTACACTAAATTTACTCCTGTCTATAAAACAATGGAGGAAATGACTGTTGATATTAAATCCGAATCTCCTCGGGAATTAGTTCAACCTGGCAAAATCTATTTTTACAATAATTATATTTTCATCAATGAAATAAAAGAAGGGATTCATGTAATCGATAATTCAGATCCTGAGAACCCTCAAAATATTGCTTTTATAAATATGCCCGGCAATGTAGATATGGCTATAAAAGACAATGTCCTTATTGGAGATTCTTATTTATTTTTAATGACTGTTGACATTTCAGATCCTATGAATGTTCAATTGATTGGTAGACAAGAACAATGGAATTATCATTTCCCTCAAGATGCTTCTGGTAATTTCGTTGTAGATTATAAAGAAGAAGAGATAACAGAAACCGTAGATTGCGATGCTCCAAATAATTATTTAGAACATACTCGTGATGGATCATTTGCTCCTGCGATTTTTAATAGCAATAGTGCTGGAGCAACTCAATCATCAACTGGAGTTGGTGGATCTATGGCAAGATTTACAATTTATGATCAATATCTATATGCTGTAGATATGCACTACATGAAGGTAGTTGATATTTCAGATTTCAGTAACCCAACCGAAGAAAAGAGTATTTATATTGGATCTGATATCGAAACAATATTCCCTTACGGAGATAAGTTATTTATCGGTTCTCGAAGTGGAATGTTTATCTATGAAAATGCTGATCCATTGAATCCTGTGCTATTAGGAACATTTGAACATGCCCGAGCTTGCGACCCAGTTTTTGTAAAAGATAATTATGCTTACGTTACTTTGCATTCTGATAATATTGCCTGTGGAGGATTTACAGATCAATTAGACTTAATCGATATTACAGATTTGACAAATCCTTTTTTGGTGAAAACTTTCCAAATGGATAATCCTCATGGACTATCCATCAAAGGAGATAATCTTTTTATTTGCGAAGGAGATTTTGGTTTGAAAACATTTGACATATCAGATCCTGCAACTCTGAATGAGCGATTAGTTTCTCATCTTGAAAATTTTTCAACCTATGATGTCATTTCAATTCCTGGGAACGAAAATATTTTATTAGTCATTGGTGATGATGGTTTTTATCAATTTAATTTTGATGATCCAAATCAACTCATTCAGTTAAGTCATATCCCTGTGAAACGAAAATAAGACTGAAAATTATTAAAGCTAAAACTATTACTCAATCAGAAGTCAGTTTGTAAAAATCTGATTTCTGATTTTTTTATCAAAAGAAATTTTAGTCAAAATGAAAATAATATCGGTATTCCTTTTTGTTCAACTATTCCTTTTTTCCATCCCGATATTTTCTCAGGAAAATATAAAAGTGGACGAAGTTTATCTAAATGATGGAAGTTTCATTCGTGGAGAAATCATTAAAAAAGTAGAAGATCAATATATCCGAATAAAAATATCGGGAGGAAATATAGTTCAATTTTCGATGAGTGAAATAAAAAAAATTAAGAAGCAAAAGAAAGGCTATCAGTATTTTTCAAATGGAAATAAAGTAAAAACTAAAGGAATTTATTTCTCCATTTTAGGAGGAATAATAATTGGAAAAAATGATTATGAAAATATCTATGGTAAATCATTTAGTTTCTCCACAGGTTATAACTTTAATAAACACTTGGACTTAGGTGCAGGAATTGGATTTGATGATTATGATCCTGAAGTTTTTTCTGTTTTTATAAATGCTCGTTATTCTCCATGGCGAAGGAAACTCACTCCTTATCTTTCTGGAAAAATTGGTTATGGCAAACCCATAAATTTATTGGATGATCATAATGTTGAGGACTACGCAGGTGGGCTACTTCTAAGTCCTACCATTGGATTTCAGTTTTCCTCACGATCGAATAGTTCATTCATAATTGAAGTTGGTTATAATTTTCAAAGATTGAAAAGAAATTATGATTGGCAAGAAACCGAAGATGAGATAGTATTCCGTAGGTTTAGTGCCACTATCGGTATTCAATTTTAAATCAAAAGAACATGAGTAATCCTCACTTTTCAGTTTTTCTTTTTATTTTCACATAAAAAAATCCATTATGAAAAAACTGATCTTCCTCCTCGCACTTCCTTTATTTCTTTTACAATGCAAAAATGAAAAAGTCGATACTGCCGAAAAAGCACCTGACGCAAATTTAGGAAAAATCGAAATCAATGTAACTGGTTCAGCCGAAGCAATGCCTTATTTCCATGAAGGATTATTGCTTCTGCATAGTTTTGAATTTGATGATGCTGGCGAAAAATTTGCCAAAGCCATCGAACTCGATTCTAGTTTTGCTATGGCAGCTTGGGGCGAAGCGATGTCCTACAATCACCCACTTTGGCGAGAACGATATACCGAAGATGGAGTTGCTGCACTAAAAAAATTAGGCGATACTCCTGAGGCTCGATTAGAAAAAGCACCCACAGAATTTGAAAAAGATATGCTCTCTGCTGTAGAAATTTTATACACCGAAGGAGAGAAAAAAAAACAAGATGTTGCCTACAAAGATCAGATGGAAAAACTTTATAAAAAATATGAAGGTAATCATGAGGTAGCTGCATTTTATGCATTATCACTTTTAGGTTCAGTCAAAGGTGGACGAGATACCGAAACCTATGAGAAGGGAGCAGGCATCGCTCAAAGCATCATCGACGAGAATCCAAATCATCCTGGTGCATTACATTATTTGATCCATTCTTATGATGATCCTGGTCATGCAAAATTAGCTTTGTCTGCAGCAAACAGTTATTCTAAAGTTGCTCCTGATGCAGAGCATGCTTTGCACATGCCATCACATATATATGTAGCAATGGGCATGTGGGACGAAGTAATTAGTTCAAATATTGCTAGTTACGAAGCAAGTGTTGCAAGAATGAAGGACAAAGAATTAGACAATGATGCTCGTGGTTATCATGCGTTCAAATGGTTGATGTATGGGTACCTGCAAAAAGGAAATTTCGCAAAAGCCAAAGAGATGGTTTATGATATGAAAAAATATTGTGATGAAAAACCTTCTTCTAAAGCTCGTGCACATTTCATCATGATGCAAGGTGCATACTTGACGGAATCTGGAGATTGGGAAGATTCCATTGCCATGAAAACAGTTGAATTAGAAGAGTTGAATTTGTCGACTCAAGCAGTTCAATCTTTTACACAAGGAATGTTAGCTTACCATCAAAAAGATAAAAATAATTTAACCAATGCGATTAAAGCAATCAGCAAACTTCGAATTGACGGCGAAGCTCGCATGGTAGTCGGTCAGCCAAAAACTTGCAGCGGAGTTTCTAGATACAAACAACCTCCAACCAAAAGTGGGGTGAATACGACTTGGGTTATGGAGATGGAATTGAACGCTCTCTTAGCAATGCTAGATGGGAAAAAAGCAACTGTTGATAAATGGTTAGCATCAGCAACTGCTTTGGAAAGTGAAACTTCTTTCAGCTATGGTCCACCTAATATTGTCAAACCATCACATGAACTTTATGGAGAATGGTTATTAAACGATGATAAAAAAGAGGAAGCAAAAAAGCAATTCGAAATTCAACTAGAGCGAGCACCAAAAAGATTGCTTACTGAAAAAGGTTTAAAAAAATCAATGATGTAAATTTTATTATTGAACGATGTCTTAGATAACCGATTAGTTTTTATTCCTTAATGGGTGTTAGCGCTTTGAAGCGCTAACACCCATTTTTGTTGATTAATTTTTCAAACCAAAATAAAAAAAGTATTTTGCTAAAAGTTATCAGCAATAAAAAATCCCTCCACATGTTTTTATAGAAGTTGCAACAAAATATCCTGAAGTAACTTTTTCATCTCTTAAAAAATAAAACTAAAGCATTTTGACACACACCAAATTACTTTTAACAATCATACTATCTCTACTATTCTCTCTAAATCTTTTTTCCCAAAAAAAAGAAAAGAAAGAAAAAGTCCCAATCAAATCTTACAAAAAAATTATTAAATCCAATGCCCTCACCGACGATGGCTTTTTCAAAATCCATAAAGTCGATGATCTATATTATTTCGAAATTCCAACAGATCAATTGGATCGAGAAATTTTAGTCGTCAGTCGTTTGTCAGGAACAGGCGAAGGAAGTCGTGGAATTGCAGGGATGAAAGCTCGACCACAGCAAGTCATCCGCTGGCATCGGCAAGATGATAAGTTATTGCTTCGTTCCGTTTCTTATAATAGTGTAGCAAGCGAAACTTCCCCAATTTATGCCTCCGTTCGACGAAATAATTTCGAACCTGTCGTCATGTCTTTCCCCATTCGGACGTTTGGCAAAGACCGTAAAAGCATTGTTATTCAAGTCAATGAATTGTTCACGACGCATGTTCCTTTGATCAGTGCAGCCCCTTCTTATGGAAGTTATAACTCGCTGGATGAGAATCGAAGTTTTATTATTAGCATGAAAATTTTTCCCAATAACATGGAAATCAAACACGTGCTAACTTACAATTCGCCAGGCAATAGTTCAGGTGCCGTTTCCTATGAAATGAATCAATCATTTGTTCTTTTACCAAAAGAACCGATGCAACCTCGATTCTATGATGAGCGAGTAGGCTATTTTTCTATCAGCCAAACGGACTATGGTTTGGACGAACAAAAAGCCACCAAACAACAATACATCACTCGTTGGAGACTCGAACCTAAAGACATGGAAGCATTCAAAAGAGGCGAGCTAGTCGAACCTAAAAAACCCATCGTTTATTATATTGATCCTTCCACTCCAGAAAAATGGAAACCATATCTCAAAGCAGGTGTGGAAGATTGGGCAGTCGCATTCGAACAGGCAGGTTTTAAAAATGCCATCTTCGTCAAAGATGCGCCAACCAAAGAAGAAGATCCTGATTGGACCCCCGAAGATGTTCGGAACTCAGTCATTCGATATGTTTCCACGCAACAACAAAATGCAGTCGGTCCACATGTTCATGATCCTCGCTCTGGTGAAATTATCGAGAGTGATATTTTGTGGTATCACAATGTGATGAATATGTTGCGCAACTGGTATTTTGTCCAAACCTCCGCAGTCAATCCAGAAGCTCGAAAAGTAAAATTTGATGATGAGGTGATGGGGAAATTGATTCGCTATGTTGCTGCCCACGAAGTTGGTCACACCCTTGGCTTAACTCATAATATGGGCGCAAGTTCAGCCTACCCTGTTGATTCTTTGCGCTCGGCAACATTTACCAATACGATGAGTTTGTCTCCTTCCATCATGGATTATGCGCGATTTAATTATGTCGCTCAACCAGAAGATAAAGGTGTTGCACTTTTGCCAATCGTAAGTGTATATGATAAATATGCGATCGAATGGGGCTACCGACCTATCCCTGATGCGAATGATTCCAAAGCAGAAAATCCTACCCTGAATGATTGGATTTTAGAGCATAATGATGATCCAAAATATCGCTATGGCAAGCAAGTTTATTACTCCATTGATCCAAGTTCGCAGACCGAAGATTTGGGTGACAATGCTATGATTGCCTCAACTTATGGAATTGAAAACCTAAAAATTGTCGTTCCTAATTTATTGAAATGGACCAATGAGGATGGGAAAAATTATGCAGATTTAGCAGAACTTTATTCCAATGTTTTGCGACAATGGGAACGTTACATGTATCATGTGGAAACCAATATCGGAGGTGTTTATGAAAATTTAAAAACCTACGATCAAGAAGGTTCTGTTTATCAATATGTTCCTCAAGAGACTCAAAAAGAAGCGGTCGAATTTTTAAATAAACAACTTTTCCAAACACCTTATTGGCTAGTTGAAGAAGATATTTTACGCAGAATTGAATCTTCTGGAACTATCAACCGAATTGGAAATTATCAACGAAAAGTACTAAACAGTATTCTCGAACCTTCCCGTCTTGCTCGACTTATTGAAGATGAATCGATGAATGGAAAGGACGCATATTCAATGATTGAATTGTTCGATGACCTTCGATTAAGTATTTGGTCAGAGTTAAAGAAAGGAGATCCCATCGATACTTATCGCAGGAATTTGCAAAGAACTCACATCGAACGAATCGGTACTTTAATGCAAACTCGAAGAGGTGGAGATGCATCCATTCGATACTTTGACGATGGAAGTTATGGCTATAATGCTATCAATGTGAGTACTTCTGATGTACGTCCCATGGCTCGGGCAGATTTGAAAAATTTAAAAAAGGAGATCAAAGAAGCGATTCCTCGTTTCAAGGATGAGATGTCTATTTTTCACTTAGAAGATGCTTTGGAGCAAATTGACTTGATGCTGAATCCAAACGCAACAAATGGATATTAAATCAGCAATTAATTTCAGAACAGTCTCTTAAATTTTAAAAAATCCAAATTTCATGTTTCATTTTTCACACCATCAAACATGAAATTTGGATTCATAACAATTCGATTCTCTTTATAAAAAATAAAGCTATACAAAATGAGAATCAACCTTAATCTACTTTGCCTACTTGTCATTTTATTTTTTCAAAAACACAATCTCGCTGCACAATTTGGAATGGAAACTGGAGCAATTGTAACTATTGAAGGAGACACATTATTGGGAGGAATCAAAAGTGCATCTCCTCGACAGTCATCACATTCTATCATTTTTGAAAATAAAGAAAAAAACAAAACGACTTATCTTCCTCATGAAATCCAATGTTTCTTTTTTGACGATGGAGAAATCTATGAATCATATCATGTCAAATTTTCTACTAAGAAAAAACAATATGACGAGCTTCGATTTATCAGATTGATCGAAGAAGGAAAAATCAATCTTTACATTTTAGATTATCGAAATGCTGCTCCTCTTTTTATAAAAAAAAATGATGGCAATATTACATTGTTATGTGTCTCAGAAGATGAAGAAATCGGTTACTTAAATGTCCTAAAAAAGGAAATGTCTGATTGCGAAAAATTAGCAGACTTAAGTATCAAAAATTTACGTCGGAAGAATGTTCAATATTTTATAAAAATATACAACGATTGTTTTACTGGAATAAAAAATGGATTTTCCGACTCTTACAATCCTGCTCAAATTTGGGCATGGGGATTTGGAGGATTCCCTTTTCAATATCTTAATCAAGGTTATGAAGGAAATGAATTTGGTGGTTTTATAGGAATGGATTTACCTTATTTTAAAAGACAACTTTCTTGCGAAGTTGGATTTCATCTTTATAAAGGTAGCAATAAAAATGGCCGATCTAAAGATATTGCTGACGCAACTATTCGTGTAAATTATAATTTTTATCATCGAAAATTTCTTTCTCCATATATTTCAACTGGCCTTAGCACCCTACGTGGGTCATCCTTAAAGCCTCATCTTGGCGGTGGTTTCACCGTAAACATGGGTCGTCACCTTGTGAAAACAGAAGTTACAATGCCTTACTTTCCAAATATAAAAGTGGGTTATGGATTTGTTTTCAAAAAATAAATTCAACTATTCTTAAAAGCATTTTAAGTAAATTCTTCTGCCATGGAAAAAGAAAAAATAGACTATCTCCTCATATATTTTATACATCTTTTACCCGTTAAAGAAAAAGATATTCTTAGGAATCCGTACTTATCCGATTTTGAGAAAGAACTTGAAAAGGAAATAGTAGCAACTAAATTGCTGGTAAAATACAAAGATCAAATTTACCTAAACAAGTGTCCAAAATGCGATAAAATAACTCGAACACCGAAAGCCAAACAATGTAGATTTTGTCATTATGATTGGCATTAAAAATCAAAATAGATTTAAAAAAAAATATTTTTTTCACTTAAATCAAAAACATTTTGACTTTCTCATAGTTTCTACATTATATTTGCGCCACGTAAAAAAATACTAATTTTATATTTATGATATTTTCAACTATGCATCATTGCCGCCATCATCATCACCAGTTCCTACGAACGAATGGCGACGCTATGAATATAGTTGAATGATTTTTTTATCTCATAAAAAAATCAAAAATCGGTTGACCATTTGTTTTGGTCAACCGATTTTTTTTTGCCTATAACTCACTTTAAAAAATTTAACCTATAAATAATGCAATCACCAATTTTAAAAATAGCTATCCAAAAATCAGGTCGCCTCAGCGATGATTCCAAAAAATTACTCAAGGAATGTGGCATCAAATTCAATAATGGAAAAAACCAGTTGGTCGCACCTTCCACCAATTTCCCTATTGAAATATTATACCTCCGAGTCGCAGATATTCCTCAATATGTTGCCGACGGGATTGCAGATATTGGTATCATTGGAGAAAATGTTTATTTGGAAAAAAACGAAAATATAGAAAATGTAAAAGCACTCGGCTTTTCCAAATGCAGACTTTCTCTCGCCATTCCAAAATCTAAAAACTACACCGACCTTAGTTTTTTTGAAGGAAAAAAAATCGCCACTTCTTACCCCGTTATCCTTTCCAATTTTTTAGAAAAAAATAATATCAAATCTGAGATTCACCAAATCAGCGGTTCCGTTGAGATCGCTCCAAACATTGGTCTGGCAGATGCGGTGTGCGACATCGTGAGCACCGGAAGTACTTTGTTATCAAATGGATTGAAAGAAGTAACGACCATTTTAAAATCACAAGCGGTCTTAGTCAAAAAGAAAAACTTGACAAAAGAAAAAGAAACTATTGTCAACAAATTACTCTTCCGAATCGATGCGGTTCAAGCTGCTCAAACTTCTAAATACATCTTGCTCAATGCTCCAACAGAAGCGATTCCTGAAATTGTCAAAATACTCCCTGGTGCAAAAAGTCCAACCGTTTTACCCTTGGCTATCGAAGGTTGGAGTTCTCTTCACTCTGTCGTGCAAGAAGAAACTTTTTGGGACGTTATCGACGAACTCAAGCAAAAAGGTGCAGAAGGAATTTTAGTTATTCCGATTGAAAAAATAATCGCATAAAATAATTTTGCCATGAAAATTTATACTAATCCAAATTCTCAAACTTGGTCAACCATCCTCGCTCGACCGACGATGAACACTAAAAACTTGAATGATTCAGTTTCCGATATTTTACAAAAAGTAAAAAAAGAAGGAGATGCTGCTTTGCAATTTTTTAATAAAAAATTCGACCAAGTGGAGTTGGAAAATATCGAAGTTACCGAAGAGGAAATAGCAGGCGCCTCAAATCAACTCGATCCAAAATTGAAAAAAGCCATTCAAACGGCTTATCAAAATATCAAAAAATTTCACGCTGCGCAAAAAACAGAAACACTCGAAGTCGAAACTATGCGAGGTGTAAAATGCTGGCAAAAAAGTGTAGCCATCGAAAAAGTAGGATTGTATATTCCGGGTGGAACGGCGCCACTTTTTTCTACTATTTTGATGCTCGGCATTCCTGCAAAGGAAGCTGGCTGCAAAGAAATTGTGATGTGTTCTCCTCCTCAAAAAGATGGAAAAATAAATGCTGCCATGTTGTACACCGCTCAACTTGTCGGAATCGAAAAGATATTTAAAGTCGGCGGAGCGCAAGCCATCGGAGCAATGACTTACGGAACTCAAACTATTCCACAAGTCTACAAAATCTTCGGACCAGGCAACCAATTCGTTACCACAGCCAAGCAACTCGTCAGTCAAGAAGGCGTTGCAATCGACATGCCGGCTGGGCCTTCGGAAGTTTTAGTGGTTGCTGATGAAACTTGCGAGCCAAGTTTTGTCGCTGCCGATTTGTTGTCGCAAGCAGAGCATGGAGTTGATAGCCAAGTCGTTTTAGTTACCTTCTCTGAAGAAGTTGCCGAAGCGATTTTGGCAGAAGGCGAGCAGCAACTTAAGCAACTTCCTCGAAGGAAAATCGCTGGCGAAGCTTTGGAGAATAGTCCTGTAATTATTTTCGATAACAAAGTCTCTGCTCTAAAACTCATCAATGAATATGCTCCTGAACATTTAATTATCGCAACAAAAGATGCGGATGATTTTGCAGAAAAAATCATTAACGCAGGTTCTGTTTTCATTGGGAATTTCACTCCTGAATCGGTCGGTGATTATGCTTCTGGAACGAACCACACTTTGCCGACCAATGGTTTCGCCAAAAATTATAGTGGTGTGAATTTAGATGCTTTTTCTAAAAAAATAACTTATCAAAAGTTAACTCAAGAAGGTTTACTTAACCTTGGTCCAACTGTCGAATTAATGGCAAAAGCAGAGCAACTAGAAGGACACAAAAACGCAATAACGACAAGACTTAACAATATATTTACAAATCAAAAAAAAGAAATTCCTCAAAAGCGAAACATCGAAGATTTAGTTCGTCCAAATATTTTGCAACTGTCAGCTTATTCCTCTGCTCGAAGTGAGTTTGAAGGAACAGCAGAAATCTTTTTGGATGCCAACGAAAATCCCTTTGATAATGGAATGAATCGTTATCCTGATCCTTTACAAAAGGATTTAAAAACCAAAATTGGAGCTTGGCGAAATCTTCCAAAAGAAAATATTTTCCTAGGAAATGGAAGTGACGAAATCATCGGTTTATTGATGCAAACATTTTGTCAACCAAAGAAGGATAGCGTGGTTATTTTGCCCCCAACTTTTGGAGTTTACGAAGTGGCTGCGAATATTGGAGAAATTGGAATTAAGAAAATCAACTTGGATAAAAATTTCCAGCCAAAAGTAAATGCCATTTTAGAATTAACAAATTCGGCTGACAAAATTCTTTTTATCTGTTCTCCAAATAACCCAACTGGGAACAGTTTTGATTTTGAGAAAATCGAAAAATTGATTGCAGCATTTGATGGAATTGTCGTTGTCGACGAAGCTTATATTGATTTTTCCAAAAATGATTCATGTCTTTCTCTTTTGGAAAAAAATAAAAATCTAATCATCCTGCAAACTTTTTCTAAAGCACTCGGTATGGCTGGTGCACGATTAGGAATGGCTTTCGCCTCGGAAGAAATTATTGTTTTTTTGAACAAAGTAAAAATGCCTTACAACATTAATGAACTTACTCAAAAAGCTGCGCTTGAAATTTTAAGTCAAAAAAATATCGCTGAGCAACAGATCAAAACGATTTTGGAGCAACGTATTTTTCTAGAAAAAAAACTATCTCAATTTGATTTTATTGAAAAAATATATCCTTCTGATGCTAATTTCTTATTAGTAAAAGTAAACAATTCAAGTCGGCTTTATCAGTTTTTGATCTCCCGTAAAATCATTGTTAGAAATCGTTCCAAGCAAATTGGTTGCGAAGACTGTCTAAGATTTACAATCGGCTTAGAAAAAGAAAACTCACAATTAATTGAAGCCTTAAAGGTTTATCAATCTCAAATTATTTTAAAATGAAAAAAGTACTTTTTATAGATCGAGATGGCACCTTGGTCATCGAACCGCCCATTGATTACCAGCTCGATGCTTTGGAAAAACTAGAATTTTATCCAAAGGTTTTCCAATATCTTTCTCGTATTGTCGAAGAGATGGATTTCGAATTAGTGATGGTCACCAACCAAGATGGACTTGGAACAGAGTCATTTCCTGAAACAACTTTCCATCCTCCACACGACATGATGATGAAGGCATTTTCGAATGAAGGAATTGAATTTAAAGAAGTCATTATCGACAAAACTTTCCCTCATGAAAATGCACCAACTCGAAAACCGCAAACTGGTTTGCTCACACAATATATAAACGGCGACTATGATTTAGAAAATTCATTTGTCATCGGAGACCGACTTTCAGATATGCAATTAGCGGTTAATCTTGGAGCGAAAGGAATTTACATCAATGACTCTCAACCTCACGCTGATACCGATGCACAAAAAAATATTGATTTAGAAAAAGTAAAAAATGCTATTACTTTGACCACAACTGAGTGGCGTGACATTTATTTTTCATTAAAAAAACCGATTCGTAAAAGTATTGTTACAAGAACTACCAAAGAGACTGATATTCAAATCAAACTCAATTTAGATGGCGAAGGAAAATCTAAAAATGAAACGGGCATTGGTTTTTTCGATCACATGCTAGATCAATTAGCAAGGCATTCAGGTTGTGATTTAGAAGTGACCGTCCAAGGGGATTTACACATTGATGAGCACCACACGATTGAAGATACTGCGCTTGCTTTGGGCGAAGCTTTTGCCGAAGCGCTGGGCAATAAAATGGGAATAGAACGCTACGGATTTTGCTTACCAATGGATGATTGTTTGGCACAAGTAGCAATTGATTTTGGTGGAAGAAGTTGGTTGGTTTGGGAAGCAGAATTTAAAAGAGAGATGATTGGACAGATGCCAACAGAAATGTTTTATCACTTTTTCAAATCATTTACTGATACCGCAAAATGTAATTTGAATATTAAAGTGGAAGGTATAAATGAGCACCACAAAATCGAAGCAATTTTTAAAGCTTGGGCTAAATCGATAAAAATGGCGAAGCAGCAAGATTTGAATAACCAACAATTGCCGAGTACGAAAGGGGTACTGTAATCTCAATTATTTTAAAATAATTATCAGCGTTCACTTAACAATACATTTACAACATGAAGGTAGCCATCATAGATTATAACGCAGGAAATGTTCAATCCGTCAAATTTGCTTTGGAGCGATTAGGAGTGAATGGAATTTTGACAAATAATACTGAAGAGATTTTTAGTGCTGATAAAGTCATTTTCCCAGGCGTTGGTGAAGCGAATTCGACAATGAACCATTTACGAAAATTAGGTTTGGAAAAAGTAATTCCTAATTTAAAACAACCCGTTTTGGGAGTTTGCTTGGGCATGCAATTGATGTGCAGTCACTCGGAAGAGAACGATACGAATTGCTTGAATATCATTCCACAAAAAGTGATTCGTTTTCGTCCAACATCAAAAGAGATTAAAGTTCCGCATGTGGGATGGAACAAAATTTCTGTCAAAAATGATTCATGGATTTCGAAAGAAATTTCAGAAGAGTATGTCTACTTCGTACATAGTTATTTTGTTGAAGTAGGAGAATTCACCATCGCTACGACTGATTATGTCCATCCATTTTCAGCAGCTTTACGAAAAGAGAATTTTTACGCAACTCAATTTCATCCTGAAAAATCAGGAAGTGTTGGGGAACAAATTTTAAAAGACTTTTTAAAAAAAATATAAATGAAAGTAATTCCAGCAATTGATATTATCGATGAAAAATGTGTTCGACTCACGCAAGGCGATTATGCACAAAAGAAAATTTACAATGAAAATCCTCTCGAGGTCGCCAAAGAATTTGAAGGTGCAGGGATCACCCATTTACATCTAGTAGATTTGGACGGAGCGAAAGCGAGTCAAATTATTAATTACAAAGTTTTGGAAAAAATCTCTTCGCAAACGAATTTAAAAATCGATTTCGGAGGGGGCTTAAAATCTAACGAAGATTTAAAAATTGCTTTTGAGTCAGGAGCCAATCAAATTACAGGAGGTACGATTGCTGTAAAAAATCCTGAATTATTTTTGAGCTGGTTACAAGAATATGGAAGCGAGAAAATCATTCTTGGCGCTGATGTAAAAAATGGAAAAATTGCAACGAATGGTTGGCAAGAAGAAAGCGATATTGAACTTTTAGATTTTTTAGAAATCTACCTAGAAGGAGGAATTGAATATGTGATTTGTACTGATATTTCTAGAGATGGTTTACTACAAGGAAGTGCCATTGATTTGTATAAAAAAATCAAAACGGAATTTCCCGACATAAAATTAATCGCAAGTGGTGGAGTGGTCAATATTGAAGAACTAGAAAAATTAAAAGCATTGGAAATGCACGGAGCAATTGTTGGAAAAGCGATTTATGAACAGAAAATTAAACTGACGGAACTCACTAAATTCATTTAAAATGCTAGCAAAAAGAATCATCCCCTGCCTCGATATTAAAGATGGACGAACGGTCAAAGGCGTTAATTTCGTCGGACTCCGAGACGCTGGCGACCCTGTAGAATTGGGAAAACTTTATAGCCAACAAGGTGCTGATGAACTCGTCTTTCTTGATATCACCGCAACCGTGGACAAGAGAAAAACACTCGCGAACCTTGTTAAAAAAATTGCAAAGAACATCAATATTCCTTTTACCGTTGGTGGAGGAATCAGTTCTGTCGAGGACGCAAATATACTATTACAATCAGGTGCAGATAAAATTTCGATTAACTCTGCCGCAGTTCGAAATCCACAATTAATCAATGATTTAGTGGATAGTTTCGGAAGTCAATTTGTGGTCGTGGCGATTGATGCTAAACTATTTGAAGGACAATGGAAGGTACATTTGAATGGTGGGCGGATTCCGACGGAACTCAATTTATTGGATTGGGCCAAAGAATGTGAAAACCGAGGTGCTGGTGAAATTTTATTTACTTCCATGAATAATGATGGGACAAAAAAAGGTTTTGAAAATAAGATGCTCGCAAAAATGTCTGTAGAACTTTCCATCCCGATTATCGCTTCAGGCGGAGCTGGTTCGATGGAGCATTTTTATGATGTTTTTACAGAAGGAAAAGCAGATGCAGGATTGGCAGCAAGCATTTTTCATTTTAAGGAAATTGAGATTTTAGATTTAAAAAAATATTTAAAAGAAAAAGGAATTCCAATTAGGATTTAAAATATAAATACAATGTTAGAAAAATTAGATTTTGAAAAAGTAAATGGATTAATCCCTTGCATCATTCAAGATGAAGCCACTCGAAAAGTACTCATGCTCGGTTACATGAACAAAGCAGCTTTGGAAAAAACACAAACTGAAAATCGAGTTACATTTTTTTCTAGAACAAAAAATCGGCTGTGGACAAAAGGCGAAACTTCTGGTAATTTTTTAACTGTAAAAAGCATCGTAGCCGATTGCGACAACGATACACTTTTAATCAAAGTTAATCCTGCCGGAGCAGTTTGCCATACCGGTTCAGATACTTGTTTTGATGAAGAAAATAAAGGAGACGCATTTTTATTTCACCTCGAAAAAGTAATTCAAGACCGAAAAAATAATCCTTCTGATAAATCATATACCTCTTCCCTTTTCCAAAAAGGAATTAATAAAATTGCTCAAAAAGTGGGCGAAGAAGCGGTCGAAATTGTCATCGAAGCTAAGGACGAAAATGATGATTTATTCCTAGGTGAAGCTGCCGATTTGATATACCACTATTTAGTTTTATTGGCAGCTAAAAATAAAAACTTGGAGGATGTAATTGAAGTATTAAAAAATAGGCATTAGACTTTATTCGATGGACGTTAAACGTTTTACGTTCTCCCACTACTCCATTTAGAATAAACTCAATTAGTTAATTGGATTCTTCAACTGACCTCATGTTTTAAGTCAAGTCAAAATAAAGGCCACCTCTTTGGGTAGTTTTATATTCCGATTTTAACTTGGCTATGAGATTAGTTGAGGAAAGATAAAACAAAACGCTATATCTCCCGTAAACATTGAGTTTATTGTAGTTTTGGAAAAAGAAAAAAATAAGCTATTATTGCAACAAACAAATCTTGATTTTCACCATATCATTGGCTTTGTTTTTGTAAATATCTTACAATAAAACTGAATAAACATCCTTAGGGAAACATTATGACATTAGGCGAATTTTTTACTTTACTAGGCGAGAACTCATTTTACGTTGTTTTATTCTTTACTTTAATTCCTGTAACTGCTTTGATTTCAGGATTTGTAGGAAAGAATGAAGGACACCTTTCTCCTTGGAAATATTTGTATTCGACGTTAATCTATTCGGTTTGTGTTCCAGGGATTTTTGCGATTACTCTCAATGTTTATAAATTTTTATTTGAACGAGGAAGTATTTTAGACCTCAATATTTTTACTCAAATCCTTCCCATCATTTCCATGATTGCCACTTTACTAATTATCCGTAGCTCCGTAAGTCTGGATCGAGTTCCTGGTTTTGGAAAACTTTCAGGCATGGCTACCATGATTTTAGTCTTATTTACCCTCATGTGGTTTTTAGAAAAAACACGAATCATTGTTTTTTCATATATGCCGATCGGGTATTTCTTTTTACTATTAATTGTCCTCTTAATTATTTTCCGACTCGGTTGGTCAAAAATGATGAGAGCTTAAACTTTTTTTGATTGATTTTTTTTCAAGAAAAGTAAACACGAAACTAACTATGATATTATAAATATCATTTTTTCAAATAAGATTTTTTATGTTTTAAAAAATCGCAAAGAATTTCCTTTTAGAGAAATTCAAAGACCAAACTTTTGTCTAGAAAACTGATTATAATTCTCACACCACTCGTAATCTTGATGGTAAATACCATTTATGGACAAGACCGATCTATCTCTCCTCAAAAAATTTCTACCCCAATCCAATTAGATGGAGTTCTTAATGAATCAGTTTGGATGACTACGCCTTCTTCTTCTGATTTTCAAATGCATTATCCTTACGATTCTCTTCCAGCATCTTCATCGACTGAAGTAAAAATGCTTTTTGATGAAGACAATCTATACATTGGAGCAGTTTGCAACAATGCTTTTACAACTGAATATGTCATTCAATCGTTGAAACGAGATTTTGACTTTAGAGAAAATGATGCCTTTGTAGTCTTCCTTGATTTATTCAATGATGCTTCTGGAGGAATGACCTTTGGAGTAAACCCCAAAGGTGTTCAACGAGACGGAATCATTCCACGAGGAGGAACGAAAGGTGTTCAACTGAATTGGGATGGGTTATGGGAAGCGGAAGTTTTTCAAAGTCCAGATCAAAAATATTGGTCCGTCGAAATGGCCATTCCGCTTAAGACTTTGCGATTCTCAAATAAAAATTCTACTTGGGGAATTAATTTTGCTCGAAACGATTTGAGTAAAAATGAAGTTTCCACATGGTCTCCCGTCACTCGTGGATTTGAAGTAGCCACCCTTTCTCAAGCTGGGAAAGTTAATTGGACTACCCTACCTACCCCTCAGAATTCTAAAATAACCATCATTCCATATTCTGCAATTAGCTCCGAAAAAAATCATGATAACAATCCTTCTACAACTTTAAAACCTAAGGTTGGACTAGATGCAAAAATTGCCTTAACCTCTTCTTTAAGTTTTGATTTCACCATCAATCCTGATTTTTCGCAAGTCGAAGTTGATCAACAAGTGATTGACTTAAATCGGTTCGAATTATTTTTCCCAGAGAAAAGATTATTATTTTTAGAAAATAGCGACTTGTTTTCAGGTTTGGGAAATAGCCGAGTTCGTCCTTATTTTTCAAGGCGAATTGGAAGTGCTGGAGAGAATCCTGTCCCTATTCATTTTGGTGCAAGACTAAGTGGAAAAATAAATAAGGACTGGCAAATCGGATTGATGACTGTCCAGACTGGAGGTGTCGAATCAGTCGGAAAGGAATCTCAAAATTATTCTATCGCCGCTATTCAAAAAACGATTTTAGGTGGCTCAAGTGTCTCTGCTTTCTTTGCTAGCCGACAAGGCATTGATGGATTTTATATTAAACAAAATAACTTTAATCGAGTAGGTGGATTGGAATTTGATTTTCGATCAAAAAATTCGCTTTGGACTGGAAAATCATTTTTGCATTATTCCAATTCAGATGGAGAAGATTCTAACGGTTTTGCCTATGACGGAAAAATCAGATATCGATCAAAAAAAGCTTCGCTCTTTTTTGGAATTGATGGAGTAGGAAAAAATTATTTGACTGACATGGGATATGTGCCTCGCTTATTCCATGAAAACAAAGATACTGTCTATCGGATTGCTTATAATCAACTTAGAAGCAATGGTTACTATCGTTTCTTCTCAAAAAATAAAAACAGTAAAATTGATTTTTGGAGTGTCAACTTTGACATCAATATTTTTACGGATAAAGCTAGTTTTTCTTACCAAGAACACGATGCTGATTTAGGATTGACTTTAAGGTTTTTAAATTCGAGTGAATTAGAATTTATGGCTTACCATTTCTCACCAAGGTTATTTTTCCCATTTACCTTGGCTGGTTTGGAACTTCCATTTTGGGAAGGAAATTATCCTAATCGAAAATTTTCTTTATCCTTCGATTCTGGAAAATTGAAAAAATTATATTGGACTGGAAGAATTGGTTTTGGTGGAGAGTACGAAGGAAACCGTTTTGACTTGAGGAGTGAATTAAATTATCGTTTCAAAAATTTTATCGTGGCAGGAATTAATTTTTCTCAACAAAATTTATCTGGTTTTCCAGAAGAATATGGGCAAGCTAATTTTTCTCTCGTCGGTTCTAAGTTTGAAATATCATTTAATCGAAATTTATTTTTTACTACCTTTTTGCAATACAATACTCAAACAGATAATTTTAATATCAATAGCCGATTCAATTGGCGATTTAAACCGATGTCAGATTTATATTTAGTTTATACCGAAAATTATTTGACCGAAAATCTGAACACCAAGAATAGAGCTATCGTTTTAAAAGTCAATTATTGGTTAAACTTGTAGTATCAAATTTTTAATCTGCTCGCCAATCAAAATCGATAATTTCGATATTCTCCGATTCTTAGATTTGTCCAATCTTCCACTTTTTTCAAAACCCAATTTTTCCAACTCATTTTCTTTTTCGTAGGATCAAACGAAAATTCCCAATTCACTTTTCCAATTCTTTCTTGCATCACCTTTGGATGTGTTCCATCAAATTTTTTCAAGGCATCTATTTCTGAATAATCAAACGCATCTACATCTGGAATTTTTTCCGCCACCCAATCATCAGAGTGCCAAAGTTTATTGAAATTCTTTTGTTTCAATTGTTGATGCTTCGGATGCTTTACCCAACCATAATGGAAAATTTCTGCATCGATTAATTTCACTTTTAATTTCTTTCCATCTTTCCTAAAACCTTGTGCATCTTTCCACGAGTGAATATTTTTATCATTGCGGATAATTCTTATTTCACGACGATACCATTTTCGAGAATCTCCAACATAATCATAAGATCCATAAAAATGTTGATAGCGAAATAACAATGCTTCTACATTTTTATTTCCAAGAAAGGATTGCATTTTATTTTTGATTTCATTGTGGTATTTTTCATGGACAACTTCATCTCCTTGAATGTAAAAACACCAATCAAATTCTTCCCCAATCGTAGCAAAGGCTTTATTAGTTTCTTCGGCTAAAACTGCTCCGCCTTCTCGTAAACTTTCGTCCCAAACCGTTTCGATAATTTTTATTTTATCAGAATCAATTGCTTGAATTAGTTCCAAGGTTCCATCATCTGATTTTCCTACTGCCACCACTACTTGATCACAAACGGGCAAAATAGACTGAATGGCTTCCACAATTGGATAGTCATACTTTATCGCATTTTTAACAAATGAAAAACCGCAAACTTTCATTTTGGAATGATTTTTTTATTAAAACTATTTATATGTGTTTTTTACGAAAGATTTAACTCGAATCATTTTGATTTAAATTACTTTTGCAAAAAAACGAAACACTTTCTAAAGACTAAAAATGAGAAAACTTAAAAGATTATTACGACGACTCTTCCTTTCTATACTTGTGATTATCATCGCAATCATAATTATCAATACCGTTAGTTACTCTTCCAAACAAATTGATGTTGCTGCTGTGGACAAAATCAAAGTGAGCGACGAAGTCGTTCAACGACTTTCTGACGTGACAAAATTTGCCACCGGTTCCTACTCCACTCATATCGATACCGCTGCATTCATTGAATATCATTCTTATGTTGATTCTGCTTTGCCACTAGTAGATTCACTTTTAGAAAAAACGACGATCAATCAATTCAGTCGAATTTACAAATGGCAAGGTCGTAATCCAAATTTGAAACCTTACCTTTTGATGGCTCATTTGGATGTCGTTCCTGTAGAAAAAGAAAGTCAAACTCGATGGACTGAACCTCCTTACAGCGGCAAGGTCAAAGATAATTTTATTTGGGGAAGAGGCACACTCGATGACAAAGTAAGTGCCATGGGAATTCTCGAAACTGCAGAAATTCTACTGAAAGAAAATTACGAACCACAACGAACTATTTACTTTGCTTTTGGACATGATGAAGAAGTTGGAGGAAAAAATGGAGCACAAGCGATCGTTAAATATTTTCAAGAGAAAAACATCAATTTTGAATATGTTTTGGATGAAGGATCGATCATTGTGGAAGATGCTATTCCTGGTTTGAATCCGCCTTTGGCTTTGATTGGAACTGCGGAAAAAGGATATTGTACTTTACAATTAGAAGTGAATCTGGAGCACGGTGGGCACTCTTCGATGCCTCCTTCAGAAACTGCCATTGGTATTTTAAGTCATGCTTTGGCGACTTTACAAGACCATCCTTTCCCTACCATGATTTCTCAAAATGCACAAGAATTATTTGATCATATCGGCCCAGAAATGACTTTGCCCAACAAAGCTGTCTTTGCTAACCTCTGGTTATTTGAAGGAATCTTAACCTCTCAATTTGAAAAATCTGCACCTTCCAATGCAATGATTCGAACTACGATCGCTCCGACCATAATTAAAGGTGGTGTGAAAGATAATGTCCTCCCAACCAATGTTTCAGCAACGATAAATTTTAGAATTATCCCTGGACAAACTAGTGAAACAGTCATTGAATATTTGAATGAAACGATTGATGATGAGCGAGTAAAAGTTTCTAGAATGGGGGCTTCCTTCTCAAGTGAGCCATCGAAGATTTCTAGTTCTTCTTCTTTTGGTTTCAATGCTTTGCAAAAAACGACGAAGGAGATTTTTCCTCAAAGTATAGTTGCTCCAAGTTTGGTCATTGCAGGAACGGACAGTAGATTTTATGAACCGGTGAGTGAAAGTATTTATCGTTTTATGCCGGTGCAATTGACGAATGATGACTTAAAAAGAATTCATGGAATTGATGAACGTATCAGTATCGAAAATTATAAAACGATGATTGCGTTTTATTATCAATTGATTTTGAATAGTAGTATTTAAGTACCTGACCAAAAAAGAGCTTCCAGATTTTTGAAACCTGGAAGCTCTAAAGTTTAGTTTAATTGGAAAAAATCACTCCGAACGAATACTATTGACTGGATCTGCCAAAGCTGCTTTAAGTGACTGCAATCCAACCGTCAAAATTGTAATTCCTATCGCAAAAATTCCGACAGCTAAAAATACCCACCATTGAATTCCTAATTGGTAAGCAAAATTTTCCAACCATCCATTGACAAAATACCAAGCAATTGGTGCAGCAATAAAAAATGCAATTCCAACCAATTTTAAAAAATCTTTGCTCAATAATCCTACGATATTTGTTACCGATGCACCAAGTACTTTTCGGATTCCAATCTCCTTGGTTTTTCTTTGAATCGTAAAAACGGTCAAACCAAATAAACCAATCAAGGCAAGAAACAAACAGATAATCGTCGCATAAGTTAATTGTTTTCCAAAGTGTGCATACGACTCATATTGCTTGGCAAATGCTTCATCCAAAAAGCTAAATTTAACTGGAAATACCGGTTCCATCTTTTGCCAAAAATCAGAAACTTTAGTCAATGAACTTCCAATTGCTTTAGCTTCAAAACGAACCGCAACTCCTCCCATCCAAGCCTTATTCATTCGAGCACAAATTGCAACGGGAGCAATTTTAGATTGTAATCCTTTGTAATGAAAATCTTCTGTAACTCCGATAATCGTACTATAGTTTTCATCGTCTGGAAATTTCATCCGATGACCGATAGGATTTTCCAAACCAAATTTTTCTACGAATGCTTCATTCACCACAAACGTAGAAGCAGTATCGGTGGGATTTTGATTAGAAAAAAATCGTCCTTGCTTCAAGTTAATTTCAAAAGTCGAATTCCAATCCAAATCTCCAAAAAGCATATTGACTGATTTTCCTTTTTCCATCCCTTCAATTTTCATGGTGTAATTTGGAACGAAACTTCCAGGGTGGCGAGAAATTTGAGAGACCCCAGCAACTCCTGGGATTTGCAAAAGTTGATTTTTCTTTGTTTGAAAATCATCAACATTTTCGTCTTGATTAATTCGGAAAACAGCAATTTGTTCTTTTTCAAAACCCAAGTCTTTTTGCAACATAAAATCAACTTGCTGCCAAACCAATGTAACAAATAATACTAATCCAATTGACATAGAAAATTGAGTTACAATCAATGCACTTCGATAAGTGCCTGCTTTTTTATTTTTAAAAACTTGATTCTTCAGACTCTCCGATGGCTGAATTCGAGCCAAATAAAATGCAGGAAACAACCCTGTAACCAATCCTGTAAATAAAGATATTCCAACAATTAAAATAATTGTTTGCACATCCCACAAATCGCTAAATTGAATTGGACGACTCACGACTTCATTAAAATAGGACAAAAATATACTTGAAAAAATAATGGCAAGTGACAATGCACAAAAAGTAATAACTAATGCTTCTGATAAAAATTGTCGAATTAATTGCATGCGAGTTGCACCTGCTACATTTCGAATCCCAACTTCTTTCGCTCGAGTACTCATCTGTGCTGTCGCCAGATTGATATAGTTAATTGCTGCTAAACCTAAAATCAAAAGTCCAACCAAAATCATTAATCCCATCTGCCAAGGGTTGCCTGAACTTGCACTCGTTATTCCCATCTTTTGCGATCCCATGTGAATTTCTGTCAATGGTTGTAATTCCCATTTTGGAAAATCCGACTCTGAAACTTCATCTCCGTCTTCTATATACTCAAGAGTGATTTCTCTTTTGGCAATTTGATAAAGTGCATCCTCTACTGTTTTAGTTTTGACGGAAGGGCTTAATCGAACATAAGTATGTCCACCCCCGCCAGTCCAATAACCTTTCTCTCTTTTTTCAATCACATAAATATCTGTTTCCAAATGAGAAGGGCCGCTTGGTTTAGGCAAGACTCCAGCGATTTCTAATGGTTTTGAATTTTCAAACATGATATTTTCGCCAACTGGATTTTGAGATCCAAAAATTCTTTGGGCAGTAGCATGACTCAATATTGCCAAATCCATTTTTTCCAAAATAGTTTTTTTATTCCCATGTTCGAACTCAAAAGGGAATGTTTGGAAAAATGTGCTATCCACCATTTTTACATCTCGTATCGAGTAATGTTCATTTTTCCATTCTATCAAAACATCTTGCCATCCACTCACGAGTGAAGCTGCAACAACTCCTGGAACTTCATCTTGGATGGCATTTGCCAAAGGACTTGGAGTTGATATATTTCCTTTAGTTCCACCTCCGTAAGGACGGTAAACTCGATAAATATTTTCTTTTTCAGGAATCCATTGATCGTAACTATTTTCATGCTGAACATACATTAGGATAAAAATACCAACGGTCAATCCAAGAGCCAATCCTAAAATATTGATCCCAGAAACAAGTTTATTTTTACGGAGTTGTCGCCAAGCGACTTTTAAGTTATGTTTAATCATGATTAATTTGGTTTAAGATTATGGATTATGGATTTTCGCAATCAGGTTTAATCCTGCATCCATAATCCTAAATTTCATTCTGAACGAATACTTTCTACAGGATCGGACATAGCAGCTCTTGCTGATTGAAAAACTACGGTTGCCAAAGCAATTCCAATCGCTATCAAACCTGCCATTGCAAAAACCCACCAATCCAAATCTACATGGAAGGCAAAGTTGTTTAGCCAATTTTTCATAAAATACCAGGCAAGTGGAATCGCAATGATTAAGGCTACAAAAACGAGTTTTAAAAAATCTTTGGACAATAAATTAATGATACTCAAAGCAGATGCACCGAGCACTTTTCGAATACCTATTTCTTTAAATCTTTTTTCTGCAGTATAAGTTGCCAATCCAAAAACACCTAAGCATGAGATGATAATTGCGATGAGTGAAAAAAGAAAAAACATGCTTCCTGTTTTCGTTTCGGTTTGATACAACTTGTTAAATGTCTCATCTAAAAATTCATATTTGAAAACCTCATTGGGAGAGTGTTGCTTGAAAATTTTCTCCACAGCAGCGATAGCTAAAGAAGCATCTTCCCCTTGAGTTTTGACATACATAGTTGGAAACCAATCGGAAGTTTGTCTAAAAATCAACGGCTTAATTTCTGAGTGAAATGATTGAAAATGAAAGTCTTTGACCAGCCCGACAATAGTTCCACGTGCTCCCCACATGTCAACCCATTTTCCAACTGGATCCTCTAGCTGCATTGCTTTGGCAGCCGATTCATTGATGACAAAGGAGGTAGAATCTAAATTTGTGGAACGGTTAAACCATCTTCCACTTTTCATTTCCAAGCCAAAAAAATCTTTCATATTCGGACCGGTATGCATGCTGAAGAGTTGCAATTCTTGTCTGCCTTCCGTTCCTTCCCAACCAATTCCACTTATACTATTAGTGATGGAAACGATGGATTGATCGCTGATGGCAATATCTTTAATCGCCGATTCATTTTCCAAAGCCGTTTTTAATATTTTTGTATTTTCATTGTTATGACTAAATTTAAAAATGTGCTCTTTTTCATAACCTAATTTTTTAGATTGGATAAAGTCCATTTGGCGAAGCATAAAAACGGTACAAATTATCAAGGCTGCCGAACTGACAAATTGTGCTACGACTAGGAATTTTCGCAAGCCACTTTTTCCATCTACTCCTTTAAAACCACTTCCTTTTAAAACTTGAACTGGGCGAAAAGCAGAGAGTTGCAAAGCAGGTTGAATTCCACTTAATAAAACGGTGACTAATGCTAGCAATCCGGTAAGTCCAATAGTTGTTAGGGAAAAAACAGTTTGTGAGGAGAATTCTTTTCCTGAAATTTCTTTAAAATAAGGCAATCCAATTTGTGTCAAAAGTAAAGCGCCCAAACTACAAATTCCTACTAAGCAAACAGTTTCCATTACATGCTGCCCAATTAATTGCGAACGAGAAGCACCTACTATTTTTTTTATTCCTGTAGCTTTTGCTCGGTGAGCAGCTCGTGCGGTGGTGAGATTTATATAATTAATAGAAGCGATCAAAAGAATGATAAACGCAATCCATCCGAATAATTTAATGGCTGTTGGATCGCCTTTGGCAAAACTATATTTCACTTTTCCCAATCCTAAATAAATATCTTGAACAGGATGCAATTCAGCGTAACTTCTATCTTTTACCGCTTCACTTTCTACGATTGGAAATAGTGTACTAATTTTTTTTCCAATTTTATTAACATCACTTCCAGGTCTTAAAGTCAAATAAGTGGAGAAATTAAAAGAGCGCCAATGTAAGCTTCCCTCGTTATAAAATTGCCCGACATTATTTTCGAAAGGAAGAAAACAGTCCACGGGAAGATGAGTATTGGAAGGTGGTTTTTTGATGATGCCTGTAATTTCTAAATCTAGTTTATCACCCAACTTGACCGTTTTACCCATTGGGTTTTCATTACCAAAAATTTTGTATGCTTTTTCATCGGTAATAATTATACTATTTGGATTGGACAAAGCCGTTTTAGGATCACCTTGAATAAATTCAAAATCTAGAATTTGAAAAAGTTCAGGGTCAATAAGAAATGTATTATCAACATTCAAAAGAAAGTTTTCATATTTCAAAATAGGCTTCCACAAACCTGAAGTTCTTGCCACATTTTGCACTTCAGGAATTTGTTCTTTGATCGCAGATTGCAAAGGTGCAGGCGTTCGAATCCCCCAATTTCTTTCTCCTCCAAAAGAGGTGTTGGATAAGATTAAATAATTTTGTCCATTTTCAGAATGATAATTATCGTAGGAAGTTTCATCTTGAACCCACATAAAAATGAGCAAAGCGACCGTCATTCCAATGGTCAAACCAATGCCATTGAGGAAGGTGTAAAACTGGTCTCGTTGGAGATTTCGGAAAGCGTATTTTATATTTTTTAAAAACATGGCTTAATGGATTATAAATTAATGATTATGGATGCAAGATTATGGATGCAGGGTTTTCGCAAGCGAGTGTAATCCTACATCCATAACCTTTCTTTTCATTCATCTTTTAAAATATTTACAGGGTTCGTTCTTGCTGCAAAATGAGTTTGTGAAAATATTGTTATAAAAGCTAGAAACAAGATAATTCCAACTCCAGTAGAAATCATCCAAAAAGTAATTTCCGTTCGAATAAGAAAATTTTGTAGCCAAAGATTCGAGAGAAAAACGGTCAACGGAACAGCTAGCAAAATTGCAATTCCTAAAAGAAGAAAAAATCCTTTCGCCAATTGCCAATTCAAATTTCGCTCACTTGCGCCGAGTACTTTTCGAATACCAACTTCTTTCAGTCTTCCTTCCACCACATAAACTACCATTCCTAATAATCCTAAACAAGAAATCAGAATCGTCAAAAACCCTACAAAACCAATGATACTAGATCCGATTCGGAAAAATTTTGAAAGGTGATAAGCCCGATCATCCGTAAAAAAAGTAGTCATAGATTCTTGCGGAGAAATTTCATTTATCGCTTGATGGATCGACTGAATCGTTGCCGAAGTATTGGCTTCGCTCAAACTAATATTCGCTACGCCAAACTTATTTCCTAAGCGCAATGCGAAGGGATTTAATTTTCCAAAATAAATATTTTCATAGTGAAAATCTTGCGTCACTCCGATGACAGTCAAAGCAACTGAGTCCATCAAAACAGAGGTTCCAAGCGCGGAGGCGGGAGAGTCAAATCCCATTTTGAGAATTGCTTTTTCATTAAGTAAAACAAATTGCTCACCTTGAGAATTTATGTTTTTCGGAAAATCCTTACCTGCTAATAATTTGATTTCCATATTATCCAAATAGTTTTGGCTCACCATATTATAGGATAACTTTATGGAATCGGATTGGTCATTAAATGTCGCCATAGTCGATTGCATCCCTCTCAAAATAACTGCATTTGAAGAGGCTGAAACAGATTCTACGCCTTTCACTTGTTCTATTCTTTGGGCAAAAATTTCGTAGGGAACTTCGTTATTTAACCACACATTCATCTTGTTATCAATTCGAATTCCGAGGTCGGCCTCCAACACTTTTTTCTGTTGTTGAAGCACAATGATGACGGTAAGAATAAAAATCAAAGACAAGGCAAACTGAAAAGTAACCAACGTTTTACGGAATCTATTTTGTGAAAACATTTTCACGTTCGAGAGTTTTTGAATAGATTGAAGTGGTTGGAATTTTGAAATATTAAAAGCTGGGAAAATCCCTGCAAACAATCCAACCAACAAACTAAATCCTAAAAAAATTAAATAAAGTTGAGGTGGTTTGGTCAGATAAAAAACTTCTTCCACAAACGGATCGAGTGCATAAAAAGCAGGAATCAATAATTCCAATAAACCAATCGCAACCAAAAATGATAACACCGAAATCAAAACCGCCTCGCCTAAAAATTGAGTGATAATATCTGACTTCCGAGCACCAGCCACTTTTCGAATTCCAATTTCTTTGGCTCGTTTTAAAGACCTCGCTACCGACAAGTTCATATAATTAAAACTCGCTGCCAACATGATGATAATTCCGAGAACGATTAAAAAATTTAAAACCATTATCGGTGTTCCAACGCCTGGTTCATTTCCTAAGTCTCTCGTAGGCACAATATCGGCTAGTCCTTGCGACTCAAATAAATATTGATGCTTTTTATCTCGCAAGGTATAATCATTCGCTATTTTTGTAAGAGCATTGTTAAATGCGGGGCGATTATTTTTTTCGTCCAAAAGCACATAAACTAATCCTCTCCTAATATTATCATAATCGTAAATTTCAGATTTTTGTAATTCCTCTTTCGTCATCGCTTCGACGGTGGAGTATGACATCAAAAATTTAAATCGTAAATGCGAGCGCATCGGCGGAGTAGGCATAATTCCAGTTACTCGGAATTTTCCTAAATCTGCAAATTCGATAATTTCGCCAATCAAATCTTTTCCTAAAACATTTTCCTTTACAAATTCTTCAGTCACCACCATCGTTCGAGGTTCGAGAAGTGCTGTCGATTTATTTCCAGCAGTCCAACCAAAACTAAACACTTCCAAAAATTCGTGATCAACCATGTAGCCATTTTTATTGGCAACGATTAATTCTTCATTTTGATAAAAATTGCCACCCATGTCTGCAACTCGAACAGTCTTCTCGACGAAGGGATAATTGTCTTTTAATTCTTCTGCTAATTGAAGAGAAGTAGTCGCCATATTTGCTTGACTAATTGGTCTACCATTTTCTTCTTTTGCAGAAATGACTCTAAAAATTTCGCCTTCTTTTTCATGAAAATTATCATATGAATATTGTTCATACAAAATCGTCATAATCAACATACAAACGGCAAGGCTTGTTGCTAACCCAAAAATATTGAGAGCAGAAAACAACTTGTTTTTGAACAGTTGTCGATAAGCTATTTTGAAATAATTTTTAATCATAATTTATATTTATTCGTTTTTTATAGTATCTACAGGATTCATTAATGCTGATTTCAGACTTTGTGAGGCTACTGTGATAAAGGCTATTCCAATAGTAAAGACACCAGTTAGAGCAAACATCCAATAGTCCATTTCGATATGATAAGCAAAACTGTTTAACCAGTTATTCATAAAATACCATGCAATAGGAATCGAAATAAATAAAGCAAAAACAATGAGTTGTAAAAAGTCTTTGGACAGCAAATGAACAATACTTGTAACTGATGCACCGAGTACTTTTCGAATACCAATTTCCTTAATTCTTCTTTGAGCAGAAAAAGTGACTAAGCCGAATAATCCTAAGCAAGAAATTAAAATGGCGATACCTGCAAAGTATTTAGAAAGAGTAGCGACTCGTTGTTCCGAAGCATATAAACTTTGATAGTTAGCATCTAAAAATTCAAATTCAAAAGGTAATCCATCATTGAATTTTTTATAAAACGCACTCAATTGAGCAATGGTTTCTCGTTCTGCCCCTGCTTGAATTTTCACGACCAAATCATTTCCTTTTGTTGTCAAATTAAAAAAACAAGGCTTCACTTTTTCATATAAAGATTCCATGTGGAAGTCTTTGACTACGCCTATAATTTGTTTGTCTTTCCCCCATTGTCGAACAGTTTTTCCAATTGGGTTTTTCACCCCCATCGTCTTAATAGCTGTTTCATTAAAAATGATTTTATCCTTTTCATCTCCAAATTTCTCAGAAAAAGATCGACCTTCCAATAATTCAATATCAAGTAATTCAATTAAATCATAACCTACTGATAAATATTTAAATGGAGTTGAATTATCTTCTGTCAATCCTTCCCACTTTACTCCTATTGTACTTGAACTATTATTAATTAAATTACTTCGAACACTTGAGGCATTAACAACTCCAGAAATATTTTTTATTTCTTTTAAAAAACTATCAGAATCGTTAGCGAGTTTTCCATCTTTTTTAAAAATCAGAACTTGATCTTTATTGAAACCAAGATTTTTATTTTGGACAAATTGAATTTGATTATAAATAACCGTTACTGAAATAATCAAAATAATGGAGATGGAAAATTGGAAAACAACCAATCCTTTTCTTGCCCAAACTTCACCTACTGACCGATTTATTTTTCCTTTAAAAATTGCAACTGGATTAAAACTCGATAAATATAAAGCAGGATAACTTCCTGAGATTACACCAGTCATAATGGTAATCCCTAAAATGCCAAAAATTAATTCTGGGTCAAAAGAAACACCTATTTGCTTATCTGTTATTCCATTAAACTGGGGTAAAACCAATGCAACTAAAATCAATCCTATCACCAAAGAAATCAAAGTAAGTAAAATTGATTCCACCATGTATTGAGTAATTAAATAACTTCGACTGGCACCAATAACTTTTTTTACACCTACTTCTTTGGTTCGATGCATCGCCTTTGCCGTAGATAAATTCATAAAATTTATACAAGCAATTATTAATACAAATAAGGCGATAATAGAAAATAACCAAACGTATTCAATTCGTCCTCCAGCCTGTTTTCCATTTTCATATTTATTGTAAAGATGCTGATCTGAAAAAGGTCTGATAAAAAGAGATTGATATGCTTCACCAGTTTTTGTTTCTAAATACGGTTGCATCTTTTGATTAAAATCAGCGAAGTTTGTTCCTTCCTCCAAAAGAATATATGTATCAGGTCCGCCGTAAGTCCACTTGTTCATATCTGGTTGGCTATCCAACATCAAATCAAAATTAAAAACGAGATCAAACTGCTGCGTGGCATTCGTGGGAGGTTTTTGAAAGACACCTGAGATATTATAAATACCACTAAATGGATCTTTCTCATAATTGATCGTTTTGCCAATAAGATTAGTCGTCGTCCCAAATACTTTTTTTGCAAACTGATCAGAAATTAATACTTCATTTTTCGTTTTTAAAACTTGATTTTTATCTCCTTCTAAAAAATGGTAAGAAAACATTTGGAAAAAATCAGGTTGAGTAAATAAATCCATTGCCTTTAAATGACTCTCACCAATTTTGACAATTCCTTTTTGAGCATCCGGCTCAAAGAAGCAACTCGTTGCTAATTTTACTTCAGGCATCTCAGTTTTCATTGCCGCAGCCAGAGGAGCTGGAGTCCATTTAAACGTAAGCGTTTCACCATTCGAAGTTTTGGCTTGCTTCATCACTTGAAATAACTGAGCATCTTTTTCATGAAACTTATCTACACTCAATTCATCGTATACCCATAGGAAAATTAATAAGGCACAAGCCAAGCCAGTCGATAATCCGATTAGGTTAATAAAAAAAGTGCTTTTATTTCGAAGACTATTTCGATAAGCGAGTTTTAAATGATGCTTTACCATATTTCTTTTTTATTTAAAAATCTCAACAAGATTATTCGTTTTTCAAACTATCTACAGGGTTCGTCAATGCCGCTTTCAAACTTTGTGAGCTTACTGTTATAAAAGCAACCACAATCGAAACAATTCCTGCTAAAGCAAAAACCCACCATTGGATTTCAACCCGATACGCAAAATCTTGCAACCAATTATTCATGACGTACCAAGCAACAGGAGTCGCAATGACTAAAGCAATAAAAACTAATTTTAAAAAATCTTTGGATAGTAAACTAACGATACCGATAGCAGAAGCACCTAGTACTTTTCGGATTCCGATTTCCTTAGTTCGTTGTTGGATGATAAAAGTGGACAATGCCAATAATCCTAAACATGCAATCAAAATAGAAAGAATCGTAGCAATCAAAAGTATCTGACTTAACCGTTGTTCACTCTCATAAATACTAGCAAAATGTTCATCCATAAATTGATAATCAAATGGACGATCTTTGATATAAGTATTCCATTTCTGTTCTATTTGAGGTAAAACAGTTTTTAAATTTGATGGACTGATTTTTACTGAAAGAACTGAAGTGGTATTGGATGCTTGGAAACAAATAGGAGTGATAGCATTGCGTAAAGTATTATGATGAATATCTTTGATGACTCCAACTACTATACCTTTACCTTCCAAACCTAAAGTTGCTCTAACCACTTCTTTTCCGATAGGGTCATCTGTCCAACCTACTCTTTTTATAAATGATTCATTGACTACATATTCTCTTTCACTTACGGCCCCTACTGGTGTTGGTGCTTGTCCTGCAATAAATTCCATTTTATAAAAATCAAAATAGTTAGGTTCTACTCGAGTAATTTCCATAGGATAAGTATCCCATTCATTGGTTTCTTGATTGCGAACAGCAACTCCGTTTTGGTTTTCAAAAGTTCCTAAAATAGCATTACTTCCACTTAACTCAATCACTCCGGGAATGGATGATATTTCTTTTTTCATTTCAGTAGAATGCATCCAATTGCCATTACCTAAATTCACATTTACCACTTGGTCATATTGAAAACCTAATTCTTTAGCTTGTAAAAAATTTAATTGCTGATAACAAATCATAGATCCAATAATCAACATTCCTGAAAGTACAAATTGTAACACAACGAGTCGTTGAATAAAAGGTCGCTTGATGGAAATGGAAGTCCCCAACCTTCGAAATGTTTCAACTGCCGAAAAACGAGCAGCTTGAATAGCGGGATATAATCCTGACAGAACCCCCAACATTATAATTGCAAAAATATAAATCCCAAAAGTGGAAAGACTAAATACCAAATCAATGTCTCTTCCGAGAAGTAAAAGAAATGGCTCACATAAAAACCATATTAATAATAAGGACAATGCACCACTAATAACAGCCATCAATATTGCCTCTCCTAAGAACTGAAATAAAACATTGGAACGATTAGCTCCTAAAGCTTTTCGAACTCCAATCTCTCGTACTCTTCGCATACCCAAAACAGTTGAAAGATTTGCAAAATTGACACTACTAATCAATAAAATAAATAGCGCAATTAAACCTAAAATTTGTAAATACTTTCGATTGGATTTTTGAAAATTATTATTGTCAAAAGCTAATTGACTTGAGTCTAGATGTATCTCTTTAAATGCTTGCAAAGTCAATCCAATCATATCATGTCCCGGCATTTCTTTTTCCAAAAAAGTTGGAAATTTCGCTGCGACTTGTTGGGGTTTTTGAGAGGAGGAACGAAGTTGTAAATAGGTATTCGTACTCACACCATGCCATTGGTTACCAACATCCATTCCTTCAAACTGGCGACCATCAAGAGTAGTCAACGCCTCAAATTGAAGATGACTATTAGCAGGGAGATCATCAAAAACGGCCGCAATAATAAACTGTTCGGTGGTATCATTTCCAGAGGCAAGCGTATAAGTATACTCCAAAGAATTACCTACCGGGTTTTCCATCCCAAATAAATCTTCGCTGATCTGACGAGTAATTAAAATGTTTTCTAATTTATCAAAAGCATCTTCAGGGTTACCGTGCAAAAGTTTATAATTAAAAAAAGAAAAGAAGCTGGAATCCGCTTGAAGGCTTTTTTCAATGGTTGTTTCTTTTCCATTTGCTCGACACGTAAAATTCATATTATGCGTCATGATTCTTAAATAATCCTCCACGTCACTACTCTCTCTTTGCAGATATGGCCCCATCATTGGAGATGCCATAGCCGTTTGATTTTCAGGCGAGTTAGGATATTTAAACGTGGTATTAAGTCGATATAAATTCTCTTGGTTTTGGTTCGAAGTATCGAAACTATATTCAAACTGTAAAAAAAGAATGATCAAAGTACTCACAGCTAAACTTACTGATAAGCCAAAAATATTGATAGAAGTTATGCTAGCATTCTTCAAGAGATTTCTCCAGATGAGTTTTACGTTTGTTATATTCATTTTTTTATTTTTTAAGACATTAGATGCAGGATGATGAATTCTCCTCCATAATCCATAATCAAGTTTTATTCACTTCGTAAACTTTCCATTGGATTGGATAATGCCGCTCTCAACGATTGAAGTCCAACTGTGGTAAAAGCAATTACCACCGCTAACAATCCAGCTAAAACTATCATCCACCATTCCATTTCGATGCGATATTCAAAACCATTGAGCCACTCACTCATTTGCAACCAAGCAATTGGGGCCGCAATCAATAATCCAATAATGACATAAAGTAAAAAGCTTTTGGATAATGTAAATACAATGTTAGGAATGGAAGCACCGAGTACTTTTCGAATCCCAATTTCTTTCATGCGTTGCTCCGTCATAAATGTAGCCAATGCTAATAATCCAAGACAAGCAATAAAAATTGCCAGGATGGAAAAGATAGAAAAGAGTTTTCCAATACGATCTTCAGCGATATACATTTTGGCAAAACGATCATCTAAAAAATCATATCGAAATGGTTGAGTCGGAGCAAAACTTTTCCAAACAGTTTCAGTTTTAGCGATCAACTTATCCATTTCTACTGCTGTCGTTTTTACTGAAACGACGGAACTACTCATGCCCATAAAAAATCCTAAGTCTGCCACTTTCCCTTTAAGCGAATCAAAATTAAAATCTTCGACGACACCGATAACCGTATATTTTTTATCATCAAAAGGATTTGCAAGAATTTGCCCAATGGGATTTTCCGTAAAACCGAATGAGCGAACGGCTGTCTCATTAAGGATTATACTCAAGGTATCAGTCAACATTTCTTGTTTGAAATTTCGACCTTTAATCAAATTCATTCCCAACGTATTAAAATAATCTTCATCAATACTCCATCGCTGGATAATTACGAGATCATCTCCTCCTGGTTTTCCTTTTGGAAAAAACCCGACTGAATTTCTTCGTCCACCATCAAGTGGCAAATAAGAACTAATCGTTGCATTTTTTGCTTCAGGTAGTTTTTTAATTGCATCTTTGAACGCAGGTAACTGGTCAAAAATAGTATTCGTATCTTCAATTAAAAGCACCTGCTCTTTTTCAAATCCGAGGTGTTTATTTTTGATAAATGACATTTGCTGATACACGACCATCGTACCAACGATGAGTCCGATAGAGATAGCAAATTGAAAAACAACTAGTCCACTTCGCAACATTCCACTTTTGTTTCCTGTACTTAATTTTCCTTTTAAAACTTTGACTGGCTCAAAAGCAGATAAATAAAATGAAGGATACAAACCTGCTAAAACCCCAATGAGTACCGCACTTCCAAGCATCACAGGAATAAAACCAATTGACAAAAATGGAATATTCAACGACTTGCCAGAAAGGTCATTAAATAATGGCATCAACGTAAATGCGACTCCTGTTCCAATTAAAAATGCCGCCGCACTCATCAATATAGATTCACTCAAAAATTGACTCACTAATTGCTTCTGATGTGAACCTAATACTTTTCGAAGTCCTACTTCTTTAGCTCGATTAGCAGAACGTGCAGTCGATAAATTGACAAAATTCACCAACGCAATTAATAAAATAAATAAAGCAATGATGCCAAATATTTTAACTTGCTTGATGTCTCCTTGAGGCTCATATGGTTGAGTATATTCTGTCGAACGAAGGTGAATATCGGTAACTGGTTGGAGAACCATTTTTATTCCTCGCCCAGTACTGACGAGTTCCGCCAAGTCGGTATTGAGTTCACTCTTATATTGAGGAGCGAAATTTTTCACGACAAAATTTTCTAATTTTGCTTCCAATTCTTCTGGAGTCGTGCCGTCTTCCAAAGTGACATAAGTATAATAATTATTCCAAACCCAAGTTGTTGATTTTGAGTTATCTAAGGTATTTAGCGACATAAAAAAATCATAATGAAAATGACTTTGGTCACGAATGTTTTCCATAACTCCCGTGATGGTATAGGTTTGTTCTTTTTCATTATTAAAAATTAAAGTCTTGCCAACAGGGTTTTCATTTTGAAAATATTTTTTAGCAATCTTCTCCGTAATTACAATGTTATAAGGTTCTTTTAGAATAGTTTTTTGGTCTCCAGAAATAAGCGGCAAGTCAAATAATTCAAATAATTCTTGGTCAGCATATACAAAACCGTCTTCATAAAATCCTTCTTTTTCACCTGCCTTTCGAATAATATTATTTCCCGCATTATAAAAATGAGGATTGATTCGAGCAGCTTTTTTTATTTCAGGAATTTCATCTACTAACGTCGAAGCCATAATTGGAGGTCCAGCTGCACCGATTCCTTTGTAATCTTTAAAGTCAGAATTACGGGCTACTCGATATAAATTTTCTACATTCGGATGATGTTGATCATAGCTTAATTCATCCTTTATAAATAAAGCGATTAGTAAACAACAGGTCACCCCAATTGCCAAACCTATGATATTGACTGAGCTATAAAACTTCTGTTTTTTGATTTGGCGGAACGCTATTTTTAGATGATTTTTTAACATGGATCTTTTGATTATGGATTATAGATCTAGGATTATGGATTGACGATTGGGATAATTCTTAATCATGAATCCATAATTTTTAATCAATTTTTATTCTTTTAAATTATTAGCAGGATTCATCATTGCAGCTTTTATCGTTTGAAAACTTACCGTAAATATCGTAATCATCATCGCTCCCACCCCTGCCCATAGAAATGTCCAAGCAGAAATTTCGATACGGTAATCGTAATCTTTCAACCATTCATTCAAAAAATAATATGCAATCGGAATTGCTACAAAGCAAGAGATTAAAACCAGTTTAATAAATTCGCTGGAAAGCATTTGCCATAAATTGACGACCGATGCACCAAGTACTTTTCGAATTCCAATTTCTTTTGTTTTGCGTTCTGCGACATAGGAAGCCAAACCAAACAATCCTAAGCAGCTAATAAAAATAGCCAACAAACTAAAAATATTGGACAGTCGGCTAATGCGTTCTTCCGCCTCAAATTTTTGGGCAAAAATTTCATCTACAAATTCATATTCAAAAGGAATCGAAGGTACTATCCGATTAATAATTGATTGGATTTTTGGTAAAGCATCATGAGCACTTGCAGCAGCTGACATTTTTATAAAGGCTATTGAAAATTTATCTTCTGTCAAAAACATGAGAGAAGGATTTGCCTTTTCATAAGGCGAACCTTTTAAAATATCTTTGGTGACTCCAAGAATAGTAAAGTTATTTCCTCCAAAATAATTTTCGTTAAATTGAATATTTTCTCCAATAGGGTTTTCCAAACCCATCACTTCCAACGCCGACTCATTGATAATCACACCTTGAGCATCGCTTGCCAAATCTCTAGAGAAATCTCTACCTTCAATAAATTCTAAACCAACTGCTTTTCCATATTCATGTGAAATTCGAATGGTATTAAATGAAGGGTCATTTGTTGGATTAGGGTCTTTATCTTTCCAAGTAAATCCATCATTGTTTCCTCTTGTAGTCGCAATGGAATAATTGGATGCCGCTACTTCATCGACCACTCCTGTTTGCAATAATTCATTTCTGATGACATCATAATTTTTAACAAAATCTCTAGACATCATTGGCATCATGATAAGAGCATCTCGTTCGTATCCGACAGGACGTTCCTTCGCATATTGAATTTGTTGATTCACAATGGTTGACCCAATTATCAAAGCTATGGAAATAGTGAATTGAAATATAACAAGACCTTTACGGGGTAATGCCGCAAATCGTCCTAACCGAAATGTTCCTTTTAAAACATCGACAGGAGCAAAAGACGATAAATAAAATGCAGGATAACTTCCCGCCAAAAGACCTGTGATAATTATAAAACTCAAGTTACCTATCCAAAATAAAGGACTCGTCCAAAGTATAAAAAGTTCTTTTCCTGCAATTTCATTGAAGGCTGGCAAAGCAAGAACTACAATTATCAATGCACCTAAAAATGCCACTAAAGCAACTAATAAAGATTCGGCTAAAAATTGATAAATCAATTGATGTCGAAGCGAACCTACAGACTTCCTAATTCCAATTTCTTTTACTCTTTTTTCAGAACGGGCAGTACTTAAATTCATGAAATTGATACAAGCCAAAAACAATACAAATGCGCCAATGATCCCATACAACCAAACCATTTTTAATTCATTGCTGGTAACAACTTCTCCATTTTCAAATTCAGAATATAAATGCCACTCACTCATCGGTTGGAGAAAAACCTTTGGATTTGCTGCTTTCCATTTTTCGGAAGTATAGGGCAATGTGGCATTTTCAATATTTTTAGAAACCTCCGTAAATGTCTTGTCTTCCCTGATTTGTACATAGTGTTGCATATTCTGGTTTTCCCAAGTTTCCGCTGAACCTCCATATATCGCATAATATAATTCAATAGGGATAACATATTCTGAATTTCCAAATTCTGAATTATTAGGAAAATTCTCGAACACTCCTGTGACTTTGATTTGAGCAAAGGTATTGAAGGTGATAATTTCTCCCAAAGGATCTTTTTTACCAAATAATTTTCGGGATAATTTTTCGGAAAGAAAAATGGATTTCATATCTTCTAATCCTTCATGAGTTCCATATTTCATTTTAAAAGAAAGCATCTCAGATGCTTCTTTTCCCATAAAATTTCCAAGTTCTGTAAATTTATTTTTTTCCGATGCAATGATGTTTTCCTCTGCTCGCCGAACAGTAATCACATGGTCAAAATTATTTCCATAAGTAGTTTTCAAGACATGTCCTAAACCCGCAACATGTGTATTATTTGTACTTATTTCTCCTCGCCAAAGTCTATTTAATTTTACTTCGGCAATGGTTTCATAGTTTTTGAAATTTCGGTTAAAAGATAATTCATCTTGTACCCACATCCCTATCAACATCGCAACAGCCATTCCGACAGCGAGTCCGCCAATATTAATAAGGGTATAGCCTTTGTCTTTTAAAAGTGTTCGGTAACTAATGAGGAAATTGTGTCGAAGCATGATATTTTTTTTTAGGAAATTATTCTTTTAAATTATTTACAGGATTAACTCTCGCCGCTTTTACCGCTTGAAAACTCACCGTCAAAAATGCAATCGCAATCGCAATGAAACCAGCTGCTAAAAATATCCACCATTGAAATTCTATTCGATAGGCAAAATCAGTCAACCATTGATTCATTAAATACCAAGCAATTGGAATAGAAATAATTAAGGAGAGCAGGACTAATTTTAAAAAGTCCTTCGAAAGCAATCCAACCAAATTTGGAACAGATGCACCCAAGACTTTTCGGATAGCAATTTCTTTAAATCGTCTTTCAGTCGTAAAAGCAGCTAATCCAAATAATCCCAAGCAAGCAATGAAAATACTCAAGCCTGAAAAAATGCTGAAGAGTTTACTGATTCGAGTTTCCGTTCGATAAAGTTGGTCAAAAGATTCATCCAAAAAACGATAACTAAAGGGTAATTCTGGTGCTATTTTTTTCCATGTCTTTTCTACATCAGAAATCAATGTTGGGATTTTATCAGTATTTGTTTTCAAAGAAAGATTACCCGAATAAGGATTTAACCAAAGACTCAATGCCCCAATGTCTTGTCTTAAACTTTCAAAATGAAAATCTTTTACAACACCTATTATTGTTTGAGTTGGCATTGGGTCTCCGCTTTGTGGGTCAAAGCGAGCACTACCATATACTTTTTTACCAATAGGATCTTCAAAACCTAATATGCCCGCAGCGGTTTCATTAATAATGACTGCATTGGAATCGGTAAGCATCTCAGGAGAAAAGTTTCGGCCTGCAATTAGCTCCATTCCAAAAGTTGGAAGATAAGCCTCGTCCACATTCCACATTTGAATAGAAACACAATTCCCCCCTAGGACTTCTTGACTTTTGCAAAGCGGAGAATTACTTCGATATGAAGGTACGGGTAGGTAACCCGATACAGATACTTGAGAAATTTTCGAATGATTGAGTAATTCTTTTTTTAGCGTAAATGCTCTGTCTTTAAGAGTCTCAGCATTTTCCAAAATCAAAACTTGTTCTCTGTCAAAACCTATTTTTTTATTTTGAATAAAATGAATTTGTTGATTGATGACCAGAGTTCCGACAATCAATAAAACAGCAATTAGAAATTGAAAAACGACTAAACCATTTCTCAAATTTAAGTTGCCACCTTTGTCCAAAATTTTTCCTTTTAATGTTTTGACAGGCTCAAAAGCGGAAAGGTAAAATGCAGGATAACTTCCTGCGAGCAAACCAATTAATAATATCCCTATAATTGAAATCGCCCAAAAAACAATATTTGAAAAAGGCAATGAAAGTTGTTTGTCTGCCAAATTATTAAAATAAGGCAAAGCAAAATATGCCATCATAATTCCAATCACAAAAGCCATCCCAGCTATCAATACCGACTCAATTAAAAACTGATGAATTAAATTACTTCGCAAAGAACCTAGCACTTTTCGAACGCCAATTTCCTTCGCTCGAACCGAAGATCTCGCGGTGGAAAGATTCATAAAATTCACACAAGCAATCAATAAAATAAAAAGAGCAACAATCACAAAAGTCCAAACGTATTGGATATTTCCATTGGCAGATAATTCCATCGCCAAATCAGAATTCAGATGAATATCAGTTATTGGTTGGAAATGATATTTAATAAAAGAACCGTCTTTTTCAAAATCCTCATAAGTTGCTCCAAAAGTTTGGGTGATTTGCGGGGTGATATATTTGTCTTTGAAAAAGGGAAATATTTTCGCTTCAAATGCTGCGTCATCAGTTCCTTCTCGTAACACATAATAAGAATAAAAATTATTGCTTAACCAATCTAAACTTTGGCTTTCTTCATTGCCACTAAGTGAAACAAAAAAGTCATAATTAAAATGTGAATTATCGGGCATATCTTTAAATACACCTGTTACCGTCAAGTCATCTTGGTTATCAAAATTCAATAATTCCCCTATTGGATTATCATTGGGGAAATATTTACGCGCTATCTTTTCATTGATGACAACAGAGTTGGGTGCAACTAATGCTTGCTTTGAATTTCCACTCACCAATTGTAAACTAAAGACATCAAATAGAGTAGAGTCACAATAAATAATGTTTGATTCATTAAAACTTTGATTCCCTCTTTTAACTAAAGAACCTCCATAGTTTCGAAACCGAACGACTGCTTCCACTTCTGGAAAATCACTTCGTAAAGAAGGTGCTACTGGAGAAGGAGAAACTGCATAATGTTTGTGCATTCCACCGAAGTTAATTTCGTTGGTTACCCGAAAAGTACGATCTGCTTTTTCATTCCATTTATCAAAACTCAATTCATCGGTCACCCAAAGTAGAATCAATAAACAGCAAGCAATTCCGATAGACAAACCCAATAAATTAATGAGGGAATGACTTCGATTTTTAGTCAGATTTCTCCACGATAATTTGATGTAATTTTTAAACATTTATTTTTGATTATGATTACTGTTGCTATTTACAGAAGATGGTTTTGAAGTCACCTTGTGTACAGGTTTTTTTTTATTCTTTTAAATTATTCACAGGATTCACATTTGCTGCTTTAGCAGTTTGAAAACCAACGGTCAGCCAAGCAACAAATAACAATATACTTCCGGCTATCGCAAAAGACCAAATTGACAACTCAATTCTAAAGGCAAAACTGTCTAGCCATTGTCGAGCAACGAAATAACTGATCGGCAAACCAATTGCCAATGCCACTAAAACCATTTTGATAAAATCGGAAGACAATAAACTAATGATGGAAAATACACTTGCACCGAGTACTTTTCGAATTGAAATTTCTTTCATTCGTCGTTGTGCGGTAAATGCAGCTAGACCAAATAATCCAAGACATGAAATTAAAATGGCCATCAAGGCAAAATATTTCGAAAGGGTTGCAACTCGATGCTCTGCGGCATAAAGCGCTTGATAATTTTCGTCCAAAAATTTATATTCGAAAGGTAATTCTGTATTGAATTTTTTATAGACCGTTTCTAATTGAGCTAAAGTTTCTTGTTCTTTTCCTGCTTGAATCTTCACTAAAATATTATCTCCATAATTTCCTAAACGAAGCACACATGGTTTGATTTTTTCATAAAGAGATTCAAAATGAAAATCTTTAACCACTCCAATTATTTCTCGATCACGCCGATTGCGTTGCACTTTTTTACCAATTGGGTTTTCCATTCCCATTGCTTTGATGGCTGCTTCGTTGAAAATGTATTTCCCTACATCATTTCCAAATTCTGTTGAAAATCCTCTTCCTTCTTTGATTTCCAATCCAAGTGTTTCGACAATATCAACTCCTGCAATCATCACACTAAATCGAATTGGGTTGTCTAAATTTTCTCCTTCAAAATGAATCCCTGAAGTGTAACCATAATCATCCATCATGTCTCCATCAATCGTAGAAGCATTCACCACACTAGAAATATTTTTCACCTCTGATAAAAAAGTAGTCATCTGTGTTTGCGCTTTGAGGGAACCTTCTTTTTGAATAACGACGATGTTATCTTTTTCGTAGCCAAGGTTTTTAGATTGGATAAATTGAATTTGTTGAAAGACAACCATGACTGCTACAATCAAAATTAAGGACATCGTAAACTGGAAAACGACTAATCCTTTTCGAGCCCAAATTTCGCCAAATGATTGATTGAGTTTTCCTTTTAAAATATTAACAGGTTTGAATCCTGAAAGATAAAGTGCTGGATAACTTCCTGCAATAATTCCTGTCCCAAGAGTTATCGCTAGGATTGATAACAATACATTTACATTCAAAATTAAACTTAATTCTTTGCCAGTAATTTCATTGAATTGAGGTAAAATAAAATTAACGAAAAGTAACGCTGTCAAAACTGAAATAGATGTAATCAAAATTGATTCGCTCAAATATTGAGCAATGAGTGTTTTGCGATCTGCACCAATCGTTTTTTTCACCCCCACTTCTTTCATCCTTCGAGTTGCTTTTGCAGTCGATAGATTCATAAAGTTGATGCAGGCAATTAGCAAAATAAAAAATGCAATCAAAGAAAATAACCTCACATAAAGAATCCGGCCACCAACTAAAACACCATTCTCATATTTCCCAAAAAGATACCTGTCTGCATATTTCTGAGTGAACAAAGTTCCTTCAGGATTATCTGTTTTTTGAGCAAGAAAATTTTGAATTTTCTGATCAAAATTCAAGATATTGGTTCCTTCCTTTAAAACCACAAACGTGTAGGGTTCGCTATTTCCCCAATCCATAATTTCAGGTTTCATATCAAAATACCGAGGGTAGAAAAATAAAAGATCAAATTGCATCGTCGATTCCTTCGGGCAATTTTTCGCAATACCTGTGATCAAATATTCACCATCTAAGGTCTCTTCATTTCTCTGCCAATCGATGGTTTTACCAATTAAATTTTCAGTTGTATTAAATAATTTCAAGGCAAGGCTTTCAGAAAGTACAACAGAATTTTTATCTTTTAGAACGTCATCTTTATTTCCATGCAACAATGGAAAAGTAAACACATCGAAGAACCCCTCACTTACAAATTGGTCGTTGGCTTTAAAACTATTTTCACCCGTTGAGATAATTCCAGTTCCACCCAATGGAATAACAGAAGCTGATAGTTCGACTTCAGGCAATTCATCTTTTAATGCTTTTGCCAAAAGTCCTTGCGTCCATTCCCAAGTCAAAATATCATTATCGTTGATTTTAATATTTTGTAAAACCTGATGAAGGTCACCACTATTTTTATGAAATTGATCTACTCCTTTTTCACTCATCACCCACAAATAAATCAACATCGTACAAGCCAATCCTGTAGATAAACCAATTAGATTAATCAAAAAAGTTCCTTTGTCTTTTTTGATATTTCGGAAGGCAATTTTTAGGTTGTGTTTAAGCATAATGTCTTGATTATGGATTTAAGATTATGGATTATTCACAGGATTAATTCTCGTCACTTTCATTTTTTTTAAATTATCTTCCTATTACAGCCTCCAACATCAATTGCCTTTGTCGCTCCCAATCTGATGTTTTAACAAAGGTCAAGGGTACATATTTATCATTTGGAATACCAATGTTATAAACCATCCATTCTTTTTTGTAATCGTCGACTAAATTGCGAATGCATTCAATTCGATTCTCTTCGGAAGATTTACAATCATCCCATTCGTAGATTTCTACTCGAAATTGAATTTTCTGTTTTTGACCATTTACTGTCATTTCAATATCGATATCTTGGCGGCCAGATAAATGGGGAATTGGTATTGATAATTGGATCATAATTTAATTTTTTTATTCTTTTAAATTATTTACAGGGTCAACTCTCGCAGCTTTCATCGTTTGCAAACTAACTGTCAGCCATGCAATTGCAAGCGTCAGTAAACCTGCTAAAACGAAAAACCAAATCGACAATTCAATGCTAAACGCAAAATCATTCAACCAACTCTTGGCAACAAAATAACTAATAGGGATTCCAATAAAAATAGCCATTACAACCATTTTGGTAAAATCCAAGGTGAGCAAACGAATAATAGAAAATGGATTAGCACCTAACACTTTTCGAATCGAAATTTCTTTGATTCGTCGCTGAGCGGTAAATGCTGCCAAACCAAAAAGTCCAAGGCATGAAATCATAATGGCAAAACCTGCGAAGTATTTTGACAAAGTGGAAACTCGTTTTTCTGCCTGATATAGTTCTTGGTAATCGGTATCTAAAAACTGATATTCGAAAGGAAGATTTGGGTGGTTTTTTTTATACAAATTTTCTAATTGAGTCAAGGCCAATTGCTCTTCTCCAGATTTTATTTTCACCATAATCTTATCCGCATCATTTTTATGAATTAAGCGAAAAAAGAACGGTTGAATACTTTCATACAAAGATTCGAAGTGAAAATCTTTAGCCACTCCTACGATTTCAAAATCATCTCCCCAAAGGTTAAATGTTTTTCCAACAGGATTTTCTAATCCCATTAATTTGATTCCAGCTTCGTTGAAAATAATTTTCTTATTCTCATTATTAAATTTTTTATCAAAACTTCTTCCTGCAATCATTTCAACATCCATCATCTCCATCATATCAAAATTGATTCGAACATAATGAAACACAGGATCAGAATTAGGGTCTTTGCCTTCCCAATTAAATGAACCATTCGTATCGTTCACATCATTGACAAAACCGCCCTCCATACTCGAAGCATTAATGATACTCGGAATCTTTTTTACTTCAGAAATAAAAACATCTTGGCTGACTGATTCATTATTCTTGAATTGAAATTGAACTACGTTATCTTTATTGAATCCTAATTTTTTATTTTGAATAAATTCAATTTGTTTATAAACAACGACTACCGAAACAATCAAAATAAGAGACACCGCAAATTGAAAAACAACCAATCCTTTTCTTGCCCAAAGTTCACCCCAAGAGTTTTTTATGTTGCCTTTAAAAATTGTTGCAGGTTTAAATCCTGATAAATAAAAGGCAGGATAACTTCCTGAAATAAATCCAGTCACTAAGGTAATTCCAAGAATAGATGCTAATGCTGAAGCTGTAATATCGATCGATAACTCCTTGCCCGTAATTAAATTAAAGCTAGGAAGGAAAGTATAAATTAATCCAAATGCTATGAACAATGAGAAAAAACTCAAAATCATTGACTCACTTAAATATTGAAATATCAAAGTTTGGCGATCAGCTCCAATGGTTTTTTTAACTCCAACTTCTTTGAATTTTTTAGTGGCATTCGCCGTAGAAAGATTCATGAAATTAATGCAAGCGATCAGTAGAATAAAAAAAGCAATCAAAGAAAATAGTCGAACATAAGTAATTCTTCCTCCTGTGATTTTGCCCTCTTTATATTCACCTTGAAGATACCCATCAGTAAATTGTTGTGCCCATAAAATATCGTCAGCACTCTCATTTTTGGTCTTAAAAAAATGGGCGACCTTATTGTTGAAATCATTTAATTCAACATCTTTGTGAAGAAGAACATAAGTCTCTGCGAGATAATTATTCCAAATGATATCCTTATTCAGTCTCTCTACATAAAGATCCATCGAAAGCAAGTAATCAAATTGAAGGGTAGAATTTTTAGGTATATCTTTAAAGATTCCAGAAATAGAAACTTCCATTTTTCTACTACCTGACTCATACGTTATTATTTTCCCTATTACATTTTCTGTCGTTGAAAAAAACTTCTTCGCCAAGCTTTCCGAAATAATGACTCCATTTCTATTGGGGAAAATTTGATCCTTATTTCCCTCAAGCATTTCAAATGAAAAAAGTTGGAAAAAATTATCTGTTACAAAACGCCCCGTTGCACTTAAGTAAATATCATTGGAGGATAATCCATTTGAAATAAAAGATTTAGTTGAACTCGCTCCGTGTTTTACATCAGGCAACTCATCTTCCAATGCTTTTCCTAAAAGTGGAGGTAATACTTTCTCTGTAGAAATCCGTCCATTCTCATCATAGTTGGCAAAAACTCTAAAAAGCTGTTCATCATTTTTATGAAATTTGTCAACACTCTTTTCGTCATTGACCCACATAAGAATCATGATCGCACAAGCTAACCCTGTGGACAAGCCAATCAAATTAATCAAAAAAGTACTCTTGTCTTTTTTGAAATTCCGAAACGCAATTTTTAGGTTATGTTGAAACATGAGTTTAATCTTTTAATGGAACTGTTTGTCTTCAGAATAGAATCACCCTAATAAAGAACCAATGGGTGTGCCAACATCTTAAGTTCCTAATAATCAATGTTTTACACAACTAAAAAAAGCATGATTATGCTTTTACTGTCCATATATGGACAGTAGTTGTTCAGATATGGACGTAGGGAAAATGAAGTATTTTAGCAGCGTTGATTTAAGGGTTAGAACAGTTGGTGTGAATGAATGAAAATCCTAGTTACTTAATCTATGATTGCTCTCAATCGTGTAGCCCATATCTAAAATTTTTAAGCATTCTCATTCTTTTAAATTATTCACAGGATTAACTCTTGCCGCTTTCATCGTTTGTAAACTTACTGTCAACCAAGCAATCGCAAGGGTCAACAAACCTGCCATGACGAAAAACCAAACAGATAAATCTATGCTAAAGGCAAAATCATCTAACCATTTTTTGGCAATAAAATAACTGATCGGAATTCCAATGAAAATCGCAATCAAAACCATTTTGGTAAAATCTAAAGTGAGCAAACGAATGATCGAAAATGAGTTAGCTCCTAAAACTTTTCGAATAGAAATCTCTTTGATTCTTCGCTGTGCCGTGAATGCTGCCAGACCAAAAAGTCCTAAGCATGAAATGATAATGGCAAAGCCCGCAAAATATTTGGATAAGGTAGAAACTCGTTTTTCTGATTCATATAATTCTTGATAATCCATATCTAAAAAATGATATTCGAAAGGAATATTTGGTGCAGCTTTTTTATGAAAATTTTCAAGTTCTGCTAAGGTATTTTGTTCCTCCCCAGCTCGAATTTTCACCATAATTTTTTCGCCGTCATTAGGCTCAAGCAATCGAAAAAAGAAAGGCGCAATATCTTTGTAAAGTGATTCATAATGGAAATCTTTGACCACTCCAATGATTTCAAAATCACTTCCCCAAAGATTAAAACGCTTGCCTATCGGGTCTTCCAAGCCCATCGTTTTAATGCCTGTTTCATTAAAAATAACTTTCGTGTATTCATTGTTATAATCTTTGGAAAAAGTTCGTCCAGCTACCGTTTCCACACCTAGCATTTCCAATAAGTCATAATTGATATTGAAATGATTAAAAGTATATACTCGTTCGGGGTCTATTCCTTCCCAGTCAAAATCACCGTCGGTAGAGGCAGTTTGATCAACAAAACTTCCCCACATACTGGAGGCATCGACGACACCAGGAATATTTTTTATTTCGGATATAAATGCATCTTGGCTAACTGTTTCCGTTTTACTAAATTTAAAATGAACAACATTTTCTTTATTGAAACCTAGTTTTTTGTTTTGGATAAATTCAATTTGTTTGTACACTACCAAAACAGAAACAATCAAAATAATTGAAATCGAAAATTGAAAAACAACCAATCCTTTTCGAGCCCAAAGTTCGCCCAACGAGTTTTTTATATTTCCTTTGAAAACTTTTGCCGGGCTAAATCCTGACAAATAAAATGCGGGATAACTTCCAGAAATAATTCCAGTTAAAAAGGTGATTCCAAAAATGGTAGAAATAATAGTTGGGTCTAAACTTAAAGAAAGTTGCTTCCCTGTTATTTCATTAAAATTTGGTAGCACTAATAAAATGATCAAAACTGAAAAGGATAATGATAAAAAACTCAGAATCAACGACTCCCCCAAATATTGAAATATCAAAGTTTGACGATTAGCACCAATCGTTTTTTTGACTCCAATTTCTTTAAATTTTCGCGTAGCTTTTGCAGTCGATAAATTCATGAAATTGATACAAGCAATCAATAAAATAAAAAACGCAATGATGGAAAATAATCGAACATAAGTGATTCTCCCTCCTGATTGAACTCCATTTTCAAAAGTTCCATTTAGATAATTTTTAGAATATTTTTGGGAGGTTAAATCCACATTTGAAGTAGGTCTTTTTCCTTTGAGAAATCCTTTCAGCTTATCGTTAACTTTTTTAATATCCGCTCCTTCCTTAAGTAAGACATAGGTCTCACCATTAAAATTAAACCAATGCGTTCGGTCTCCTTGATTTTCTAAATACAAATCGTAGGACAACAAATAATCAAATTGCATGGAAGAATTATTCGGAATGTTTTTAAAAACGCCTGCAATAATTGCCTCAACATTTCCAGTATGCGCTTCGTAAGTCACCGTTTTTCCAATCGCAGTTTTTGAATCTTTATAAAACTTATTAGCTAATTCTTCAGATATAACGATTCCATTTTTGTTAGGAAAAAGTTTCTCTTGGTTGCCTTCCAACATTTCGTAAGAAAATAACTGGAAAAAATTATCCGTTACAAATCTTCCTTTCGCACTCAAATAAACATTGTTAGAGGTCAACCCATAAGCATCAAATGCTCTTGAGGAACTTGCAGCGTCTTTAACTTCAGGCATCTCTTCTTTGGCAGCATCACCAAAAAGTGCAGGGGTTGATTTCCAAGTGACTATTTTTTCATTCCCAAAATGATGGGATAAAACCTGATAAAGGTGCGCATCATTTTTATGAAATTTATCCACATTGATTTCGTCATTTACCCACATGAAAATCATAATCGCACAAGCCAACCCTGTGGACAAACCAATCAAGTTAATCAAAAAAGTACTCTTGTCTTTTTTGAAATTTCGGAATGCAAGTTTAATGTTATGATTGAACATAGATTATGGATTTATGATTCACGATTATAGATTTCGAAAATTATGGATTCACGATTGAAGGTGATCCATCATCTTTAATCACTCTTACTTTGACGTTTTCTTAGTAAACATTTTATGAATGATCGTCCATTCTCCCTCGACCTTCAGCAACATAAAATAATCGATATAAGGTGTCTCACTTTTTGGATGTGAAATTTCGACTTTGGCTACCGCAGCATCATTTTCAAAATCAATCGAAAGAATTTTTCCATTTTCGCCTGTTGGTTGACCTTCCTTGGTATCCTTGATATAATCAGTTCCCGACCAAACTTTGAACGCTCCTTTCTTCACATAATATAAATTCAAGTCAGGATGAAAAGCCTTTTTCAAAAGTTCAGGTTTTCCGCCAGTTGAACCTTCGATATATTTCATTAAAGTTTTAGTAATGAGTTCTTTTTCCGTTGACACACTTTTCAAACTTATCAGATTTTTAGTTTTTTGCTCAGCTTGAATTTTTTCAATCATTTGAGTAGCGTTGCTATTTTCAGGATTGAGTGCAAACGATTTTTTGTAATTTTTAATGGCAGCATTATATTTTTTATTGGCAAATAATGCTTCTCCATAACTATCATATAGGTTCGCATTTTTAGGAAATAATTTTGTTCCATATTCAAAAATGGCACTCGCACCTTTTGCATTTCCTTTGTCATTCAACCATTCGTAGCCAATCGTATTTAGGAAATTAGCGAAGTCCCCTTTAAAGTTTTCTAAGTCTTTACCTATTTTTCCTTGGCTATCTTTTTCCCATGCTTCTCGAATGTATCTTGTTGGATTTTCAGCATCGTTATACTTCGAATAAATCTCATAGCCTTTGGTATCTTTTGGAAAAAGTTCGGGAATTAAAAGTGTATGCGCTCCTTTTTGCAATTCCTCTTTTAAATTAATTTCTACAAAGTTTTCATAGTTTTGATAATGATAAACCCGAACGACCAAGTTTTCCAAATCATAAATTGTGGAATATTGTGTTGCTCGATCTTGTGCTAAATTTTTCATCACCAACCCACAATAATCAACAGAAGGAGTTGCCTTTGAACTGTTGATAAATTTCAAACCATTTTGATAAAAAGGTATATTGACATCCGCAAGTGATTTAGTTTGAGATGGATAAAAATTGGAAAAAGATTTTTCTGCATCATTTCCAATAATTAATTCATCACCTTCCACAATTAAGTAATCTCCTTTTTGGTCTACGAATACAATCATAGAATTAGTGAAACCGCCCAAGTTTATTTTAGCTAAATAAGCTTTTACATCATTCACCGAAGCATAGGAATGCATGATGTGACGAATCATTTTACTTATCGACATTTTAGTTTTTCCTTTGGTATTTTTCACCTCTAAATAAGGCATTGCAAATCCATCAAACATTAAACCTCCGTCATTGATTGCTCCTTGTGCAAATCCATCAATGAACCCAACATTCATAATTCCATACTTTTCATTTCCTTTGGGCGTAAACCAAATTTGCGTATTCGGATTATGCCAATCTTCATTATTCCCAACAATGGTTTTTTCATCGTGAGTTATTTTATACATACTACACGCATAAGTTGCATTGGAAAATAACAATATAATTACAAGTGAAATCAAGATGTTTTTCATGTCTTTATTTTTATTTCTTTACAATTAAATGAGTTTCCTCTTTGGAAGAGAATTTTTATTCCTAATAAAAAGAGCAATTCGTTCAAGAATAAAGTCCAATGGATATGCCAATAAATCAACTTACTGACTATCAATAATTTACAAAGCAAATAAAATAGAAATTGTTTTTTGAGTGTCCATATTTGAACAGTTATCGTTCAAATATGGACGAAAAAATAATAGCATTTTTTTACTCATCTTTTAAAGACTGAACAGGATTCGCACTTGCCGCTTTTATGGTTTGTAAACCAACTGTCGCCCACGCAATAAATAAAACCAATAAAGCAGGAATAAAAAATAGCCACCACGTAAGAGTAATGTTATAAGCAAAGTTATCTAACCAACTTTGAGCGATGAGATAACTGATTGGAATAGAAATACAGATAGCTATTATGACTGTTTTAGTAAAATCACTTGTCAGCATTTTTACGATTTCAAAAACACTTGAACCTAAAACTTTTCGGATGCCGATTTCTTTTTTTCTTCGCTCAGCTGTGAACATAGCCAAACCAAATAATCCTAAACATGAAATTAAAATGGCTAAGCCAGCAAAATATTTTGACAAAGTTGAGACCTTGGTTTCTGCTTCGTAAAGCGCTTGGTATTCATCATCTAAAAAGGTAAACTCAAAAGAATAAGCAGGAAGAAACTCTTGATGAATCTTTTTGATTTTATCGATTGTAATTGTCTCTGTTCCTGCTTTTATTTTAAGCATTATATTTCCTCCATGTGAGTCAAATCTAAAAATGAGTGGTTCTAATTCATTATGAAGTGATCCGTAATGGAAATTTTTTACTACGCCAATTATTTCACTTCCTCCATTCATGGATATTTTTTGGCCAATTGGATTTTCAATTTCCATCTTCTTCACCGCCGCTTCATTTAAGATTACTTTGCTATAGCTATCATTATGCTCTTTTGAAAAAGTACGCCCTGCTCCTAATTCTATTCCTAAAGTTTCAATAAAGTCATATCCTATAATTGGCGATTTAAAAATAAAATTTCTGTTGCTTTCATCACCATTCCATATAAGTCCACTTTGCCCATATACTTTGGTCAAAATATTTCCTGACATATTAGTTACTGTAATAACCTCCGGAACTTCTTTTAAGCGAGACATAAAAGAGTAAAATTTCTCATTAGAATTTCCTTCTTGATTTAATCCATTCCATTGATCGTAGAGATTACCTTTCCATTCGAAACTAATAATGTTATCTCTGTTATAACCTAGATTTTTAGATTGAGTCATTTCGATTTGTTCGTTAACAACCAAAAGACCAACTATAAAAAGGATAGATAATGCAAACTGAAAAACTACTAACCCTTTCCTTATCCATTGCTCTCCAAATGAAATATTCAACTTTCCTTTCAATACGGTTACTGACTTAAAACTGGATAAATAAAATGCGGGGTAGCAACCAGCAATAAATCCAGTCAAAAGAGTAATACCCAAAGCAGAACTGATGAGTTCAATATCCCATACCAATTGAAGCGTCTTTCCAGTTATCTGATTAAACTGTGGTAAAAACAATATCATCATAATCACAGCAGCGATTAATGATAAAAATGAAATTAGAATGGACTCACTTATAAATTGAAAAACTAAATTACGACGGGAAGCACCGATAGTCTTTTTGATTCCAATTTCTTTCATTTTTAACGATGCCCTTGCTGTAGATAAATTCATAAAATTGACACAAGCAATCAATAAAATGAAAAATGCAATAAGAGAAAATAAACGAACGTAAGTAATTCTTCCTCCTGTTATTTTCCCATTTTCATATTGACCATGCAAATATTTATCAGAATATTTTTGAGCAAATAAAGTGCTTTTTGAATTGCCTTCCGCTTTTGTTTTTAATAATCCTTTTATTTTTTGATTGAATTGATTTAAGTTGGTTCCTTTCTTTAAAACCACATATGTATCTGCATAACCTCCTGTCCATTCTTTTGACCATTGATCATTTGATAATAATTGTTCAATATTAAAAACAACATCAAATTGTTCTGTTGAGTTGGATGAAGGAGTCTTAAAAATTCCTGTAATTTGAAATGTTCCTTGAAAGCCAGTATGCTCCCACTCCAATGTTTTTCCAATTAGGTTATCTGTTGTACTAAATAATTTATTTGCTAAATCTTCAGAAATCACAATACTTGATTTGTCAACCAATACTTGATCTTTGTCTCCTTCAATTAAATCATAAGAAAACACCTGAAAATAATCTTTACTTGAAATCAATCCTTTTGCAGCTATTTGATTCTTGCCATTTGAAAAAACCCCTTTCTTTCCTTGCCAATTAAAAAAGTCATTAACACTTATGGCATACTCTATTTCTGGCATCGTCTTTTTCAATTCTTCTGCCAATGGAGTTGGTGTCTCTTCCAATGTTAAGACACGCGGAGATAAATCAAGATTATGCATTACTTGATAAAGCTGACTATCCTGCTCATGGAATTTATCCATATTCATCTCATCATTCACCCACAAATAAATCAAGAGTGCACAAGCCAATCCAGTAGACAAACCAATGAGGTTAATCAAAAAAGAAGTTTTATTCTTTTGAAAACTTCGAAATGTAAGTTTAATGTTATGCTTCCACATGATAATTAGGATTTAGAGTTATTCATCTTTTAATGACTCCACAGGATTGACACTTGCCGCTTTTATCGTTTGCATTCCGACCGTGCACCATGCAACAAAAAGCACCATCAAACTAGGCACTAAAAATAGCCACCAACTTAATTCAATTCCATAGGCAAAATTTGCCATCCAACTTTTTGCAATTAAAAAACTAATGGGCAACGAAATCAAAATGGCAATAAAAACTGTTTTGGTAAAATCACTTGTCAGCATTCGAACAATTCCAAAAATACTTGAACCCAATACTTTTCGAATTCCAATTTCTTTTTTTCTTCGTTCAGCGGTGAACATCGCCAAGCCAAACAATCCTAAGCAAGAAATAACAATTGCCAAACCACTAAAGTATTTTGATAATGTGGCTACTCGACTTTCTGCTTCATACAAGGCTTGATAATCATCATCTACAAATGAATATTCAAAAGGAAATGCAGGATGAAATTTTTGGAAAACTTCTTCTAATTTGACGATGGCAGTTTTTTCCTCACCTGATTTTATTTTTACCAGAATATTATTCCCTCGGGTTGTAACCCTGAAAATTAATGGTTCAATTTTATGATGAATAGAGCCATAATTAAAGTCATTGACTACTCCTATTATTTCTCGAAGGGTGTCACCGTAACCAATATTCATTCCTACAGGATTATCTAACTGCATCATTTTTCGAGCAGATTCATTGATGATAATTTTATTAAAATCCTCTTGATGTTCTAGGGAGGGAGTCCGTCCTGCAAGCAATTCAATATCCATCGTCTCTATCACATCAGGTCCAATAATTGGCGACTTAAAAGAATATTTTTTATCATCCTCTTGACCTCGCCATGAATATCCGCCTTGCGTACCTCTTCCACTCTGTAAATCCCCCCACATACGACCAGCATTCAATACCCCTGAAACATTTTTCACTTCGGTTATAAATGTTTCTGATTTAGCTGTATTTGGTCTTTTAAAACTCAGTACGTTATCTCGCTGATATCCTAAATTTTGAGTCTGGATAAATTCCATTTGCTGTTGTACAACGAGTACTCCAACGATAAAAATGATTGACAAACCAAACTGAAATACTACTAACCCTTTCCTTATCCATTGTTCGCCAAAAGAAATAATTCTTTTTCCTTTTAATACTTCTGAAGGTTTAAATTGGGAAAGATAAAATGCGGAATAGCTTCCAGAAACCAACCCAGTAAAAAGAGTAATTAAGAATAATGTGATTACAAAATTGAAACTCCAATTAAACTTCAGCGCTTTACTTGTAATGTCATTGAAGCTTGGCATAATCATCAGTACTAAAAGTAATGCAATCAATAAAGACAAAAATGACATCAAAATGGATTCACTCAAGAACTGTTGAATAAGTGATTGACGATTTGCCCCTATCGTTTTTTTCACTCCTATTTCTTTCATTTTGGTAGAGGCTTGTGCAGTAGATAAGTTTATAAAATTGATACATGCGATCAATAAGATAAAAGCGGCAATAATCGAAAACAACCAAACGTAACTGATTCGGCCTCCAGCAATTTTTCCATTCTCATATTTTCCATTCAAATATTTATCAGAAAATCGCTGCGCGAAAAGTCGAGATTTTTTTCTCTCATCAGTCTTTGTATTCATAAAAGGAGCCAATCTATTATTGAATTTTTCTGCATCTATCTCAGGTTTTAAAACAAAGAAAGTTTTAGCATAATCTCCATTCCATTTCCCAGCATATTCATCTGCATCAACCAACAATTGCATATTCCAGACAAAGTCAAATTGAAGTGTAGAATTACTAGGTGGCGTTTCAAATACTGCTGCTATTCGAAATAATTTTTCTTCTTGATATCTTTTACATTTTATGGTTTTTCCAATTACATTTTCAGTTGTTGAAAATAAGTCTCGAGCAAATTTTTCGGAAATGGCAATATTATTTTTGTCTTTTAAAAAACTCTGCCCATCACTTTTTTTTATAGGAAAAGTAAATACTTCGAAGAAATTTTCACTCGCATACAATCCTTCGGCAATTACACTTTTGTCGTCAAAAGAGAATACTCCTTTTGGACTTTCTTCCCTACTACTAATATTAGTTGCTGCTTCTATTTCAGGTAAATCTTGCTCTAATGCATTGGCTAAAAGAATTGGGGTAATCTCCCAAGTTGCAATTTTTTGAGGAAATTGACGGGCTTGTAAAACTTGAAATAATCGGTCATTCTTATCATGGAATTTATCAATATTAATCTCATCATTTACCCACAAATAAATCAGAAGTGCACAAGCCAAACCAGTTGACAAACCAATTAGGTTAATTAAAAAAGAAGTCTTATTTCTTTTAAAATTTCGAAAGGCGAGTTTGATATTATGTTTCCACATGGTTTAGTTTTTTTGATTTGACATTTTAGATATTCCAAATTTTTCAGATCTGCCATATCTGCTTTATTCATTTCGCAAACTTTCAATAGGGTTTCCAAATGCTGCTTTCAACGATTGAAAACTGATAGTGAAAAATGCAATTCCTAATGCAATTCCTCCTGAAAAAATAAAAACAGTTGCTTCCATCGAAATTCGATATTCATACGCTTGCAACCATTGCTGCGAACAATACCAAGCAATCGGCATGGCTAACAATACTGCTACAAAAACTAATTTTAGAAAATCAAGAGAAAGTAATTTTACTATTTGTGAAACGGAACTTCCTAGCACTTTTCGAATTCCAATCTCCTTCGTTCGCAAATGTGCGGTGTACGATGCTAAACCAAACAAACCTAAGCAAGCCACGAAAATCGTAAGGAAAGTAAAGAACAAAAGTATTTGTCCAAAATTTTTATCGGCTTGATAAAGTCGAGCAAATTGATCATCCAAGAAAGTGTATTCAAATGCATTATTTGGAAAGAACGATTCGTAGCTAGTTTTCACTTGAGCGATGGTTCTGTCAATATCGGTAGTCGCTAATTTTACAGAAACAGGATTGAACGTTCCATAATAAGGAACGATAACTAAAGGTTCAATTGCATGATGAATCGACCGTTGATGATAGTCCTTGAATACACCTACCACAGTATAATCATTTCCATAAAAATTAAATACTTGACCAAGTGCACCTTCATCGGATTCAATCCCAACCATTTTTCTAGCCGCTTCATTGATGACAATATTTTTAACTAAGCTACCATCAGTATTAGAATCATCTGGTCGAAAAAACCGTCCTGCTAAAGTTTTTAAATCATAAGTGTCATCATATTTCGAATCGGCATTGATGACGTTACTCATAAAAGAAGTATTGTTTTCATCGCCTTTAACTTTTAAACTAAAAATCCTACCCGTTCTTTGCCCTGGCACTCGACTAGAAGAATTGGCACTTTTGATATTTGGAAACTGACTTAACGATGCTGTAAACGCATTCATTTTTTCAATAAATAAACTATCCCAACCAGTCAACTCTGGTCCATTAAAAACCATAACTTGATCAATCTTGACACCAAGATCTTTTTGGTTTAAAAATTTTATTTGCCGATAAACAAACATCGTGATGATGATCAAACTGATAGACATCGTAAATTGAGAAACCACTAAACCTTTCCGCAGGAATCGACTGCTTGTTGTATTTTGAAATTTTCCTTTCAAAACTTCCGGCGTATTTTTGCTAGAAAGCAAATACGATGGATACAATCCTGAAATCAAAATCCCTAAAGAAATCAACAACCCAAATCCTCCGTACATCAAATACGAAAGTGAATCCAAATGTGGAATGACAGACCCAGATTGATCAACTCCCATCACATCATAAAACCAAGGTTGAAATAAAAACGTCAATGGAACTGCTAGCATAACCGCTAATATATTTACAAAAAATGCTTCTTGTAAAAACTGAGCTGTCAGTTGTCTTCTCCCTGCTCCAATCACTCTTCGCAAACCAACTTCCTTCGCTCGTTCGATCGCTTTGACAGAAGATAAATTGATATAGTTGACCCAAGCAATTACCAAAATCATAATCGCAATTGCCAATAATGACCACACCGATCGGGCACTTCCAGTTTTCGTAATTTTATATTCTAAGTCAGAAGAATAAAGGTAGGCATCTGCAAGTGGTTGCAAGAAGAACTTTTCTTCGCTTTGGGTGAGCCCTTCATCAACAAAATATTTTTTGGAAAAAGCAGGGAATTTTGTTTCCAAAACTGCTGCATCTGCTTTAGGATCTAACTCAACATAATGATAGAAGTCAGACCAGTCCCAACTGTTGTCAGCACCTTCACCAGAGTATCGAACGAAGGTTGCATAACTTCCTAAAATAGTTGGATTAAAAATAGAGTTGGAAGGAAAATCTTTGAGTACGCCGACAACTTTGGAAGGGTGTTCATCTCTATCCATCACTATAGATTCTCCGATTATGGATTCGTAATTTCTATTTCGAATATCAAATAATTGCTTGGCTATTTTTTCGGTCAAGACTACTTGATTCGTTTCCGAAAGTGCTGTTTTTCTATCTCCTGCTAATAATTCAAAATCAAACATTTCGAAAAAATGCTCATCCGTAAATTGCGCGTCATCAATGCGTAAGATTTTTTTATCCTTTGCAATATTCATCGTCCCTTGATAAGAAATTCGAGTATTGTTGATTACTTCAGGATAATCTTTAAACATAGTTGGACCAATCGTCGGATAGGTAATTGCTCCTCTTTGAACCATCTCTCCATTTTGATATCGCTCATTTATGACTCGATAAATTTGATCAGATTTTGTGTGAAATTTATCATAACTCAATTCAACTATTCCCCATCCAAAAATGGTTAATGCTACTACAAAACCTACCGACAAACCAATCAAGTTTATCAAAAATGTACTTTTATCTTTTTTGAATTTTCTAAAGACAAGACGAAGATTGTGTTTTAACATGGCGTTTTTTTTTGAGGAAAAATAGAAATTTTGGTTTCTTAGTTTTTTTCTAACAATTCATTTACATTTTTATCTTCTCGAACATATCCATCTTCTAAATAGATAATTCGATCTCCATATTGAGCATTTTTTTCGGAGTGAGTTACTTGGATTATTGTCATTCCTTCGGCATGTAACTCTTTGAAAAGTTTCATAATTTCTTCACCCTGCTTGGTGTGTAAATTTCCAGTAGGTTCATCTGCGAGCAGTAGTTTTGGTTTTCCAA